>CAZBGY010000012.1:0-47253 GCA_964491605.1 uncultured Candidatus Bathyarchaeia archaeon
GATAGGGGTGGAGCTTTCCTAGAAGCGTTGAAGACTGTTAGGAAGTTTATAGGCTAGGGGCTCTTGCTATCCCGCTCCTCTTCTTAGCTATATTGTAGAGGGCTTCTAGATCCACCTCTATAGCTGCTACTGGGTTTTCTAATTCTAGATTTTCGAGTATCTCTGGATGGATCTCTCCTATGAATCCTATCTCCACGCCACCCACCTCTATAGATGCAGCTCTACCATCTATGAACGATGGGTGGGTTAAGGGCTTGTAGGATGCTTGAAGCCCTAAGCATCTTATCAACGCTTCTGCTATGGCTTTAGCTTCCGCGAAATCCGCCTCTGCGTGAGCTGATACTGCCGCTAGCTTCCTCAGGTTTCTAGCTCCGGTTTCAGATAGCGGATCCAGTACTACTACATCGTCTGCCTCGAATATCCTCTGAGGATACGGGTTATGCTTATTCGATGATAGAACCTTCATTAGGCATGGGAGAAGCCATAATCTACACATGGTAAACTCGGAGGTTTTAGGATTTTCTATCTCTACGCATAGAGCTCTATCGATCCTCATAAGATCAAATTGATCCCTAGGATTCGTAAGTATATACGTCATAACCTCCTGGAAACCTAAACCTAACATCACCTCTCTAGCCTTCCTAGTAAATAGTTCAAGGGGGCTTTCACCGCCTATCGTAGCTATAGCCGGTATAACTGGTTCAACCTTATCGTAGCCGAAGGCTATGAGTAAATCCTCTGCTAGATCCACCCAGTGCATAACATCCACTCTATACGGCGGTATATAGACTTCGATCGTTCTCTCATCGACTATCCTAACGTCATACCTCATACGCTTCAGAAGCTTCACAGCATCCTCTACTGCTATATCTACGCCTATAAGCTTGCATGCTCTATCGAGATCAAGCCTCATAGCGTACGGCTCTAGAATCGGGGCTTTCACCCTCCTACCCAGCGGTGTATCGTATTCGTAGATAGATTCACCCATGTAGACTATACCGCCTCTCTCGCATATATTACAGACTAGGATCCTCATAACAGATGAGACTACATCCATATCTAGACCTGTAACGTCTAGGAGGAGACGTTTAGTAGCCGTAGTAACCCTTGTAAACTCCCCGTTTATGATAGGCGGCATACTTAGAACCCTACCTTTAGCATCCATCAGTATAGGATATAATCCGTAGCCGCGTACTAGATGACCGTAGGCTATACCCTTAGGATGACGCTCCAATATCTCCTCTGGTGTTAACTCTTCGTCGAAATCTAAAGGCTTGAATTTAAGCTCACTTCCACCTACAGCTCTATACGTTAACGGGTATTCCAGCCTACCTGCATCGTGTATACCTATCGAAGCTTTACGTCTATCCCTACAGTATGATATGTGAAGCTTCTCCTGAAGCTGTATTATGGATTCTAGAGCATACTCCGAGAGATTCACGTTATCTATGAGCGCTACCAGTATGTAAGGCCTGATAGATGCTATACTCCTATCCACGTATACGATCGGGCCTCCATCCCTAACATCGTATTTCGGTAACCCCTCCCTCACCCCTATGAATCCTGAGTAGGCTCTCGCAAGACCTTCCACCGAGAACATATCAGGTCTATTAGGGAAGACTTCTACATCGAATCCATCCTCATACTCTCTCTCCCACGCTACACCCATCATCGGTATCCTATCCCTCAGATCATCTATACTTAAATCCAAACCTATGAGACTGCAGAAATCCCTAAGCCTGACAGATACGACAGGCATAGCTATACACCTATCCAATCCGGTAGCTCGCGTAGCTGTTTAAGATCGTTCGCGTGAAGCTCCCTTATATCCTTGATACCGTAGTTCATCATAACTATGCGATTCAACCCTGGACCCCAGGCTAGCACAGGTATATCCATACCTAGCAGGGGCTCTACAACCTCTGGTCTGAATACGCCTGCACCTCCTAGTTCGAGCCATAGACCGTAAACCGGGTGGTATACCTCTATCTCGACGGATGGCTCGGTATACGGAAAGTATGCTGGACGGAATCTTATATCCTTAAAGCCGAGCATCGTGAAATACCTTCTAAGATATCCTAAGAGATGGGCGAACGAAGCATTCTCATCCACGACTATACCGTCAGTCTGATAGAACTCGCATAGACTCTTCCAGCTTAACGTCTCATTCCTAAATACCCTACCTATGGAGAAGAATTTAGCCGGTAGATCGCACTTCTTAAGCGTAGCGATAGTCCTAGCGGATAAACATGTTGTATGAGTCCTTAGAAGACATCTTCTAGCTTCCTCCTCATTCCATGCGTAACGCCAACCTCTAGAGCCCGTACACCCTCCATGCTCATGAACGGATTTAACCCTCTCGACTATATCGCGACTCGGTAGGTTGCCGAAACTCGGATTTTTAAGGTAGAATGTATCCTGCATATCTCTAGCTGGATGATCCTGCGGTACGTAGAGAGCATCGAAATCCCAGAATGCCGTTTCGACTATCGGACCCTCCATCTCCTTGAAACCCATCTCAACCCATATACGCCTCATATAGTCTAAAACCTGTCTAAGGAAGTGCCTCCTACCAGGATATATCTGGTAGACTGGAAGCGTTACATCGTACGGCTTAAATACGACGTTACGCCATCTACCCGTAGTTATAAGATCGCTGGTAACCCTCGTAACCTCCTCTAAAACCTCTACTTCACCCCTAACGACCTTTAACCCGTAATCCGTTAGTCTAACAGATATCCTACGCTTAAGATCCCTCTTTATAAGCTTCCTTCTCTCCAATACGTTTAAAGCCTCCATGATTTCCCTCGAAGCCTCAGCTATGACCAACCCCTCTGAACCTATACCCTCTAGAAGCTTCTCATCCGGTGTAGGTTCAGGCTCACTCATAACCGTAGGTTTCAACACCTTGATGCCATCCACCTCCTCCACCTTAGCCCACCCCTTCCTTATGAGCCATATACTAGCGATCCTAGCCTCCAGATCAGTTAATCCAGCTTCCTCCGCTAGCCTAGCTACAGGTATAGCGCCAACCTTTATAAGCCTCCTTATAGCCCGCCTCTCAGGTAGACTCAGCCTACGATACAACTCGCCTTCACCGGTAAACTTAACCGATAGATACTCCTCCCTACTGTAATCTACGAGGCCCTTAGATCTCAGATCCTCTAGCAGAGATGCTATCTGGCTTACCGGTGTATCGGTTAGCGATGCGAGCGTATCTAGATAGACCGGTGATCCTTGACTGCTTAAAGCCTCTAATATTCTACGCTCGTTATGTGATAGGCTCACCTTGTCCATTCCATGATACACCTCAATCTCTAAGTATGAAATCCTCCAGCATATTCCTAGCCTCCATACGCCGCTTCTGATGATCTTTAAGGAACGACGATACTCTCTTAGCTAAGGTCTCCTTACAATCCCCGCATAAAAGCGATCCGCTGCGGCAGTTTAAATACCTCTCCCTCAGCTTAGCATCATCCGTTTCAAACAGGAATAGGTAGTACTGGTATACCGGGCATGCATCCGGGTTGCCTCCCTTAGCTTTCTGCTCCTTGACTGTAGGCTGCCCACCGGTGTACGCCTGCATAATCTTAGCTTCAGCTACTTCAGGTCTATCCGTCGTGAATATAGCTGTTTCAGGCTGACTTGCACTCATCTTACCACCCCTGCCAAGCCCGGGTAGGAATTTGCAATGTATTTGAGCTGGCTTGTAGAATCCCAGCTTAGGAGCGACGGCTCTAGCTACACCACGCCAGTATGGATCCTGATCTATAGCTGCAGGTATCAGGCATGGTATGTTACGTCCCTTGAGAATGGATGGTAGGAAACATGGCGCAGCCTGCACAGCGGGGAAGAATATTACACCTATGTTCGTAGAGCTTGTGAATCCGAATACAGCTTTAACGGTGGAGAATGTTAGATGCTTAGCTATCCTCACAGCTATACTATACAGCGTCTTTATGTATTCCGTATCTAAGAAAAGCCACGTCTTACCCTTCTCGAAGCCGCACGCTATAACATCTAAAGAGTTATCGTAAGCATAGCTGATCGTATCTTCTAAACTGAGTTCAGGTTTAACTAGAAACTTCTCATCATCCGTAAGCTGGAAGTATACCTCCACGTCGAAGTATCTCTGGAGATCCTTAGTGAATATCCATGGAATTATATGGCCTATATGCGTATGCCCAGAAGGACCTCTACCGGTGTATAGGAAGAACTTATCACCAGATTCATAGGAGTCTAGTATCCAGTCGAGATCTCTATGCGAGAAGAATACCCTCCTCCTAATCTGCATATGCAGTTGTCCACCCATATACTTCCTAAGCTTCTCCTCCAACTCTTCATCTATGGGCTGCACGCCGAACTCCTCTACTAATTTCTCGTAATCTACCTCTCCCCTAACCTCCCAAGGTGTAACCACGAAGCTTCTATCAGACATCTATGTCCTCCCATCCAGGTCTACTGCACGCTAAATTCTGTAAAGCTAGTCTACACGACCTTCTAGAAAAGCGTTATCGAACTTATATGAAATCTGGGTGGTGAGCCCAGAGATCCCTCTCCGTCAATCCTTCTATACGAGCTATAGATTGTATGAAAGTTTCCAGAAGTAATATGGTTCTAAGCTCGAATATAGAGTATCTTGGATCTGTAGGTAGATAGCTGCCTCTAAGACCTTCTATACGCTGTAGGATACGACCTGGTACGTAAACTACTACATCTGAAAGTTTAGCTAGCTCAGAATCTAGATACGAAGTTATCGATGCAACCCTAGATTCCTTCATCCTAGCTATCCTAGCCATGATGGCGGGTACACCTCCACCTGAACCAGATACTATGAGCGTAAGATCCCCTGTTCTTAGAGCTACGCTACCCCTATCACGCCAGTAGAAGCATACCCTCTCCTCATCTGGATGCGCGCAATGCCTGAGACGTGTTATGAAGAACCTAGCGACTATACCGGAAAGCCCTTCACCTACGGCTACGACTTTACCGGATAGAGGATTACTTACGCTCCTAGGTTTAGGTATAAGCGTATACAGGGATTTAACCTGGTCAGGGTTAGGCTTGAAGGATATGCAGAGCGAAACGAGATCTGCGAATATCTTGTATGGATCCAAACCTAGAGCCGTATAGCCTATAAACGAGAGGATAAGGAGGAGGCTTCTCAACTCGAATAGGGTTCCCCCAAGCATAAGCAGAGGCGTAGAGTATACACCTGATAGAGATACGACCTCGTATCTTAAAGGCTTACGTCTAGGTGCACCTGGTACATGGAATACTAGATCTAGGAAACGAGCTAGAGGTGAATCCATATTAGATGTGAAACCTACTATAGGTATACCTATATCCTTAGCAAACCTAGCGATCTCAAGCGTATACGGTGTCGAACCGCTACCAGATATCGCTACTACTAAATCATCTCTACTAAACATGTATGGAAGCTCTTCAGGTCCATAGCTATGGAAACCTATGTTACGTAGGAATTTCGAGAGTATATCGGCTACATCACCGGATCTACCGGTACCTACGCATAATATCCTACGCGAGTTCTCCACCATAGATTTAAATTCATCGAACAATGTATAGCTTGGTAGATCGAACGATCGGAGTAACTCGCATAGCTTTAGGTAATCGTCTACGAAGCCTGCGAATACCGTATCTAAGCTAGACATATTCATTCACTACCATCCTCAGCTTCCTAGCTGAATCTTCAGGATCATCGGATCTCGTAACATACGATCCTACTACGACTATATCGTCGTCGTGCAGTAGGGGTATAAGGCTGGATATGCTTCGAGGCGATAAACCTCCTGCTACAGTTAGACGTCTACTACCGTATAGCTCTCTGAATACTCTAACCATCGATACTATATCACCTCCAATCCTCCTCTCATCTACACCTAGGTGTAAAGCTATATAATCTACCGGAATACCAACCTCATCCACCCTACTAAACTGGCATCTTATAATATCCATGACGGAGTATACTCCTCTGGATCTACATACCTCGTGGAAATCCCTTATGGTAGATTCATCAGATAGAGCAAGGACCGTAGCATATTTTACCGGGTCCTCTGAGAGTAGAGCTTCTAACCTCCCTACATCCACGGTCTTAAGATCCAAGTATATGGGTAGTTTGAACTTTTTCAACGCGTATATGCATCGCCTAGAACCTTCAGCTTTGATAAGCGGTGTACCGGCTTCCAATATATCGAAGAATCTATAGCATTTCTCAGCTACTTTCAAAGCTTCATTCAAATCTATGAAGTCTAACGCTAACGATAGGTATACCAAAGCTTTAATCGACCTTAAAGAAGAGCTATAGTAAGCTATATTCTTAAAGGTTGTCTTATAGATAGAAATTCTAGGAGCTAGGTATATGAGGTTAATATAGCTATGGAGATATACGATGAGATACTGAGGCAAGTGGAGGAGGTAGCGTTCAAGGAGGGGGCTGAATCTGTTAGAGCTGTAATACTCTACGGATCTAGGGTTTCAGGTTATGCTAGAGAGGATAGCGACTACGATGTTATAGCTATAATCGATAGGTTGCCGGAGAAGATAGAGTACTATTATAAGCCGTTCGGCGATGTGAAGTTAGCGATATTAGCCGTCGATAGGGAGATCTTCGAATCCGACGTTAAAGACTCTATCCTAGGAGATTTCGTATCTGGTAGATTATTCACACCGTTTATACCTCTATCGAACAGCGAATATGTGAGACTATGGGAGGTGTACATGAAGAGAAGGATCGCTCTAGAGGAGCTGATCGAGCTTGCATACATCTACGAGCCAGTATTAGAATATCTCCTAGTAGATCCAACCTATATCATACTAAGCTACCTTAGGAAAAGAGCTAAAGCATATCCACCGGTAGGCTATAGTTATAGGTTAATGTTATCAGGTGAGAGGGGGGAGGAGAACCTTAAGAACATCATGAACGGGCTATACGAAGCTTTAAAACTTCTGGAATCCGAAGGTTACGTTAAGCTTCTAGATGGATCCATACGTCTAGATAGATCCATACTATCCCTCATAGATGCTCGAGGCTATGATCTGAAGAGGATTGGAGGGAGGATTGCTAGGGTTATTAAATCTTACGCCGTACATACATATGCCGGAAGGGAAGTTTTCCTCAAAGTATTTCTAGAAGAATTCATATCTAAGCTTCTTAGATCGTATAGAGCTTCAGGCTTCAAGCTCGATACACGTGGATATATCATGCTACCTACGCATAGAGGGCTACAGGTAGCTGATCGCGGGGTAGCTCTGAAGTCGATCTTGAAGGAGCTTGGATTCGAGAAGCCTAAGGTTAGAAGGATAGGGCATCTTCTAAGCTTAACATATCTAGTGGAGGGTGAGGGGAAGAGTATTCTGGTTAAGATGTATGGTAGATTCGATCTAGCTAAATGGCTTCCAGTATCCCTATGGTCCCAGTTAGCCGTGGATTTCGAGGTTAAACCTAGGAGGAGGCTTCTAAACGAGTATCTAGGGATTATGAAACTCAGCGAGGAGGGTTTACCATATACACCGATATTATACCTGGATCTAAGGAAGCTCTACATGGTTAGAGAGTATGTACACGGAGAGCTTCTCACTACGATATTGAAGAAGTATGATAGTGGGAAGATCTTAGAGACATACAGGCTTCTAGGTAGGCTTATGAGTAGGATACATAGCTTAGGATACCGTTTAGGCGATGTTAAACCTAGCCATATACTAACGGCATTTGACGGCAACCTATACATACTAGATCTCGAACAGTTCAAGAAGTCTAATCAGGGTTTCGGATGGGATATAGCTGAGCTTCTATACCTCACAGGGGTAGAGTTATCGAGCGGAAAATCTATACAACTATTCCAGGGGATCGTGGATAGCTTTATAGATGGATATATAAGTGGAGGAGGCTCCACCCGTATCCTAGAGGAAGCTTCCAGTCTAAAGTATTACGGAGTCTTCGCCCCTCTGATACCGGTTGAAGCAGGTTTCATCGTTAAAAAGCTTAGAGATATCTACTCATAGTATAATAGTTGTTTATCCTCCAGTTCATCCCTAAGCTTATATACAGCCTCCTTCACTTCAGCCTCCTTCTTAGCACCGGTGCATACAAGCTTACCGCTTGCGAATAGTAGCATAACAACTTTAGGTTCATCCATACGGTATATCAAACCTGGAAACTGTTCAGGCTCATACATCGTACGTCCTAAAGCGAATACAGCCTTCTCCAGATCTATCTTAGCATGTATATCCGCCGAGGCGACTATATTCTGTATCTTAATCTCTGGACGTGAAACTATAAGTATACCGTTATCCCTTAGATACTTTATAACCTTCCTAACAGCCCTCTTAGCTAGAGTCTCGGATTTAGCTCCTGTACAAACCATCTTACCAGATGCGAATATCAACGTAGCGGTTTTAGGCTTCTTAAGCCTGAAAACGAGACCTGGGAATTGTTCAGGTTTATACTCAACCATATCCGGTACAGCCTTCATAACGGAGAGTAGATCTATAGGCTGATCGAGAGTTACAGAAGATACGACGTTCTCTATCCTTATAGTCGGCTCTCTAAGCCTAGATTCTTTACTCATAACCACTCTCTATAAACCTTATAAGTCACCTATATTAAGATTGCAATCCGGATTCTCCGCTTAGATTTCCATCTTTACTAGGCTCCTCTCCAGATTCTCTACGCCTCCTACCGGCTAAAGTCTCATGAACTATATAGAGCACCGTAAGTATCATAATCAATATGAAACCGAATTTAACTTCGCCTAACCCTGGTATAACGGCTATAGGTATTTGGAGAACATATACGATCCATCCCAGGTATGGTATCCTATATGCGACTCTACCGATGACATAGCTTACGGGGAATCTGATTTCGTCTGGTAAGGATACACGGTTATTATCACCCTTAGTCGTCAGGTATATGCTACCCCCGATCCTCTCTACGGCTATAACTCTATGAACTATAGGTTCCGGGCGATAGGGGGGTTGGAAGACTATGATATCGCCGACGGCTATATCCTCAGCTTCGACACCTACTATCACTATCAGGTCTCCAGGCTGAAGGGTTGGAAGCATACTGGTGCCTACCACGTATCCGATAGGATGCTTCGTTCTAAGCGTATACGTTAGCGAAGCATAGACACCGTAAGCTGCGGCTAAAGCGAGAGCTACTAGGGCTATAGAGGCTAGAAAGGGAGGTATCCTATACTTATGCATCCCCTTCTACCTTCCTATAAGCCACTTTAAGGGTATATCCTGGAAGCTTCCATCTGGAAGCTTCCTCCTTATAGTTATGGGTAATACACCCTTTTCAAGCTCGTAGAGAGCTATGGAGAAGGGTGATTTATCGATATCCGGTGGAAGCTTAACTAAGATCGGAGCACCCATAGATATCTGAAGAGCACGTACACCTACTATACGAGCCTTCTCATACTTAGTTAAACGTGGAGGCCCCAGTATCTTTCTAGTCTCACTCCCAGAATCAGTTTTACGAATATCAGGGGATTCAGTAGATCCCCCTAAACCTACCATATCGTAAACCTCTCGACTCCTATAAGTGGTTTGCAGAGGCATGGGGGCTTGATAATCGTACTAGATTTATCGATATAAATATTTCGATCAGATGGAATATGGCGAGTCGATGATGAATATCGTAATCCTACAAACCTAGCCGACTAAGGCCCTACATGCCCCAACACTGTTTGAACGATTACGCATTTCAATCCTAAACCGTTCAGTAACCGTTTAACCTTTAGCATCTCCCAGTAGCTCGGCCTCTTCATATCCCTCCTACGGAAGATCGGGAAGTAGTCTAGGACGCATACTTGGATTTCAGGATCTATCGATGCAATCCTACAACCTATCTCTGTTAGCTCCTCGAAGCTCATAAAAACTCTGTTATACGGTATACCGACTCCTATGTATACCCTATCCTTATAGTTGTCTACAAGGTATTTGACAGCGTTCCAACTAGTCTTCAGGTATAGCTCAGCTAGTCTCCTATCGGTTACACCCGTTATATCCATGAATGTTTCTAGATGGAAACCTTTAGGTTCGACTCCTATATTGTTAACCCCGGCTTCTATAAGCTCATCGATATAGTCTGAGGTTAGTATCGTCCCGTTACTATCTAGATGCAACCTAGCCTCCATATCCGGATTTAACCTTCTAAGCTCCTTAAAGTACTCTATAAGCCAACGTCTATTCAGCGTAGGTTCCCCTCCGCTGATAGCCATACCGTTAACCCCGTATAATCTGCGATAATACGTTACAAGTCTAGCAGCTTCATATGGAGTGTAGGGAGCTGATGAATTATCGTATGTTACGGTGTAATTCTGACAGCTTTTACACCTCAAGTTACATCCAGCAGCCCAGATAGCTACCTCTATATATCTACCCGTACCCTTACCTTCGAACCAGGGGGTAGCTTTACCTCCGACGGTGTGAGGTTCAGGTCCATGTATTATCCTAAGCGGAGGGGTATCGCCTACATCTGTCTCTATCTTCATCCCATCCCTAACACCTGTTATACATGACCTAGTGAGCACTCCATCTACTAGGACGCTACAAGCCCAGCATCCACCTAAACCGCAGGGGGAGTATAAGCCGTTCCTACCTGGGAATACATCGAAGCTGTAGCCGCATAGCTTCAAAGCCTCCTTCAAGGTTATCCTCTCAGGTACGCTATACTCTACGCCGTCTACGGATATCCTGATGAACCTTCTTTCGCTTCCATCCTCGACGATCCTCCTAGCTTCATATGGGCATGCATAGTAGCATGCAAGACAGCCTACGCAGTTAGTGTTGACGCATACGGAAACCTCCCTGCATAAGTTGCATCCACGACATATCGATCTATCGACGATGACCATATGATGCATAGCCAACTTCTTCTCCAAGAAATACTCTAGTTGGATCGAATATAATAGCCTTCCATTCCAAACCTAACATATGGATACTATAGGTATAGCCAGTATATGAAATCTTAGCTAAACACTGTAGAAGCGTAGTAAAACTGTGGAAGAGAATCGATCCGAATAGATATGGTATGCATATGAGACACACTAAGAATACTCGTAGATAGCCTGTATATAGAAGGATACCCTAGTTGTAGGTTCTAGCGTACCATAGGTTATCGGTTCTGAGGTAAAACATATTAGTTAGAAGCTATACTTTAAAGATTCCATCTAAGCTGGAGGAAGGATCTTGAAGTATAGAAAGTTTGGTAGGTTGGATTGGATGGTTTCGATCTTAGGATTCGGTGCTATGAGGCTTCCAGTAGTTGGAGGCGATATGAGGCAGATAGATGAACCTGAAGCTATGAGGATGATAAAGTATGCTATCGATCATGGTGTAAACTATATTGATACGGCGTACATGTATCATGGAGGAAATAGCGAGGTTCTAATAGGTAAGGTTTTGAGGGAGGGGTATCATGGTAAAGTTAGGGTAGCTACGAAGATGCCTATAGGTATGGTTAGATCTAGGGAGGAGCTAGATACGATATTCGAGGAGCAGATGAGAAGGCTTCAGATCGACTATATAGACTTTTACCTGATGCATGGGTTGGATAGGGATAGATGGCGTAAAATACATGATCTAAACGTATTAGATTGGGCTGAAAGGAAGGTTGATGAAGGTAGGATAGGATATCTAGGATTCAGCTTCCACGATGAATTCGAAGTATTCAAGGAGATAGTGGATGGGTATAGCGGATGGACATTCTGCCAGATACAATACAACTATCTAGATACAGAGAGTAGTAGGAGATCACCTGGGACTAAGGGTCTTAAATATGCGGCTTCCAGGGGTCTAGCGGTAGTCGTTATGGAGCCTATAAGAGGAGGACTACTAGCCATACCACCTCCACCAGAAGTTAAAGCGGTATTCGATGAAGCAGGTGTAAAGAGGACTCCTGCACAATGGGCTCTACTATGGGTCTGGAATAATCCGGAGGTATCAGTAGCTTTAAGTGGTATGAGCACGTTCGAGCAGGTTGTGGATAATATCGCGACGGCTAGTATAGCCGAACCCGGGATTCTAAGCGAAGAAGAGTTGCGTATAATCGAGAAGGTTAGAAACATGTATCTCAAGTATGGCTTTATAGGTTGCACCGGCTGCCACTACTGCATACCATGCCCTAGAGGGGTCGATATACCATCGATCCTCAGATACATGAATAGGATACTGATGGCTGAAAGCGGGGAGGAGAGGAGGATTGTAGAGGAGTATTATAGGGAGATTCCGGAGGATAGGAGGGGAGATAGATGTGTTAGATGCGGTGAATGCGAGAAGAAATGCCCACAGAAGCTGCCCATACGTGAACTCATCAGAAGATCGAGCTTCACGCTCAGACCGCCTCCCCCACATACTTAGAGGAGAGTTACTCCAGTGTATGGATGAAGAAGCCTTTGCTAGCAGTTAAAGTTTTATACCTGGAATATTATCCATATATGGTAGATGAAGAGTTTAAAAATAGCATTGATAGTATCGTTAACGTCGTTATCGGTAGCTAGCCGTATAGCCTTAGCAGCTTTCCCCAACATTAAACTAGTTGCCTTCATAGCGATAATGAGCGGTATACTTCTAGGCAGTAGGATCGGATTCATCGTAGGATTTCTATCCATGCTGATCTCTGATTTCGCATTCTTCGGTTTAGGCTACTGGACGGTAGCTACGGCACCGTGTATGGGTTTCATAGGGTTTCTAGCTGGTTTAACTTTGAGGGATATTAAGAGGATATCTAGGTTGGATCTATTCCTAGCTGGCTTCGTTTTAACCTTAATCTACGATGTATCCACCTCTATAATACTTGCGATACCATTCTACGGAGGCTTAGAGAGAGCTTTCATAGCGGCTATGATAGGATTATTCTTACCTACACCATACCCTATGGGGCCTGTACATGAGCTATCTACAGGTTTAGCGTTAAGTATGCTCGCCCATCCTATAGCTTCCTACATGGAGAGAATTAAGGTAAGATAAAGTTTATATCTCCATATATGGAGATAAAGCCATATATGGAGATGCATATGTCTAGCGTAAGAAGCTATGCTATAGTAGCCCTACTCGTATGGGCTCTCCTCTCATCCGTAGCTGCTAGTTGGCTCTATATGGAGAATGAAAGGCTTAGAAGCGATCTGAGATCCTATGAGGGTAAGCTAACAGGTTATGAGGGTAGATTAGCTAAAGTGAATTTCGTAGATGTGATTATAGATTATGGTAACGGGACGGTTAGGGTTTATGATGATGTACCGATACCTAGAGCTAGGAGTACTGTATTTCAAGCTCTGTTATCCGTCGCATCTGTAAAGTACACAGAGTATCCGTTCGGTATATTCGTCGATTCTATAGATGGCGTAGCTAACGATCCGACGGCTAATAGGTACTGGATATACTATATATACGTCGAGGGGCAGGGATTTGTTATGGGTGAGGTAGCTGCAAACCTTAAACCCGTAAGCGATGGGGATAGGGTTTCATGGAACTATACGAAGTTCTAGAAGTATAAGCTTCGGGATGAGAGGTTATCGGGTAAAGAATGCATCCAAACCCTTTTTCCTCCCACCTTCAACTTCTATTACCGCTATTCCTCCTCTAGCTGGGAGGCTTACATTGTATACTTGCGCTCCACCTATACCTACCGATCCTACAGTTCCTCGATGCGCATGTCCATGTATCCATACATCTACGGATGATACTACAGGCTCCATAGCTTTGGATCCTAGGTATACCCATATACTCGGATCCTCACCTCTCAGAGTCCTGTAGGTAGGGGAGTAGTGTGTTAAAACTATCTTCAGATCGGTATTCAACGATGATACGAGCTTAGCTATCTTGTAGGGTTTATCCGCGTACACAGCTTCTAGATCTGGCTTAAACTTCTTCTGCCAGTTTGTAAGGGAATCTAGAGCTCCTCTAGATCCTATGATCCCGATTTTGCACCCACCCAATTCTATCGTAGAGGATTCATCATCAAGCCATACGATCCTATCGAACCTTCGATATACATCTTCGTATCCATGGTATTCCTCGTTTCCGAAGCATGCGTATATAGGTCCATCGTAAGCTTCGCCGATTATACCAAGAACCCTCTCAACCTGCCTATAATCGTTATGTAATACTATATCGCCTGCAAGTAGGAGCAGATCTATACTGCTTAGATCTAGCTTCGATAGGCTTGATTCGAATAGCTTCAAGTATCTAGGTGCATGGATATCCGCCGTAGCTGCAAACTTTATCTTAGGCATATCTTTTCAAGCCTACCTGAAATATATTCTCTAACCACCCTGGATAACTATTAATAGATGAAGCGCAGAGTTAAAGTTTAAACTGGATTCTGGTAGGTATTTACCGTAGCTATCGAGCTACAGATACGTATAGGGGGATGGGTAGCTTAGGGATGGAGAGGGGAACGTTTAAACCTAGGATAACGGAGAGCCGTTGGAGAGCTGAACTAGAGCTAAATCTCATAGATACATGGCGGGAGGAGGGGCTGTATAAATTCGATCCGAATTCAGGCAAACCTATCATAGCTATAGATACACCTCCACCGTATGCCTCGGCTAGATGGCATGTAGGCGGTGCCGCACACTATGCGCAGATAGATATGGTCGCTAGGTATTTCAGGATGAAGGGCTACGAGGTTCTATTCCCGTTCGGTGTCGATCGTAATGGTCTACCGGTTGAGGTACAAGTCGAGAAGACGTATGGTATAAGGTACTGGGAGGTTAGCCGGGAGGAATTCGAGGAGATCTGTAGGAAGTATCTGGATGAAGTGGAAAGGCAGCTTATATGGGTTGTTAAAAGGCTTGGGATTAGCTGCGATCTGGAGAACTACTATAGGACGGATAGCCCAGAGTATAGGAGTTTAACCCAGGAGACCTTCATAGATCTCTGGCGTAGAGGCTTAATCTACGAGGCAGAGTATCCTGTAAACTGGTGTCCTGTATGCCGTACTACGATAGCCGATGCCGAAGTCGAGTATAGCGATGAGAAGGATACGGATCTAGTCTATATGAGGTTTAAACTTGAAAGGGGCGGATATATAGTCGTAGCTTCTACGAGACCTGAACTTCTATGCAGCTGCGCGGCGGTTATATTCAACCCTGAGGATGATAGGTATAAGGGTTTAGAGGGTTCTACGGCTATTACCCCTATCTACGGGTATAGAGTACCTATACTAGCTCATCCAGCTGCTAGGATCGAGTTCGGTTCAGGCTTGGTTATGGTATGCTCGTACGGCGATCAGGTCGATATAAGACTGTTCAGGGAGCTTGGGTTGAAGCCTAGGATAGCTATAGATCCAGATGGACGTATGAATAGTAACGCCGGGGTCTACGCAGGGCTTACCGTAGAGGAGGCTAGGAGGAGGATAATCGAGGATCTTAAATCTAGTGGAGTTATCGAGAAGATAGAGAAGATAAGGCATAGAGTACCTATATGTTGGAGGTCTAAAAACCCGATAGAATTCATACATATGAGGGAGTTCTACCTTAAACAAATCGAATACCTAGATGATATCAAGAAGATACTAGACGATATGCGCTTCTACCCTCCCTCAGCTAAACAGAGGCTTATCGACTGGATAGAAGGCGTTAAGACGGATTGGCCTATTTCTAGAAGGAGGTTCTACGGGACAGAGATACCTATATGGTATTGTAAGAGGTGCGGTGGGGTTAACCTACCCGAGCCTGGGAGATACTATAAGCCTTGGAGGGATCCCCCACCTATAGATAGATGCGTATACTGCGGCTCAGCTGAGCTTGTAGGTGAGGAAAGGACCCTGGATACATGGATGGATTCTAGTATAAGCCCTCTATATATAGCGGGGTATAAGCGCGATCCTAAACTCTACGAGAAGATATCAGGCAGCATACTGAGACCCCAAGGCTACGATATAATCAGGACATGGCTATACTATACGATACTCAGGGTATACGAGCTCACAGGCAGACCAGCCTTCCGATACATCAGGATCTCAGGTATGGGTCTAGATGAGAGGGGGGAGGCTATGCATAAGTCTAAAGGTAACGTCGTATATCCTGAGCCGCTTCTAGAGAAGTATAGCGCCGATGCGTTTAGATTCTGGGCTGCATCAGAAGCTAAACTTGGATCAGACTATAGATTCTCAGAATATAAGCTTGAATCTGCTAAGCTATTCTTAACTAAGCTTTGGAATATCGCTAGGTTTATCTCGCAATTCCCAGTCGTAGATAGGTTGAGTAAGCTTAAACCTATAGATGAATGGATATTAGCCGAAACCAATAGGCTTATAGAGGTATGCGTAAAGGATTACGAGGAGCTAGACTTCTTCGAGGCGAGCAACAGTATAAGAAACTTTATATGGAGTATATTCGCAGACCACTACATCGAAGCTGTTAAGCCTAGAGCATATAACAGCGATGGAGCGTTCAGCGAGTGGGAGCAGACGGCGGCATGGTATACGCTACATCAAGTCCTGAGGACGATTTTGAAGCTTCTAGCACCTATATGCCCATTCATAACGGATGCTATATGGAGGAGTATCTACAGTGGAACGGTGCATAGGGAGGGGATACCTGAGACTATACCTGTGGATGATAAGCTTAGAGAGTATACGGAGTATATACTCGAGTTTGATAGCGGCTTATGGAAGATTAAAAAGAAGATGGGCATACCTTTAAACGCTCCTCTGAGGGGCGTCGTATACGCATCCGAGAAGGTTAGACTGTTTATAGATGATCTTAAGAGAATGCATAGGATTGAAGCTGTATCGTTCGATAAGCCTCCGGCTGAAGCTGAAGAGATCTCTAAGAATCTATACTATCTCCCATCAACTCTGTGATACACTTAAACTCTCTGAAACTAATCTATTGAATTCCTCTACGAAGCCCTCCTCCATACCCTTCAAGACGACTCCCGAAGCTGCTGATGCATGCCCGTCACCGAAGCCACCATAGGCTTCACATGCCTTAGGGAGTACTATCGAAAGCGGAGGTTTCAATCCCTTCTTAACTTCATCCTCCAATTCTTCTGGGAGTCTACCTGAAACCTTACTGTAATCGTTCCTCAGAGGGCTGAAGCCAGGTATCTCCCTAGACATATACATGAACCCTATGATGTATAGATCGGGTCTAACTATCCTCCTCTGATACCTTAGGTATGAGCAGAAGCTTCCGATAACCTTAACACCCATACCTGAGAACGTATCTTCAGCGTGAAACCATTGTACATATCCATCCACCCTTAAACCCTCCCTGTACAGTTTCGATAAGAGTTTACGGTTAGCTTCCTTTCTTTCATCCTCAAGCTTCGATGATAAGCTTTCGATATCCTCTGTTAATCCTTCAAGGCATGCTTTCAATCCGAGCATAGGCCCACCTCTATAGTAGCCTACGGATCCCAGTATCGATAAGATACTGGATAGCTTCCTGTAGGATAAGGGTCTACCCATAGCCTTAACCCTGTAATCCCCTCTACCCGTAGGTTCTACGAAGCCTCTACGGATAGCATCCTGGGTAGCCTCCATATCCAAGCCTCTTAGAGGCCCAGGTATCTCGGCGGAGCCTATCAAAGCGAGATGCGCAAGCTCCTCAGCTCCGGGGTATACCGTCTTAGCGAATATGTAAGCTACGGTTGAAGCCGATATCTCATCCCCGTTTAAGCCATATAAATCTGGTGAGAGGTTCACTACGGATGGATTCAATGATGGCTCAGGCTTATGGTGATCCAATATAATGGTAGGTATTCCATCAACGTTCAGCTTGGATATGTAGCCTGCATGAGCTCCACCTATATCTGTGAAAACTATAGCGTCGAAGATCGATCTACGGTATACTTCTTCGAGGACTTCCCTGTAAAGCTTCTCTAAGCATATAGGTTTAACAGTAAAGCCGAGGTTCTCTAAAGCTTTCAACGCTATAGCCGCCGAGCATATACCATCAGCTTCATCGTGATGGATGAGCAATGATGAACCCCCTCTCCTACCTATAGGTTTGAGAAGCTCCACCGAATCTCTAGCGGCTTTAAAGAATTCTAATCGACCCAACCCTATAGAGGTTTAGAGACATAGGTGGTGTATAAACATTGTAGTTAACAATATGGTTTAACAAATATCGATCCGGCTTTAAAGCTATTCGAATATCGTTATATAAAGGTTTTATCATCAGAGATTATAGGTTCTCGGTTGAAGATATGGCTTTAAAGGAGGGTTATAGGTTTACAGATAGGGATCTAGCTAAATACCCGTTTCTAAGAGAAGCAGCTAGATACCTCGAGGAGGCTGGGTTTACCGTTAAAGATATGGAGGCGGAGTATTTCAAGCCTATAATCGATAGAGCTTATTCTCGTATAGTCGAAGCCATGGAGAAGGGGGTTGTCTCCCTAAAACTGGATGAGCCTAGGTTGGAGATAGCCTCCTTCCCCGTAGCTGTCCTTCTAGTTAGATTCATAGGGGATGAATTCCTCGCTAGAAGGTATGCTTTAGCGGAATCTCTGAGAGCTAGGGAGCTTCTAGAGAGGGAGCCTAAACCCCTTATCGAAGCTATAGCTTTACGCCTAGGTTTTAAAGCTGAGATATACGATGGGTATGCTAAGCTATACTTCACAGATTACCTAAAGTATGCATCCAGGTTTCATGATCCTAGATGGAAGATCGTGAATAGGATTCTAGATCATGGATGGATTCTACTCTCTAGAAGGGAGCTTATAAGGCTTATATCCGAAGCTATCCAAGATAACCTTTTCAAGATTCTATCCAGACCGCTACCTGGGGATGCTAAACCCCCGCTTACGTTTGAAGCTAAGATTATAGCTATAACGGGTATGCTTTCTGATAGGAAGACGAGGTATGGCGGATGGGTGGATGTAGGGTTCGTCGAGGAGGCCCTACCTCCATGCGTGAAGGCTATGTATACGGCTCTAAAAAGCGGGAGGCATTTACCACACATAGCTAGGTTTACCCTTGCAAGCTTCCTCCTCAACATAGGGTTGACCGTAGATGATGTGGTTAAGCTATTCGTATCCGTACCGGATGCCGATGAGAGGATAACGAGGTATCAGGTCGAGCATATCGCAGGTATGAGGGGGTCTATGACTAAGTATACATCGCCTAGCTGTTCAACCCTGAAGACCCACGGCTTATGCGTAGAGGATGAATTCTGCAGGGGGGTTAAACATCCTCTTACACGGTATAAGAGGAGTGTACGTAGAGCTATAGGTGGAGGTGGTGAGGGTGGAGGGAAGCTTAGAGAAGCTTAGGGAAGCTACGAAGAAGTTTGTGAAGCGCATATTCGCAGAGTATTATTCAACGCTAGCCCCCAGGTTTATCGAGGAACCCTCCAGGATAACTGGAAGAGAGTTCGGATTCAACCTGTTTGATAGAGGTATAGTAAGGCATATATCCTTTAAGAGTAGGGAGGAGCTCCTAGAATACTTAAAGGTGAATAGTCCTTCAGATTGCTACTATTCATCAGCTTTCTACATGAATCCGACAGCTCCTATGGATGAAAAGGGGTGGATAGGAGCTGAGCTCACGTTCGATATAGATGCGGATCATATACCTACAGATTGTAAGGCGGAGCATGACGGATGGGTATGCCTATCATGCGGGTATGAGGGGGTTGGCGAAACGCCGGAGAGATGCTTGAGATGTGGTGAGGATAAACTAGAAGAGAGAGCATGGTTCTGCGAGAAATGCCTGTTAGCAGCGAAAACCGAGACTATGAAGCTTATCGAGATATTATCCTCCGAGTTCGGCTTACCCGAGGATAATATGGCTGTATACTTCTCAGGGCGTAGAGGCTTCCATGTACATGTATCCGGGGATGTCGAGGAGTTGGATCAGAATTCGAGGAGGGAGATAGCCGACTACCTGCTTGGCGTAGGGTTCGATCCATCTATATACCTTGATAGATTATTGTTAAACCTCGATGTTAGCGGTATGAGGTTTAGGATCATCAGAGCGCTATATGATCTTATATCTTCAGCATCCTCTGATGAATTGAGGAATTTAGGTTTAAGGAGGGACTCCATCGATACTATAATCGAGGATAGGAATAGAATTCTGGATATCGTATTGGAAGGCGGATTTAGTAGACTCGCTAAGGAGATAGGGTTAACTAGCCTTAGAAAGCTTACGGCTAAAGCGGTTGAATACTCATCTGTTAAGATAGATCCCGTGGTCACCCTGGATATTCATAGGCTGATACGCCTACCAGGTTCGCTTCACGGTAAAACCGGGTTCATTAAATCTAAGGTTGGTTCAAGCCTAGAATCACTGGAGAACTATGATCCGCTATCCGAAGCAACGCCTTTCAGGGATTCTAGGAATTATGTGAAGCTTTACGTAGAATCGACGCCTAAATTTAGGATCGGAGATGAGGAGTATGGACCGTTCAAGGATGAGGAGGTATCGCTTCCGCTGCAGCCTGCAATCCTACTATTATGTAAGGGTGTAGCCTACGTATCCGGATAGGAGGGACATCATGTACGAGGAGCTTTTAAACGCTTGGAAGAGGGAGGCGTCCAGCGTCGAGCTACAACCCATACCTAGGGATTTCTATAGGAGGCTCAACGTTTTTATGAGGAGGCTTAGGGAGGATGAGAAGCTTGCCGATAGGGAGAGTATACAGGGTAAACTTCTATCTAAAGCTTTAGAGGTTAGCGTTAAACTCGTCGAGGATCTATGCTATCTTAGGCTTACTAAGATTATGGATGCATCTATCAGAGGTGTAGTCGAATGGGATAAGCTAGCTGATGATGAGAGACCCTTTGCGAGGGAGTTTTCGAAGATACTCGAAGAGTATAACCGTATGGTTAGACGTATAGTCGAGGGTAGGTATACGCCATCTGAGGCTATGTTCAGAGAGGGGGGACTTAAACTCGTAAGGTTTACGGCGGATATACCGTCGTTCGTAGGGGTGGATCTCAAGGTTTATGGACCGTTTAAAGTCGAGGATGTAGCATACATACCTGAGGAGAATGCTATCCAGCTTGTGAAGCAAGGTATAGCTGTCGACGTTGACATCACAGAGTAGCGTTAACCTTCGATGGATAGTTAACCTTGTATACTAGGACTCCGCCGCACCATCCTGAGTAGGATAAATCCTCAGCCTTCCTTAAACTACTGGATATAAATGCAGGTTCGAGGTACTCTGATCTATGGAATCCTTTAAACATGTATAGGTTTAACCCCGTCTGCGTATCCCTGCTATAAAATCGGAAGGGTATTATCACCCCTAACACCGATTCGTAGAATCTGGAGCTGGGAGCACCTGTATCTGTATCGATGTAATCTGTCTCGTTGAATCCTCCGAATTCATCGTTAGCTATCCTTATCATCCATATGAATTTACCCTCCTCACCTGTACCATCAGGTACGAATAAACCTGTATACTGACCTATAGCAGTCCAGCTTGTAAAGACGACTATATGGGTAACGTTATACCGTTCCATAATCGGTATCGAAATATTCTCCGGAGACATGAATATCTTAGCTATGACTGCTATCTGCGTCGAGTTTATCGTAGCGTTATCGGCTAGAGTCGTACAGTTGCCTAGAACCGTTATCCAGTATCCGTAATCCCACCATGATAGAACTACAGCTCTACCTCCTATATTCTCCCTCATCCAAGCTAAGGCTTCCACCCAATCTGTATACGGCCTATTATACCGTGCCGATAACTCTAGTATACTTGGAAGAGTCCCATAGTAGAAGTATGTTATGTACACGAAGTACGACACCGGGAGTAGCGCTAGCAGCGCTATCATAACAATCGAAGCTACAGCTATATCCCTACGCATACCATATATCGCTCTACGTGGACGGCGAGCCTTACCTACAGATTTCGCGTAGGATAGTAGGGGTTGGGAGATATCGTATAGGCTGTAGGCTGCTACGATCGATATAGCTGGGGCTAATAGCAGCTCTAGACGTGCGAACGATGCTGTGAAGTATAGCGATGTAATGGTCCACACCGATACAAGTATATGCTCGGAGGAACGCTTCCTGAAGGCTTGGATTACATAGAACGGTATGAATAGGCTTAGGAAGCCTGTCGACATGAATATCTGAGCCCATGTCGTCGATTGATGTTCACCTACGGATCTTATCAGCGCAACCCCCCTCTTATACATCGGGTTCAATACGGCTAGATACTTACCTCCTGGAAGCCTGATCACACCCATAGCTACTAGTATGACGCCGAATAATGCAAGTAAACCTATGATAGCTAAGAAGATTTTATCCCCCCTACCCGCTCCAAGCTTCCTTAAACCAAGCTTCAATACTAGTAGAGACGCTACACCATAGCTTAGTAGAGCCGTAGAATCGTATATGAAGCCGTACCCCACCCTAGGCGTCAGCATAGCCGCTAACACAGATATAGCTACGATAGGCGTGTACGCCGTTATCAGGCTCTTATCGAAGGATAGGATGGCTGCTGCGAACGTGGATAAAACTATGAGAGCTAGCACGTAGAAGCTGCTACCCCATGATGCGATCAGATAGCCTAAGGATAAGCCTGATAGTATACCATAGGCTAGACTAGTACGTAGATCCGTACTCTTAACGGCTTTTACGTAGAATAGTATAGCTAGGATGAATGCGAGTATGCCTATGGATTCATCGTCATACCATCCTGCAAATGTTCTACTTATATTACCAGGTGCTATCGCTAAGAGGAGCGATGATATTAAACCCACCATACTACCTCCTATCTCCCTACCTAGAAAGAATATGGATATGCACATGAGGATAGCCATTATAGGTGGAAAGAATACGAGGGCGGTTATCAGGGGTACATTTATACCTAGAAATTCTATGGTGCGGTAGAATAATGCCCCGGCTAATGGTAGACCGATATAGCTGGATCTAGCTATATCCCTACCGTAGGGGTACCAGCTCTTAACATCATACCAGTTATACCATGATGATAATCCTTCATTCAGTATACGCTCGGTTACTCGATACTGGAAGTATGTATCGTACTCGTGTAGGTAGAATCCTAGATCCCAAACCCTTACTACAGGTTGTATCCTGATGTAGAATGCGAGTATGCATATAGCCGTTAAAGCTAATGGCATCCATAGGATTCTAAGCCATAAAGCTATACTCTTTATAGATGCAACTGTCGGTTTACGTAACTTAAATTTCAATACCTCTACCTCCGGAGACTTAGATTCTACGAGGAAGCCTGATCTATATAATTCTTACCTCCTCCTAGCGGGTTTCAGCTCCATCTTGATATCATCTAGAGTGAACGATATCTTAGATTTACATGAGGGACAAAATCCACCGTAGCTCTCTACAACCTCACCAGGATACATGAATTCATCTCCTTCGTAGAGTATGTACCCGCATGATCTGCATATAATCCTCTGAGGCATACATCCTATATCCGTCTACAAATCAAAGCTATAAGTATTTCTAGAGCATACCTTTAGATCCAGGCTGAGAACCTATTCAAGGTTTAGGAATCTTTAAGTATCTGTTCGAACGATATGCAATCCACCAGGATAGGGTGTGTAGATTGAGGATTAGGGTTGGCGAATACTGGATATATGTGCTCGCTATAGCTGCCACGGTATTCCTACTATCAGGCTCCATATACGTTATCGTCGAGGGATCCCCACCCTACCTTATTTATACGGATGCAAGCGGGAATAGGAAGATAGGTATCGTTAACCCTAGTATAAGGGATCAAGTCGTCACGGAAACCCTAACCGTAGCCGCACTCTATACGTTAGGTTTCATAGGCGTGATTATGGTAGCTATAAGCTATAAGTATGCCTACGATCCTAAGACCAGCAATATGCTTCTAGTAGTAGGGTTAACCATACTCCTGATATCATCGGTAATCCTATACCTACTTATAGATGCTAAGTTATGGCGTAAAATCATGTAGGAGTCAGATCTCGGTGTACGTCAAACCTCGATCTGATACATACGCGTAGAATCTCCCTGGGGTCCCACCCTTTCTAACCACACATAGAACCACCCCGGGTCTACCTGTTCTAGAAAGTTCTACTACGATGTCAGACCAGTATACCATAATCCTACGTGCTACAGGCTCCACTCCTCCACTTTCGATAGCAGCTCTAACCTGACTTACAGCTAGTACGGCGATATTCCTAGTTATAGCAGATTCCTTGAGGAAGGCTATCTGCCGATTAAACTCCCAGTTTAGGGTGAACGGCTCCCCGATGGAGATAGCTTCACGGTAGAGGCTTGTAACGCTATCTACGACTATAAGACCTAAACCCTTAGGAATTATCCTGGGTAGCGATTCTATGATCATAGTTTGCTCGGAGAAGTTTTCAGGCCTAGATACGATTACACGACTAGATACTTCGTCGAAATCTTCTTGAGCGAAGGCTTTAAGCCTCTCCACAGGGATGCGTCTATCGCAATCTAGGTAGAGAACTTTAAACCCCATCCTAGCAGCCGATACAGAAGCTTGCAGAGCTATCGTAGTCTTACCGCTACCCGCTTCACCGTATATAAGCGTAAGCCTACCCAGCGGGATACCTCCACCTAGCAGTTCATCGAGCTTAGAGCATCCAGTAGGTATGAATTCTGTAGCCAAACACCACTAAAGTTAATATGCAGAACTCACGCTTAAATTCTGATAGCCTCTAGCGTTTTCAAGAACTACGGTGTAGCAGGTATGACTAGATTCGAAGAAGGCTGTTCGATAATAATCGATGGACCGGCATACCTAAAGCTGATGTCAGGAGCCCTTAGAGTCTTAGGCGTAGAGTATAGAGGGAAGGGGAAGATCGTAGTGAGGGAAGGAAGGAGTGTACCAGTAGAGTTTCTAGAGGACAGTGAGGTCGAGGTATTATCTGCTTCTAATCCATCCTTTGAGAGGATCGACGAGGTATTCCCATCTGAGTGGTTTGAGGCTTTAAGGATTGTATCTAAGACGGATCCGGTGGATGTCCTTGTACTGGGAAGCGTGGATGTAGGTAAATCTACGTTCGCTTTGATGTGCGCCAACCATATACTGAGTACGGGTGTGAAACCGGTAGCGATCGTCGATGGGGATCTAGGGCAGACTGATATAGGCCCGCCTGGAGCTTTAAGCTATACGCTACTCGATAAGCCTACCGTAGATCTATTCAATTTTAGATTCGAGGAAGCTGTATTCATAGGATCGCTTACACCATATCAGATGGTAGATAAGATAGTAGAATCTCTAACGTACCTTAAATCTAGAGCTTCATCGAGATCTAAAGCTATTATAGTTAATACCGATGGATGGTTTACGGTCGAAGCTATACCGTATAAAGCTAGGATAGTGGAGAGGTTGAGACCTAAAGCTACTGTTGTAATCGATGGGGATATCGATCTAAGCTTGATAGAGGATATAGCTAAATCTAGTGGATCCACCGTGATCAGAATCCCACCCCCGAAGTATATAAGGGGTAAGAGTAGATCTGATAGGAAGGGTAGGAGGGAGTTATGCTATAGGAAGTATTTCATCGATCCGACTGTTAGGAAGATACCTGTGACATGGGTTAGATTCATAGATTTCCCCATAGGCTTAGGTGCCACTCTACAAGTGGATAAGCTTAGGGAGATATCGGCTAATCTAGGTTTAGAATGTATCTATGGGGAGCGTACGGGTTCGACGCTCTACATCATAGCTAGGATAGATTCCGAGGATTATATGGAGATAGAGTATGGAGGAGTTAAAGGTATAGTTATACCTGATAGGCTTATCAAAGGGCTACTCATGGGTGTATACGATCAGACGGAGGTATTCAGAGGGTTAGCTATATTGAAGTCTATATTCATGGAGGGAGATAGAGGTGTGGTGGAGCTTATAACATCGTATAGAGGATCTATAGGCTGCTTGAAGCCTGGATCTGTGAGACTCGATGAAAACTTCAAGGAAGTAGCTAAGTTTAAATCGATCTTATAATCCGTTGAATTTCGGTTTGATACCTGTAAGAGCAGGTATACCTAGGAGGACACCTATAGTAGCATGGATGCTTATAGGATTGAACGTAGCGGTATGGATATACATGGTTTATAGAGGCAGTAAATTCTATAACTACGTTATAGAGATGTATGGCTTAACCCCTGCATACATAGTCGAGGGTAGAGCACTGTATACGATATTGACGTCGATGTTCATTCACGGTGATATAATGCATCTAATAGGTAACATGCTATACCTATGGGTGTTCGGCGGACCTATAGAATCTAGGATAGGGCATCGTAGATTCTTCATACTATACATCGCTTCAGGTATATTCGCTTCTATAGCCCATACGTTTGTAGAAGTCTACATATCCGAGCCTATAATCCTCTACGGGTGGACCGGTGTGAAGCTTATAGATCCCAAATATATACCTTCGATCGGAGCATCAGGAGCTATATCGGGTATACTCGGAGCATATCTAGTCCTGCTACCAGCATCATCTGTTAGGATAGTTACTATGATAGGATGGATACCTATCGTTATAAGCATACCAGCGGCACTGTTCATAGCGGGATGGTTCCTATACCAGCTGTACGCTGGGATACTATCGGTAACGATACCGCAACTATACTTCTCAGGAGTAGCTTTCTGGGCTCATATAGGAGGATTCATCGCAGGTTTAATCATGGGTTTAGCTATCAAGCCTAGAAGGATGCCTGCCATAATCTTCGATTATCGTAGGTAGGTTGATCTTAGCTAGAGCTTTCGATAGAGGTATCGATACCGAGAGACCTATGAGCATCTGACCTATATTGACAGGTACCTCGGCTAGAGCATAGACGCCGAGAATTACCTGTTCATAGAGGTAGTAGCATGAAACCATTATGGATCCACCGCATATTATAGCTATGATCCTAGCTATATTCTCGGAATCCACTTTCGATAGATATACGGCTAGAATTACGAGTAGAGCTATCGATACTATGATCCATAGAGCTGGGGGTATCTCCACTTCTATAGCGTAATATGTTAGGGTGACCTCGGCTAAGCCCGTATAGAGCTGGGAGGAGATCGCCCAGAATACCAGCGTCAGGGTTATGGGTAAGATTACCGATAGGATTCGGTAGAATCTACGTGTAATATTCAATCTTAATCTGGAGATACGGCCGACTAGGTATCCCTCCAACCCCTTAGCTATAAGCGTAACCGGAGCATAGAAGCTGTAGCCTGAAATTATATCTGCTAGAGCAGAACCCAAACCCCCAGCGATGCATCCTATCCTAGGCCCGAATAGTAGTGCTATCGTATAAACCATAACCTCGCCTATATTGAAGTATCCTCTGGTAGCGGGTATGTAGACTTGTATAGCTAAAGTAGCTACGGCTACAAGTGCGATGGATATCGATGAGACTGCTGCGAAATATGCCCCCCTAGGTTTCACGGATAGATAGCCGTCTACAGGTATATATTAAACTTTATTCTTTAATATTGGAGGGATATCTCCCATAACTTCTAGCTACTTCGAGCATAGCTAGATAGTTCTCGAGCTTTATATAATTCGCTACGGTATTTCCACATCCTATCGCATAACCTCCACCCGGAGCACATTCATCTATAATCGATCTAACGTATGTTTTGAAACCCTCTAGGGGCATCCTAGATAGCTTATCCATATCGACGCCTCCGAGTATAGCTATCCTATCTCCGTAAAGCTTCTTATACCTAGTTACAGGGTATGAAGAATCTTCGTACGAATGCTTAGCATCTATACCTACATACTCTATGAGATCCTCCATAACTATATCCAACCGTCCGCAGCTATGGAGTATGAAGGGTTTACCAAATCTATGAACTTCATTTACGCATATCTTATGCCATGGAAATACATAATATCTCAGATGCTTAGGCGATATCATAGGTCCGCTCTTATAGCCCATATCGTCGCCCATAGATATAGCTCCGACCATAGGCTGCTCAGACATCAAACGGCATACAAACGAGATAATTCTTCCAATCCTATCGAACATATCCCTGACTAGTGTCTGGTCTGTATATAGCGCTTTAGAGAACGGGATCGTACCCATAAGCCACATAACATTCTCCAGTACACCGCCAGGTGTTAAGGGTATAATCATCATACCTTCAGGTAGGATCTCCTTGACTATATGGTATAGCGCCATATATGAATCCTGCACATCGGATTCACTAGGCCAGTCGTATTTATCGAAATCCTCCCTAGACTCTATAGTACCCCTAGACTCATCCTGCCAAACCCTTAAGCCTCTAGATAGGGCTGCAGTATCCTTGCAGGGCTTAACGTTAAACCTGGGAAACGGCGATGGAAGGGTTAGAGGTATATAGTCGTATCCGAGCGTATAGTAGAACCTAATGATAGTCTCGTAATCAGATTTAAGCTTATTCTCGCAGCCTTTAGCCGCTATATCTTTAACCCTATCGATCGTAAGACTCTTGATCTCCGAAAGCCTACGCCCCGTTAAAGCTTCTACAACCTCTAGATCTGCGAATAAATCGTAGAAAGGTATCCTATCAGGCGGATCCTCTAATAGAAGTACGGAGAGAAGCCTATCGAAGCATGCAGCCATGTTAATAGGTAAATCATCAGAGGATAGATAAACCTTGAGAGGCTTAAACCTTAGGGAAACCCTTTATACCTTATATAGAGTTAAATCCGCTCTGAGCTAACTCAGATCATTGAAACCTCACCCTATCGATCTTCGCTACTACGTTATGGTTTGCTACATGCTAATACTTCGATCCACCATCTATATGGGATCTATGTTCAGCCAACCTTTGCTCTTCTCCAAGCTCATCATCCACGCATAATTTATATGAATTCGTGATAGCATGAAATCATACCATTCATAAACGTAACCTCATAACTATTCACTAAACAATTCATAGCTGTATACCTTACAAACATACATAACCTATTAGTATGAACCGTTTAGACAAGGTTCCGGAATCATACATGTCAATCCGATCCCGGCAACTCCAGGAAGATTCGGTAAGCCTAGTAATCATGCAGGGATACATAGATAGTAAGACTGGTATCGGGAAACAAATGAAGTGAATACGGTCTCAAATTATGTTTGGGAAGTGAGCAGTTGATTGTACCCATAGCCAAGTAGGTAGTAGCGAGGGAGAGGCTCAGTTGGTATTCCTAGAGGGAGAGAAGTTGCATACCCTGATATATCCATCGATATAGCCGTCAAGTCGGATGCAGCCATCAGAGAGATCCACCGCTAGGTAGAGGAAAGATATAACGGCTAGATGGTAACCTTATACGGATGATCCTAGGTGTTTGGAATACCGAATGTTTATCCGATACGAGGGGGGTTCGATAAAAATAGGCGTATATGAGAGGGATACGTGGATCGTTATGCAGTAGGTGCGGTAATCCTGCTGTAACGTATCTTAGGTACGCTAAGCTGAACCTTTGTAGGGAACACTTCCTAGATTATATCCTTGATAGAGTTGAAACAGCGGTTAGAAGGTATAGGATGATCAAGCCTGGATCTAGGATCCTAGCAGCCGTTTCCGGTGGTAAGGATAGCTCTACTATGCTTCTAACCCTCTCCAAGCTTCTAGCTAAACTCGAATTCGATCTAATAGCACTACATATAGATCTAGGGATAGATGGATATTCCAGTGAAGCTAGAAGTATAGCTGAAGAAGTTTGCAAGATAGCTTGTATCCGCTACATGGTAGTTAGGTTGGAGGATATGATAGGGCTGGGTATTCCGGAGCTTGCTAGAAAGATGCGTAGACCCCCATGTAGTGTATGCGGAGCTGTTAAGAGATATCTATTGAATCTAGCAGGTGTAGAGGCAGGTGTCGATGCGGTGGCGTTGGGCCACCACCTGGATGATCTAGCAGTATATATACTCAAAAACTTCCTTCTACAAAATCTAGAAGATATACGTAAGCTTGGACCTAAAACTGAGGGCTATGATGGATTCGTAGTAGGTAGGATAAGGCCATTATATGAGGTCTACGAGAGGGATACTGCTCTCTACGTGAATCTAGCTGGTATACCTTATCAGAGTGTTGAATGCCCGCTGCATAGCATCGGTATGGAGGGTAGTATAAGAGCATTCCTAGACGGTATGGAGGAGAATTCCCCAGGCTTCAAGATAGCATTCTTAAGGTCGATCGCTAGGAGTATAGATAAGTATCCGCAACCGAGAGATTATGTTAATCGATGCAGTATGTGCGGTATGCCTTCCCAAGGCGGTATATGCTCTTTCTGCAGGATGACTGAGAGGGTGCTAGGTAAGCCTATGGGTTTAGATGTGAGAATGAAGGTTAGGGATATAATCTCGAGGATGGTAGGTGTGAAAAGCGGATAGGATTCATCCCAAATGACTTTCTTCGAGGATCATCGATCCGGCAATGGATGACCGCTATGCCGTCGATGAATTTAGGCAGGGTGTATAACCTCGATATGAGCTTATACCCATCGTTTACCTATCCATTCTACTCTAGGATCGATGGATGGTATGTTAGGATTATAGGCGAGTATAGGGGGTTAAGGTTTAAGCTTGAAAAGCCAAATGTATTGAGGTTTGAAGACGCGCCTGTAGGTTTCGAATATATAGTCTTAGAGTTTACCGGCTTATGGTTTGATCCATATAGCTACGTATCTAAGCTATCTTCAAGTAGGATTAGCCGGATATGGCCTTTGATCGAAGCTTACGATGGAGTAGGGTTAGCTGTAGATCCGTATAGTAGGCTGTGGCTATTCGCATCGATAACGCTATCTAGGCATACCGATTTCCATCTCAATACTGTCCGATGGGTTAGGAAGTTAGCGGAAACGATAGGCGATCTCAGAATGCTAACGACGGATAACTCACGTATGGTATCTAGAAGCTTCCATCTATCCCAGCTACCGATGCAGATAAGATTCTACATGGAGAGGATAGAGCCTTTAGAGGATAAGATCGATCCATCGATACTTAGGGTTAAGCTTCAGGAGGGGCCGTGGATAGGACCTAAAACCGCAACCTCCTACCTCCTATTCAGTCGTAAGGATGCAACTTATATGGCTTCATCCGATGTACACTTCCAAAGGATATCTAGAAGGATTGGTTTGATAGATTGGAGGATTCCATGGAGCTCACATATGTGTAGGAGGTACCTATGTAGTGATTGCCCTCTACGTAGCGAGTGCCTCCACTGGATAGCTAGGGTGGAGTATGGGGGGTTAGCGGGATGGATACAAACCGTAGCATACATACAGGATAAGCTCCTATGCAACCGTAGATTATGCAATGAGTGTAAAGTTAGATCCATGTGTACGGAGCGCCTATCACCTTAAATTAGATCCCTAGGTATAGCATCCGGTTTAAACGCTATCCTAGGCTTCAAACCATATTCCTTAAGCTTAGCTTCTACATGCGGATATAGGAATACATACTCTTCCTCGAATTCCTTCACAAGCTTATCATCGATAGCTTTGAGCCTATCGATCAGCTTAGCTTTAGATTCGTCGCTACTGAAGCTTAACATAACGGCTGGATGACATGAAACTCCTTCATCGATTAGATTCTTGAGAGCGTTTAATTGAAGTTCGAATCCGCTTGATTTTGCTAGCGTAAGCATTGAAAACTCATCTGGACTGCACCCCTTAATCGAGACCCTAACATGGAGATTCTTAAATCCTGAAAGTCTCTCGGCATATACTTTATACGCACCTATCAGTATACCGTTAGTCTCCAGTATGAATAGGTATCTACCCTCAGATTCGAATAACCTTATAAGCTCCTCTAGATGATTGAAGGCTATTGTAGGCTCACATCCACTAACCCTAACCTGCCTATAACCTCTACGAGCGCATATCTCCCTAAGCTTAACCCATACATCCCTAGCAGAGTAGAATTCTCCAGTATACGGGTTATCCCTAACCTTCCAACTCCAACAGAATATACATCTAAGACAGCAGCCTACAGCATCAGCCGTAGCTATACCGCCATACCAACGTCCACCCCTAAAACGCCAATAACGTCTCTCAAAACCACCATCAACACGCCTCCTAGATACGATACGCTCAGTAATACCGGATAAATCGAGGGGATCGAGTAATTCACGATTGAGCAAATCTATGAAGATAGCATGAACTTAGATCGATATAAATATAGAGAGGATAGGCGTAGAAGCTATCGACCCCCATACCTCCTGACATAATGTTTCCAATCTTGATAGAGATGTTTATTAGGGAGGTGTAAGCCTTTATCCATCATATAGAAGATGCTCTCCAAAGAAGAGAAACTTAGAATCTTAGAAACGTTAGATAGAGATGTAGAGTTCCGTTACGCTATCGCAGGCTATCTAGGTTTATCTGAAATTCTTAAGCGACTTGATTCCATAGAGTCCCGTATAGCGGATCTTTATGATGGACAGAAGAAGCTGTTAGAGAACCAGGTTAAGCTATGGGAGAACGTAGAAAAGCTTTGGGAGGAGGTTAGATCGCTGAGGGAGGGACAGAGTAAGCTATGGGAAGAGGTTAGGTTGTTGAGGGAGGGGCAGGATAAGCTGTGGATGGAGATTAGAGATCTTAGAGAAGGTCAGAGTAAGCTTTGGGAGGAGGTTAGATCGCTGAGGGAGGGACAGAGTAAGCTTTGGGAGAATGCCGAGAAGTTGTGGATAGAGGTTAGATCGCTTAGGGAGGGTCAGGGTAAGCTTTGGGAGAACGTTAATAATCTGTGGATTGAAGTTAGATTGTTAAGAGAGGGTCAGGATAGGTTATGGGAGGAGGTTAGAGATCTTAGAAGTGGACAGAATAAGCTATGGGAGAGTGTTAACAATCTATGGATCGAAGTTAAATCGTTAAGGGAAGGACAGAATAAACTATGGGAGGAGGTTAGAGATCTTAGAGTAGAGTTTGCAGAGATGCGAAGGGAGCAGAAAAGACTTAGATCTTCGTTTGAATCTTTCGGTAGGGCTTTAGGGGTTACTATAGAGTATTATGCATGTGCTTTCGTAGAGCTTATGCTTGAGGATATGGGATATACAGGTGTTAGCGTGGATAAAGGGTTCGTTTATCATGATGGTAGGGTGTATGAGATCGACATATTCTGCGAGGATCCGTTAGTTGTAGGCGAAGCTACGTTGTATATTAGGGATAGAGGTGAAGCTGAGAGCGAGTTAAAGAAGCTTGATGTTAAAGCGGAAGCTGCTGAGAAGTCTACCGGTAGGAAAATCATACTTAAGGTGTTAGCAGTAGCTAACGTTTCTAGCGATGCTATGGGTTATCTTAAGGATGAATGTATGAGGAGAGGTGTAAGACTTGTGGTCGGTAGGGAATTGGAAGTTATAGTCTAAGTCTGAATCATACTACTATGCTATATCCGTGCCGGATACATAACCTCGTATCGGCATACCTCCTAAGGATTAATCTTAAGATGTTGGTGTTAAATATAGTAGGCTGGGGTTGAGGGAGCTTCATAAAGTATCAGATATTCTAGCTAGAGCTTTCAACTATCTCAGCCCTCCGAGCGAGATAGATACCCGCGTAGAGGATTCTCTAGGCATGTATTCAGCTGAGACGGTAACCTCTAGTTTTAAGCTTCCACCGAAACCTAAAGCCGTTATGGATGGATACGCTATCCGTACGGATGATGTCGAGGCTGCATCACCTAATTCACCCACCCCCCTACGACTCCTCGATATATCCATAAGACCTGGATATGATGCGGATATAATATTGAAGCCTGGTTTAGCCGTTAGGATAGAGACTGGTGCTTTCCTACCTGTCGGAGCTGACGCTGTTGTACCGGTAGAGGATACGGTCGAGGAAGGAGGCTGTATTCTAGTATCGAAACGTATAGCTAGGTATGAGAATGTATCGCTACCAGGTGAGGAGTATGATGAAGGTATAACGATAATCGGTAGAGGTTGTAGGATTACGCCTCAAGCTATAGCTGGGTTGATCTTAGAAGGCAGGAGTAGGATCCGGGTTTTCGATCTTAAAGCTAGGATCCTAAACGTAGGCGATGAAATCGTGAAGGAGGCATACTTTAGGCCTTTCACCCATATATTCATAGCTGCCTGGCTTAAATGGCATGGATTCACCGTGGATAGGATATCTATGGTAGGTGATGATCCGAAGGAGATAACTGATTGGATACTGGAATGCGACGACTATTATCTATCCATACTGTTGGGAGGTACATCTATGGGTGGGCATGATTATACGGTTAAAGCTATAGAGAACCTAGCACCCGAGTATCTAGTACATGGATTCGCTATACAGCCTGGTAAGACTGCATGTCTAGCTATCAGAGGAGGTAAACCTATACTAGCTCTAAGCGGTCTACCGGTAGCGGCTATGTCTACCTTGGAGTATGTTTTGAAGCCTCTACTGAGGGGGCTGGGTTTAGATATACCAGACTACCCTAAAGTTAGAGCCATACTGACTCGTAGGGTTACGGTAAAGCTTGGGGTTAAAGGATTCGTACGTGTGAGAGTCTATATGGATGGCGGCAGATTGTATGCAGAACCACTTATGACCGGTGGATCAGGAGCTTTAGCTAGCCTACTCAAGGGTAACGGATTCATAGAGATCCCTGAAGATATCGAGGGATTCGACGAAGGATGCGAAATCGAGGTGAATATGTATAGATCGGTGGATCAGATTTGAGTAGACGTAAAATCTACCGTAAACTAGTTTCTGTAGATGAGGTTATACCGATACTCGAGAGTTATAGACCTCTAAAGCCTTTAGGAGAGGTGGAGCTCCCCCTAAACGAAGCTCTAGGTAGGGTGCTGAGCCGTAACGTGTATGCTAAAGTGAATTATCCCCCATATACACGCTCCCTCATGGATGGATACGCCGTTCTAAGCGATGATCTTATAGGCGTATACGAAGATAGACCTAAAAAGTTGAAGCTTATAGGCAAGATATCAGCCGGTGAAGCGAAGACTCTCAGGATGGGTAGGGGTGAATGCGTAGAGGTATCTACAGGTGCGGTTATACCTTATCCGGCTGACGCTGTGGTACCGGTGGAGTATACGTATACGGATGGCGACTATGTGGTATTCTATAGGAGTATAGCTAGAGGTGAGAATATCGATCAGGTAGGGTCAGATTTCTCGGAGGGCGAGGTTGCAGCATGGAGGGGCGAGGTAGTTACACCGCTACTAGCATCTATGCTAGCTGCTCTAGGTATCGATCGAGTCTACGTATACAAGCCTGTAATGGTCGGTATACTACCCACCGGCAGGGAGATTAGAGGATTAGGCGAAACATTGGATTACGGTTATGTATACGATTCTAACTCCTACCTAGTATACGGTTATGTGAAGCTCTTAGGTGCTGAGCCTAGAATCTATGAGAGAGCTATGGATGATGAGAGGGATTTAGAGGATAAACTTTGGAAGGCGATAGAGGAGAATGATATAGTAGTTACGATAGGAGGTACATCTGCAGGTTTAGAAGACATAGTGTATAGGGTTCTATCTAAGCTTAATCCAGGTCTAGTAGTTCATGGGGTTAGGGAGAAGCCTGGTAGACCTCTAGCTTTAGCCATTCATGATGATAGGATAGTGTTGGGTTTACCAGGATTCCCTCTATCATGCCTCCTAACGGTTAACCTATACCTTCTACCGATACTAGCGAAGCTCCAAGGATACAGGGTATACGAGTATAGGTATATCGACGCCGTTGTACCCATACCGCTTAGAGGCGAGCCAGGTATAAGGGTGTTTATACCTGTTATACTCGTAGAGCGTATGGGATTTATGACGGCATATCCTTTACCAGGGCATAGCGGTAGGATATCATCGCTAAGCCTCGTAGATGGATACGCTGTTATACCTGAAAACCTTGAGTATACTCCACCGGGATACCAATCGAGGATCCTAGTGAATCCGTTCTGGAAGCCGTACGATGTAAACATAATCGGTAGCCATGACCCACTGCTACAGTATCTGGTAGATTTAATAGCTTCGACTGAGAGGATACGCATGCTTAACGTAGGTAGTATGGCTGGGTTGCATGCTATGAAGATGGGGATAGCCGATATAGCAGGAATGCATATACTCGACCCTAGGACAGGTGAGTATAACGTACCGTTCATAGAGAGGATGAGGGTGAAGGATGTAGTACTCGTCAGAGGCTATCTACGTGAGCAGGGGTTCGTATATAGGAGGGGAGACGTAGAGGTAGCCTCTATAAGCGATATAATCGATAGAGGTTTAAGCTTCGTTAATAGGAATCCAGGTAGCGGTACGAGGATCCTAGTAGATACGCTACTTGAAGGAGAAGCTAGGAAGAGAGGTGTAGAGCCGGAAAGGTTGAAAGCTATGGTTAAAGGATATAACTTCGAAGTGAAGACTCATGAAGCTGTAGCATACCTTGTATACAAGGGTATAGTGGATGTAGGGGTGGCGGTTAGATATATAGCCGAGAAGTACGGTCTAGAGTTTACATCCATAGGCTACGAAAGATACGATTTGGTGGTTAGAAGGGATTCTATGGAGAAGAACGTAGTTAAACAACTCGTAGATCGATTCAGGGAAACGGTAGAGAGGCTGATAGAAGATTTCCCAGGATACAGGCTAGATGAGGAAGCCGGTAGGAGAATAGAGTTCTAGAGCTACTCCATCTAGCATCCTCTAGAGGTGATAGGTGTGGAGAAAATATGGGGTGGAAACCTAGGAGAACTCGATACCCAACTTCGCATACTTCGTATGATACTTAGTCTTCAATCTGATTGAATGGAAGATGAGGTATACATGGCATCGATCTTCTAAGGAAGATTAAGTAGATTGCTTCTAGAGGAGGAACGGTTTATATGCTAGAGTGGAAGAATAGAAATTTGGAGGGTATATAGTTGCTTTCAGAGCTTAAGAGAGAGTTTCTTAAACTTCTTGGAGAAGATTTAGAGTTCCGTTACGCCGTAGTCGGGTTTATAGGTTTAGATGAGATTCTAAAGCGTCTTGAGAAGCATGATGAGAAGTTTAACGAGCTACTAGGTAGACTTGATAGGCATGAGCAGCTATTCATAGAGATCTTCAAGCGTCTAGATAGGCATGAAGAGATATTCACCGATATACTTAGAAGATTGGATAGGAATGAAGCTGAGTTAGTTAAGCTTAGGGAGGATATGATCGAAGGATTTAGAAGGCATGACGACATACTAGCGATGCACACGCAGGAGATAGCCAAGCTTAGAGAGGATATGACAGCTGGATTTAGGAGGCATGACGAGGAGATCGTTAAGCTTAGAGGAGATATGGTGGAAGGATTCAAACGCCACGATGAGGAGCTTACTAAGCTTAGACAGGATATGGTGGAGGGATTCAAGAGACATGACGAAATATTGATGATACATGCACAAGAGATAGCTAGGCTTAGAGAGGATATGATGGAGGGGTTCAGGAGGTATGATGAGGAGCTTGTTAGGATTAGAAGCGATATGATTGAGGGGTTCAAAAGGCATGATGAGGAGATAGCTAAACTTAGGGAGGATATGATTGAAGGATTTAGAAGGCATGATACGGAGCTTGCTAGGCTTAGACAGGATATGGTGGAGGGATTCAAGAGACATGACGAGATACTAGCGACGCACGCGCGGGAGATAGCTGAGCTTAGACATGATTTTAGGGATATGCTTAGCGTTGTTAAGAGGATGGAGGTTAGGTTATCAAGGGTTGAGAGGACTCTTGAGAAGGTTACGTTAGATATCGAGGAGGAGGCTAGGGAGGTTCTTAGGAGTAGGTTGAGAGAGATGGGTTATGAAGTCGATTTGGATATTCTTCGCCTCCCCATGGTTGAGATCGATATCTATGGCGTATCTAGGGATCTATGTGTGATAGGTGAAGCTACTATAAGGTTGGGGGTTAGAAGTCTAGATAGATTCATAGGTAAGGTCGAGATGTTGGAGAAGCTTTATCCGGATAAGCTGAAACCTAAGAAGGTTATATTAGTCTATACGTGTTTAGCTACGGATGAAGCTGTGAGGAAAGCTAGGGAGAAGGGTATATGGGTATTGAAAGCTTTAGGAGATATAACACCGTTCACTATTCTAGAAAGCTAACTATACTTAGTTTTAATTATTGATGAATCGTTCATCTATTCTAGGTTCACCTACAGCTTTCTCCAATAATGTTTAATTTACCGTTTATACGCCTCCATAAATCTCTATTGAAGCTATCTATTATCAAGGGTTTAAGCAGGGAAGTTGACCTATATCTTACATACAGGATACATCCTACGATTTGAAAGATATAGCCTACAACCTATAGTCTACATTACAGACCTCTCCACGGAGACTATAAACGGTAAGCTACCCTAGGTTAAGGCTTCCCTCCGATAAACATGAGAACTACCTTGAAACCATGTATTTCATAGAAATAGTAGCTCGTCTTACATTTAACTACCATCTTACCGTTCACAACGAATATAACAGTTAACCCTATACACTTTCATAATAAATGACTTTTGATTTAGACTGAGATAAGCTGGAATAAGTTTTATATACAAGACCAAGACAAATAAATCTCCAATGAAAAATGCGAAGCGTAAAGCCCCCCCCCGAGGAGTGTGATCGAGGAAGCTTTTCGTGAAGCGTTATCATCCGGATTCAGTAAAGATTTTTATCAATTATTTGTTTTCTATGTTGGTAGAAAGTTAAGTAGAGACTTATTCGATACTTTTCTCGAAGATCCCAATCGAGTTTATAACGAGATCGAGGAGATATATGGGTATGGGGTTGTATTCATATTTAGAGCGTTGTATGATTACATTAAGGCTAAGATTGAGCTAAACTTATCTTTCGATCAATTCTTACACATAGTTAGGAGCGGCGATAAGGATGCTCTTAGGAGGATATTTGTTATGTTATCCGAGGATAAAAGGTCTAGTAACTCGCCTATACCTATGGAGGAGGGATTATGATAGCTAGGCTCACCCCTACTGGTTGGGATAGCTTCGATAAGATTTTAGGAGGATTACCGAAAGGTGGAGTAGTTATCATAGCCGGTCATCCAGGTACTGGTAAAACCATACTCTCAGCTAAACTAATCTATGAGGGAGCCTATAGGTATGGTGAACCTGGAGTTTATGCTAGCTTCACGGAGGATAAGCATAGATTCTATGAGAATATGAGCGGTTTAGGTCTGGATTTTGAGAAGCTCGAGAAGGATGGTAGATTCGCATACCTAGATCTACCAGTTATCGGTAGGCCGAGCGTATCAAGTATATTAGAGCTTATATTGGAAGCGGTCGAGAAGCTGAAGGCGAAGAGGCTCGTAGTAGATTCATTCACAGCTTTAGCGCAGACGTTCAAGGATAGAGGCGAGCTACGCATATTCGTTCATAACATCCTGTATAGGATAGTTAAGGATCTAGATTGCACGACCATACTTGTAGAGGAGATACCTATAGGCGTTAGACGGATAGGGTTCGGGATAGAAGAATTCATAGCTGATGGTATACTAATCCTTAGGAAGAGGGAATTAGATGGAAGATCTTTGAGAGATCTAGCGATAGCTAAGCTAAGAAGCATAGAGCTTAAAGAGGATAAATTCCTCTTCACGTTAAGCGATGGGGTTAAGGTGTTCCCACCGTTTACGCTACCGAAGCTGGAGGGATATAAGCTTGCACCGCCACCTGAGGATCTATCGGAGGAAGTCTATTCTACCGGTATCAAGGATTTGGATAGAGTTATAGGAGGATATCCTAAAGGTTCGACGGTAATCTTAGAGGTAGATTCTAAGGTTGAGGATATCGGGTATCGGTTCAACCTAATACTTCCATTAGCGTATAGCTTTATTCGTAAACATAGACCTGTTATCATCATTCCATCGTTGAATGCGACGCATGTAGATGTTATATCCTACGCCAAGTATATCGAGTGGCCTGATAAGATGGAGAAGCTTTTAAGAGTTGTAGAGGTTGGCCCAAGGAGTGTGGAGGCTGAGCATCCATACCTAATCACCCTTGAGGGGAGGGATATCCGTGGGGATTACGACCGTCTCATCGAATATATACTTAGATTTACGGAGGGTAGGAAGCCGCCGCTTGCGATAGTTGGGATGGATACCTTAGTAGCTAGATACGGATTAGAGGATTCTATCAGGATTATTGGTTTAAGCATAGTTGAAACTCGAAGAGTCGGAGCTCTAAACGTAATCGTAGCAAAACCGGTACATCGAAGGATACAGGATGTCCTACCATCGATATCCAGTATACATTTGAAGCTTACCAGAGAGCATGGAGCCCTCCTACTCTATGGAGTTAAACCTAGGACAGAGCTGTACGTCGTAGAGACGAACGTATCCAAGGAGGGAGTCGAGACGCGGTTAACGCCTATAAGGTAGAGAAGCCACTTACCTAGCTATACCCCTATGAATCCTAGATGGATGAGGAGCATCTAGATGTTATTCTCCAAATAGTCTTCGATAGATTTGGGTATTCCACTATGCTGTTCAGTATATGCTATAGTGAAGTATGCTTCCAACGATTTATCGTCGTGTAGGAGCTTCATGGTATTATCAAAATTCTTTATCGATAACGTAGTAGAGGCGGTGGTGATGCCGATAGGGTTGTAGGTGTTTTGCTGTGTTTAAAAGATTTCTTCTCTATGCTGAGAATAAGTAGGGTAGCGGATCTATTCGGTTCTATAGTAGGGGTGGGTTGGGAGAATTAGCTGGATAGCTCGAAGCATCTATCTACGATCCACATAACTTTACGAGCTAGCTCTAGCGGAACTGGAGGTGGTGCGTCGAACCTTATGGTTTCGTATAGCTTCCTATAGAATATTATACCGCTGGGTTTCGCTTCCTCTATACGGTATTCCTCTTCTATCCATGGTATCTCTTCGCGGTTATAGCTACGGTCGGGTGTGGGTTCGACCTCGACTTTTCTAGGTGGTAGTATCGCTGGGTTGAAGTATTTGCATCTGATAACGTTTGAGTCGCCTACCAATCCCCCTTGGGTACCCATGACAAGCCATTTGTACTGAGGGTATGCGCATGCTCTTGTCATCTCTATATCTATTAGCGGTGAATCCTGTGATCTCGATTTCAGTAGTAGCTTTATATGGTCTTCAGCATCTCCTAGGGTTAGAGCTCTCCTTAGATCGCAGAATATATCTAGATCTCCATCGCCGATTAGTTGTAGTGCTTGAGCTATTAGGTGTACGCCGTTGTTTCTAAGTTCTCCGCCGCCGAACTTCTTCAGAGTCTGCCAATCCCAGCGTCTACCGAAGCTATGATTGTAGATCTTGATCATCAGTATCCTTCCAAGCTTACCTGATTGGATTATCTCCCTAACTTTAAGGTAGTCTGGGGCGAATAGGCTGTTATGGAATATGACAAGCATCCTACCCGTCCTACGGGAAGCTTCTATCATAGCATCGGCTTCGGAGAGGTTTGAAGCCATAGGCTTCTCGCATACTACATCCTTACCGGATTCTAGGGCGGCTATAGTATGAGGTGCGTGTAGATAGCTTGGGGTAGCTACGATTATAAGCTCCACATCGTCATCCTCGGTTAAACCGTGGAAATCCTCGTAGGTGCGGCAGCCGAATTTAGCGTAAGCCTCCCTCCTCCTATCCTCTAAAGGATCGGCTACGGCTACAACCCTATACATACTGGATAGCTCCTCGAATATTCGTGCATGAATATTCCAGCCGCTCCTACCTAGACCACCTATCCCAACCCTAATCGGCTCATACATCATACACCACCGCTAAGGATAGATCCATAGATAGAGGTTAAAGATTTTACTCGAGATAGGGGTATGGAGTTCCTCCTAGGTGTTGTATAGGGTTTATGGATCGGGATATGGAGAAATACTATGGAAAAACCTAGGGGGGAGGGGGTGAGATACAGCTGAGCATAGCCTAAGGGAGGGTTATCTCGGTAAGCTCCACCGGTTCTTGAAACCTTTCAGACCCCTCTAATCCCGTCAGGTATCCCTCAACCCTCCCTGATAGCTTCGAAGCTATATGCTTAAACCCGATCATTCTAGTACCTGGATCCTAGAGGGGGATGCCTATCTCCTAGAACTCAGATCTGACAGTCTTTCGAACCATTCCAGATCTTCATCCTCTACCTGCTTGTACTCGGCTATCATCTTCTCCACAGCTTCCACCTCTTCTTCGAATATACGTTTAAGCTCCTCTTCGAATTTAGCTGGATACCTGTACGGCTCTTCTATCGTTATGTACAGTATCCCGGAGGCTATCCTACCCGCTATCGATACTATGTACATGATAGTCATGGACTCATGGAATCCGTAGCCTACGGCTATAAGCGAATCCAGTAGGAATCCCCCTACGGTGGATCCTATGAACGATGATGATCCGGCTACAGCGTTGTATAGGCTTGTATAGGAGCCCCTCATACCCCTAGGAGATATATCTAGTAGGTATGCGGATAGAGCTACATCCGAGGCGGCGGTCAGTATACCTACTACGAAGTTTACTAGTATAAGCTCGTTTATGGATCTAGCTATAGCGTATATGAGGGGTACGAGGAATAATCCAACCCTACCTATGACTATCAGGGGTTTACGTCCGGCTCTATCGGCAAGCCTACCTGTGAATCTACGTACGATTATAGCCGTGGAAGCACTGATAACGCTTAGAAGTGATACTTGAAACATATCGGCTTTAACAACCTTAACTATGGTTAGGGTGAATAGAGGCCAGCCTAAACCCATCGAGAAGCCCTGGAATACGGATAGCATGCATAGCTTACTGAAGTATCTATTAGTCTTCAACGCTTTACCCCACTCCCTAATCGAGAATGATGGCTGACCATCGATACGCTCCTCCCTAACCTTGAAGACGGCTAGAGCCGCGGCTAGGTTGAATATGAAGCATAGGATTAGAGGTATACGGTACATCTCTTCGATCGATCCGCCCATCCTATAGATCATATATCCCGATAGAACTGTCGCAGGCATATGACCCATGGAAGCCATAGCGTTAAGCTTAGCCATAATCTTACCGCGATCAGATCCTGTGGAGTACTCTCCTAGAAGATAGTTCGAAGCCGGTGCAGCCATAGCTAGGAGTATATAAGCTGATAGTATTACGAGTATGAAATCCCCAACCTCATTCGTAATTGTTAGTAGTAGGAGTATCGATCCGTAGAGTAGGCTTCCGAAAGCTATGAACGGTATGCAGCGCTTAACCCTATCCACTACGAAACCCCATGGTATCTGAGCTATGCTAGGGGAGACGGAGTTTATAGCTTGAACTAAGCCTAGCTCTGTAGGTGAAGCTCCAAGCTGGGCTGCGTAGATAGATATGAAGGGGCTTATAAACCCGGATCCGAAGGATGATAGGATAATCCTCCTCTCCAAAGCTTTCAATATACGTATCCTAGACTCCTCTAGGTGATCCTTAGACATACCTCGATGTAACGTAGTTGATAATAGGGCTAGGATCTATAAACTTGATCTATGGATATACCTATGGATAGAAGATAAATATATATGTTTTCTAGTGGAGCTATAGTTAGAGGTTGAAGAGAGAGGTCGAAGGAAGGCTGCTGAGAATACTAGCTAACATAGGAATACTAGCCCTTATGATACTAGCTCTAAGCTTCCTAAACATAAATATACCATCGATCCTAACGGTTATACCGCTGGAAGGATTCACGGTAATAACAGCTTTAACACTGATGATTACGGTGATACTATTCTTCATAGCCCTAAGAATAATACTAGACCTCATAAGATTGGTGGATATAGCATCGAATACTCTACTAAAGCATATACCTGGATTCAACCCTGATAAAAGCCCATCGATAATAAGAGCGTTGAAAGAAGTATTCATAGTATTCCTACTAGCCATAGCTATATCTATAACGACACCGCTAGTATCATCGATACCTGGGGTAGGAGGATGGCTGAGCATAGCGATGACGATAACAGCATTCGTATTCTCACTAATACTACTATACGATGCAGGAAAAACCATATACGCAGCATTCGAAACATCGATACAAACACTAATAGATAAAATAACGATGCACAACGAAGAAAATAGAAATAAAATATGAACAATATACTTACTATACCATAGATATGTAAACACGTATATTATCTATTAAATTCCAAGATAATACTTTATATAAATCGAATAAAATTATTTTGACTACTTTAAATTTACAAACGTTATCCCTACGAAGGGTATATTCTGAGAGAACGGAAGACTATCGACGAAGCCATGAATAAGAAGATTACCATAACCTATTAAACTCTTCCCCCTTCCAGGGTCTGGTATTTCTTCACTTCTTGCTAAGAAGTATACTGTAGCGTTCTTACCATATTCTATGGTTATGGGGTTATTCAAATCGTGTTTAACATTACCATCGCCATCGACGCTTACTATACGGAATTTACACGTCTGAAGGGCACCTCCAGAACCAGAGTAGTATATCCATATCTGCGTATCTCCATCTAGTGTAATATCCCGTTTATAGAAATCCATATTTAGAACCTTAACGCTAAATACGATACCATCATATCTTTTATCCCTCCCGCCGCCTCTTCCACCATCTTTTAAAGCATTTACAGGTATCGTATAGTTTTCGTAGCCGTCCGGCCATGGGGTTAAGGTACGGCTTTTATCATCGTAGTAATACCATCTGAATGAGAAGAAGTATAGTCTTGAGGGGCCTAAGATGTTTGGGGGTTCTCCGAATTCTGGACCACCAGGTACGAGTAGCTGTGCCATCCCTCTCGGATGTAGTATACCTCTATCTGATTCTACGAAGAAGTAGTAGTTTATCGCTTCGATTAACTTCATGTTTAGTGTTATATTTATAGTGTCTCCTGGCTGTAGAGTGGGAAGTGTATATAGCCCCTTCAGACTTCTACCCCCTAGATATAGATCTTTGATTAAATTGTTATCCCCTGTTAGATCGATTATCTTAGCGATAGCGGAAGCCTTTAGAAGCCATATCCTCTTCAATGTTACAGGTATGGAGCCTATATTCGAAACTTCGATAACTGGATATCCAGTGGAAACTATACGGTAGTATGGGAGACCTCTCGCATCCAATAGCTCTATAGTTCCTTCCTCTATGTATTTTATTCCTGTTTCTGCTTGTACCGTATTGTATTCTGCTATCCTCTGGTAGTATAGTATGAGTGGTAGGATTATACTGAATACTAGCATAGCTATGATTATACCGCCTATAACACCAGCCTGACACCTACGATCAAACACACAGATACACCTCACAGCATAGCTCAACCATACGTAGAGCATACATGAATCCCGCTATATAGCAGACCCCTCCCATACGCTATATAAATCGATAGATAACTCCTATAAAAGTTTAGCTAGCTTAACATCACCAGACATATACATACATGAAAGTATAACTGAATAGTATAAAAAGATAAAGATTAATTTAAATATATGTCATTCTAATAATTTAAGAATGTAATCACCCTAAAATGTTATAGAAACAACGTGATGCACTAACTTCCTTTAGTAAACGTTATCCCTACGAAGGGTATATTCTGAGAGAACAGAAGATCACCTACCTTGCCATGAATAAGGAGATTCGTATAACCTATACCTTCGCTCCCAGGTACATTATTTCCCTTAGTACCTTTAGGATCGCTTGCTGCGAATACTAGGAAAGCTAATTCATCGTACGATATAACGATAGGGTTATTCGGATCGTAGGAATAGACTTTACCATCGCTATCAACGCTTACTATGTAGAATTCACTCTTCTTAAGCTCTCCTCCAGAACCAGAGTAGTACATCCACATATGCGTATACTCATCTAACGTTATAGTTCTATTCTGAGGATCCTTATTACATACGTAGACTCCAAACGCAACCTTGGATCCAGCAGGTATGGTGAAGCTTTCGTAGCCGTCCGGCCATGGGGTTAAGGTACGGCTTTTATCATCGTAGTAATACCATCTGAAGGAGAAGAAGTCGAGGAATGTAGGGCCTAATATCTCGGATAGGCTTTTAGGAAATTCTCCGCTTTCGCTGGGTATGAGCGGTTGCACACTTCTTCTCGGATGGAGTATACCTCTATCTGATTCTAGATAGAAAACGTAGTTTGTAGCATCTTTTAAGCTTATGGTTTTCAAGGTTATCCTTAAGGTGTATCCTGGTTGTAGTGTAGGTACTTCTCCTCCTGGTAGATTTTCTCCGTTTAGAGCTAGATCGATGAGATCTATTTCGGATTCGGAGATGTCTATTAGCATATCGACTTTAGAATCTTTGATAAGCCATATCCTCTTCAATGTTACAGGTATGGAGCCTACGTTCACAGCTTCGATCACGGGATGACCAGGAGAAGGTGTTACTTCATCTAGTGATAGAGCTCTAACGTTCAGTATCTCCCTTGCCTGTTCCTCTATGTATTTTATTCCTGTTTCTGCTTGTACCGTATTGTATTCTGCTATCCTCTGGTAGTATAGTATGAGTGGTAGGATTATACTGAATACTAGCATAGCTATGATTATACCGCCTATAACACCAGCCTGACACCTACGATCAAACACACAGATACACCTCACAGCATAGACACCCTGGGGAGCTGGTATATATCGACTATGTAGTATTCACTTCCTATAGGTTCTATTATGATGAGTATCGGGTAGCCGTTTCCGGTTATAGAAGAGTTAAACTTTATGTGTAGGAGTATATCGCATCCATGAGCCCCCGGCTTCTGTATAGCTTCCTGATAGTATACGGGCATATGGGTTAAGCCTCGACTTTTCAAGTATCCTGGGTATAGAGGTGTATCTATGGATGTATAAAGCCTATCTAACGGGATGGATTGAGCTACATCTATCTGGTTATCTATGTATAAGCCGCCGCTATATGTCAGCACGTATACTTGAACCTTATCCGTCAGTATATCGTATACTAGGAGGGTTTCCCCGTAGAGTTCTCCTAGAACTAGTGAGAATGTGATCCTAGCCGTGGAGGTATCCAATCTCTTGATAAGTATATAGCGATCTGTACCATTACTATACAAATCGCTAACTACGGTGTTGAATCTAAGCTTAGCTATCTCTGCTTGAATTCTCTGCCGGTAGGATGCTATAGCAGCTTGGGATGCGAAGTATCCGTATACGGCTAGAGCTATAGCTAAGACTACACCTGTAAGTATCACTATGGATACGGGTTCGGCTTGACCTAGCTTCGATCCAACTTTAAACATCATAATAACTCAAACTCTATACTACATCTCTATATTTACTTACTTAAAGATTTCTGGATACACTAATATCGATCATAGATACCAGCTAGAGTACCTGATCATGGATATACCATCCAACCCCATAAGATATACCCCTACCTTTAAGCTA
>CAZBGY010000013.1:0-41594 GCA_964491605.1 uncultured Candidatus Bathyarchaeia archaeon
TCGAATCCTGGTGGATAATCTATCGCTTTAAGTCTTTCTACCGGGTTACCTGTAAACTCTGCTATTAGTAATATATCGATATCGCTCCATAGATTGAAATCACCCCTAGCATAGGAGCCTATCAGGATTGCCGTAACTTTAAACTTCAGGCTATCCACCCAATCCTTAGCTCTCCCTATAGCCTCCTCCCTCAGCTTCCTCCTCTCTTCAAGTATCTCCATACATCCTCAACCCATGAGATAATACATTCAGAATACTTGATAGCATTAGTAGCATCCAGCTTAGTATAATATTCGTAGGGCATACCCTCAGCCCAAGCGTTAGGATACCTAGTAGGTACGTAGTACTTATCTAAGGTTTTAGCGTATTCTAGTATTTCATCCGAGACTTGAACCCCTATAGATTTAACGATCATCACTAGTTTTGCTATGCTATGACCATAGGCGGGTGAACCGATACCATAGAGTAATGCTTTGACGGCGAATTCAGCTGCCTGCTGAGCTTTGAAGCAGGCCCAATTGTAATCCCCTCTATCTAGGTCACCGTAGGCGGATTCTATAGTTCTCCTAGCCATGGATAGCCACCTCGAGTACTCGCTATTATCGAGCATATCTCAAATCGCCATCCTCAACTCCTATCTCCTATATAGAGGCTCGCATATGAACCTTAAATAACGTTCTAGCTATATATTTACGCTCATACCTAAAACCTCCTATACGAGGATATACTAGCGATATTCGAAGGTAGGGATTGATCGTATGACTTTATAGATGGGAATAAGCTCTGATACTATTGTTCCCGCTGGAGTAGCCCTTACTGGATAGGTATATAGGGGCGACGCGTTTAATCGATGTATGCGTGAAGCAGGATGCTACCTAGGATACTTCACGTATGGCTTCGTAAAGTATCGTAGAGCGTGGATGTTGGATGATTGTCGATGGTAGTACTATACTGCCGTACTCCACAGGCTTAAGCCTCTGGGATTTTTCTGTTTTCAGCCTCTTGGATCATCGTACTGGGACTCTAAGCTGTGTCGAATCACCCTCTAGAATGGCGTATAGTCATACCCATCCACCTCTATCTAGAGCCTTACCCCAGCTTTTCCTACGATATAGACCTTATACGAGCGATACACTCAAGACGCCGTATGAAATCTCTATCTAGAGTTTTAGCTATAATCTACTCCGCCCATAAGAATCGTAGGCTTTCCTCGAAGCTATATGATGAATCCTCTAGCAGCTATCGTGTTATATCTGGATACAATCTACGTTGATAGAATGGCGTCCCCAGATATCTAGGATGATGTCTAGGTAGATCTGCATATATCATATTAGATGTATGCTTAGATCGGCTTATCCCCGAAAGGATAGGCCTGGCTTCGATCTATCTACACCCTCTAGGTTTTTCCATAGTATTTCCCCATACCTCCCTCCATAGATTCGCTATCTTTTCCATGACCTACCCTATGGATCCTAAACCGTCTAGATCCAGAAACATCGTCTAAGGAGCTCTACAGAACCCTAACTCGAATCTAATCTAGAGTGATCATCTAGATTAACCTTCCATCTCTATCAGAAGAATACCATCGTAAACAGTTTATCATATTAGATTTTCGCCTCATTTATTTTCTTCTACAATAACCAAGAAAGATAATGTACATATATACAAACTTGAGATCTATATAGCGGTGAAAGAGCTTCAGGTAAATCGCTGAGAAGAAGCTCGCTGCGTCTAATAAGCCTCTCATCAACAAGCTTCCAATCCATAAAAGGAAAGAGTGTTAAACAGAAAAATTAATTAAGCCATAAAACATAATTTATAAATCGAAGAGGAGGTGATCCGATGACTGGAAAAATTTGGAAAATACCTTTAATAGTTTTTGTCGCTCTGCTATCAATGACGGTTTTTCCTCCGTTAGCATCGGCTAAACCGGTTTACCATGAGGACGGAACCTATGAAATTCATGACTTTCGGGTACTTAATCAAGGTAATGGCGAATGGCTCATCTACGAAGGCGAAATACATTACAACATTCAATTAGTTTTGGATAATGCTGGGGGAGCTCACTGGCACTGGTGTGGAAGCCACAACTTAAGAGGCGTAGGATTAACCACCGGAGCCAAATACCAGGTTGTAAGCACAGAAACAAGGCTTTATAATTCAAGGGATAGCGGCTTCCCATATGAGTGGACCTACATAAACACTTCTCCGCTAATCAGCCAAGGCAAAGTAACAAACATGATATTCACCATAAGGAATCAAGTAACTGTAAACGCAAACGGTGAAATAACAGTATCCTTCTCAGAAATGAACATAGTATTCAGAGGTTAATCACAAAAGAGAGGAGTTAAGAGACACTAATGAAATGCAATAATATGATTTAAAGTTTAGTTTCTTATTTTTGTTTTATGCTATTTAGAAATGAAGAAGTAGCCTCAGCATAGTGGGCTGGGAGAGATTTGAACCTAGCGAAGCATGGCGATTTCTCCCGCAACCCCCCTCTTTTTCCTGTTTTTAAATCTTCTGAGATTCGCTTTTCTATTCTAGGTAAATTCTTTGAATCCACTAATTCTTCTTAATTAATAGGACTGATGAGAGATACAAAGGCCCTTTTTATTTTTAGCTTTATTAAAGCGTATTTTCATTTTTTGCTTTGTGGCTTAATTGTATAGCATTCGCCGCCCTACATCGGCCCCCTCATTAACCCGTGTGGAATTGATGAAGGGCTAAAAATTACCACAAAGCTTAGATAATCTTTAGCTTCATTTATTCTGTTAAGTTAATTTCTCTAAGTTTTGACAGGTCTGCTCTATCTCTTCCTTACAAATTCCCTTAACCTTTTAAGTAACTTGTAACCAAGTCCGACAAGCAGAGAGATAAGAAATATGTTTATAGAATAATTGATTATCATTACAAGCTGGTCCGCGGCAACTCCAGGAATTATTATAACTCTTACGTCGAATTGGTTAATATCGTTTGTAATCGTAAAATCGCGCCCAAGAATTCTAATGGGGTAATGTATTCCCAACAAGAAAAGATCAAACCCTACATCGATCCTTATCATATCATCTTTAAATCCGATGAAGCTAACCAGGTAGCCCATGCTGGGAATACTTAGCTGAGTGCCATTTGCTAACGTAATCTTTACGAAAAGGTTCTTTACGAAAGCTCCTGTTTCATCTATTACGTTCAAACTAACCAAGGCCAACTCTTCACTTGTGAGGGGTGGTGGGTTATATTCTGGAAAGCGCTTAGTAACGACGTCAGAATAGACTTCCTCTAGACGTTCAAAATATCCCATAACATCTCCTGCCTTTAAGTCTTGAAGCCCCCTCTCAATCTTGGCTTTAAATTGTGCTGGATCTAAGCCGGACGCTTCGATGGCTCTTTCGGTAGCAGTTTGAGCTATATCAGCAAATAGATAGATTGTTGCATTCTTTATAGCCTCTTTATCTATTGGACGCTCCTCGCCAGGATTCCATATTATATCAGTCATTTGTGTATAGTTGAGCAGAGTTTCAAACTCTCTCTTAGCATATACATTATATTTAGAGAAGGGATAGTCTAGGTCTTTTCCATAGGCGTAGAGGGCGCGCAAACTATTTATATTGGGTTCAACATGAAATATCGGATCGTTTAAGGTATTCATATAACATGACGTTTTATTTCCAGGTACGATTTCTTTAGGTAGTTCACATCCAGGATAACCAAGCTCAACATCAGTCCGTACAATCTTTACCTTCACATTTTCATTCTCAAGCTCTCCCTTACCATTTGTCCCTAGTTTGAACTTGAAACTTCCTAAGAGGTCATTACTGGCACCTAATATTGATTTAAGCACTTCATATGCAACCGCCCCAGCTACCGTGCCAACTGCGGTTCCGATAGTTGCTCCCGCAACTGCTCCCGTTATTGTTCCTATTCCAGGAACCGTAATAGTCCCCCCTGTCCCACCCACAGCTGTCCCGGCAATACATCCAATAGCTCCTCCAGCTGCTACAGCAGTTGTGCTAAGGATATTATTAAGCCAATCTGGCAGCCCATCCTCCTCCCAAACATTTATCTCGATCTCTACTTCAGTAGCTGGAGTGCACTCTGTGTGGGTAAACAAGAGATATGATAGCGTCGTATTTTCAGTAACATCTTCAGTTACTGCCGAGCCGTAATGGCCATTAAAATGATTTGGCATGTTTATATGTGCTGTAACGAAGATTTCAGCCTTGGGGGTCCAAATTGGGTCGCTCCACTTTTTAATGGTCACATAAGTCACTATATGCGTTTGTATTATTGGTGGTCCAGGTGGATCAAGATGAGCTAAGACCGAAGGCGTAAATAACATAGTTATAAGTAGCACTATTAAAATACTTCTTAATAACCTATTACTAATTTTATTCATTTAAACCCCAACTATTTAGTTCTATATACGTATCCATCAGGAAGAGGGGGATTATTTCAGTCCTTAGCAGTTCCTTAACAAGAAGATTACTTATTATAGGGGCATGCTTTATATCTGGCTCTCGAATCATCGTCAGATATTTTTGCACAATACTTTGCTGAATGGAATTATAGTAAGCCCTATGAACCATTAAACCCTAACCTTGGTTTACTGTAAGTGTTTCAAAATATTTAAGCCTTATGTCATAACCCGACGAAAACCATCCAGCTGGGCTATGTTAGGGCTTGGGATCTAGGTTACGATTATTATAGCACAGCAAGCGGAACCGGTATCCTAAGCTGGAACTACACTCTTGAAAGCGTTGAAGTTTCAAGTTGCGCTCTGATCATAAGCGGCCTTGGTGGATGCATTAGCATTATTGCTGTTGATGTGAGGGGTTGAGGGCTTGATTAAAGTTAAGCATAGTGAGGGCTACATAACGATTGAGTATGATGTTACTGACGATTCTGGGAATGTCAGGGTTGAAAGCTTAGATGTGAGCATAAGTGAGGTTAATGAGCGTCTATGTGAACTGAAGCGATTAACCAGTGTGGATCCAACCGAAGGCGATGTTAAAAACGTGCTGAAGGCTCTTGTGAATGAGGTTAGGGCCAGCGTGAAGTCCCTACTCCCCTACTACGATTACTCACAGTTGATAGAGGTGGATCTGGAGGCATGACCTTCACAGTTGACTTCTACACTTTAAATGTTACGGGTTTCTCCGAGAGCTGAGGCTGATGGAAAATGGGCAAACTGCTGAAAAGCGGGCTACGGGAGCCACAGAGAATCTTAAGACTAGCGAGCTGCTCTTTAACTTCGCATGGTGGATGAAGAAGCAGGGCTATAATGATTCGACCATGGAAACGAGGGTTAAGACTCTTAAGGTTTTAGTGAAAAACGGTGCCGACCTTAATGATCCGGAAAGCTTTAAAGAAGCTATTGCTAGGCAGGATTGGTGCAGTAAGAGGAAAGTGAATACTGCCGACGCCTACTCAGCTTTTCTAAGAATGATGGGAAAAAACTTGGGGTCCACCCAAGTTTAAGGTTGAAGAGAAGCTACCATTTATTCCGAGTGAAAGCGAGCTTGATGCTCTTATAGCCAGTTCAGGCCTAAATGCATCAACCTTTCTCCGCCTGCTTAAGAAGACTGGTGTCAGAGCTGGTGAGGCGATAAGGTTCAGGTGGAGCGGCATTGACTTTGATGCTGGCACGGTTAGGATAACACCTGAAAAAGGCAGTAAACTGTGCATCTTCAGGGTTTCAAACGAGCTCCTAAATATGCTGGCGAATGTAAGGGCGAGGTATGTTGGAGAAAGGGGTTTTCAGCAAGTCGCTACGAACGGTGCGCCGCCTCTTTCAACAGCAGAGGGCTCGATTAGCCAAGAAACTCCAAAACCCGAGGCTGCTACAGATCCACTTCCATACCTTCCGCCACTGGAAGGCAACAATGCTCTACCACCAAACAAAGGGCATCCTGTATGCGATGAACTTCCTCGGTCACCGGAACATTAAGAACACGCTCTTATACGTTCAGCTGGAGGGTGCGCTATTCAAGGGAAACGACGAGTATATCTGTAAGGCTGCGGGAAAAGGGATGATGCTAAAACGCTTATTGAGGTCGGCTTTGAATATGTATGCACGACGCCGAATGGTATAATGTTGTTTAGAAAGAGAAAGTAGCATATCAGCACAGTGGGCCGGGAGAGATTCGAACTCTCGACCTTCCGGTTATCAGCCGGACGCTCTGACCAGGCTGAGCTACCGGCCCACTTCTAACGGGTATTTACGGTAGATCCTGGTATAAAGGATTTACTTTACTCTTACAAGCTTGCTTCTACCCATAATCCTCCAATACTCGACTTCTACTCCAGGTGCTAGCCTATCTCTTCCCTCTAGATCCTCCGGTATATCTACTTCGAATACTTCGAATGTTTCTCCATCCATAATCTGGGTGCTATTACCTACGATCGATACTACCTGCCCCGTCCTCTTATCCACTATAGGTATATCTATCGATGCATCTACAGGGGCTACTATAGATCTTTTAACGTTATCGAATAGACCTATACCTACTATCCGTGCCTTAGCGCTTCCGTGTCTCGGAGCTAGGAGGCTTCGATCGCCTACCAAGCTTTTCCGGGTTTAGATTTATCCACGGATAATACTCGGCACGGCTCCCCATCTATAACTACATACATACCCGGTTTGATCGAACCTATATCTGAAGGCCTACTCATAGGTACCCCCACTACTCTATCGTAATCCTCTCCGATTTAAAAATCTCTCTTCACAGATTACTCTAGGCTCTAGATTCAATCCTCTATAGATGGATACGACGGTATCTACCGCTAGCGATGGATCTAAACCTAGATGGTGTAGATGGGATCTACATCCATATCTGCAATCCGATGATCCGAAGCCTATAATCGGCTTAGCATCCCTAGATAGCATGCACGCTACTATATGCTCGAAGCTTCTATCAGATTCAGCGTAGACTACGACTTCCAGCCTCGATTCGAGCAATAAGTAATCTATATGCCAGAAAGGCTTCCGGATATTCCTCCTCAGATACCTAGATATCCTACCCTCCAAGCTGAATCCCCCTCTACCCATAGCTGAGCCTGTATATCCGTAGAAACCTTTATCGAATGTTAATACGCCAAGCCTACCAACCCTGATGGATTTCCCGCTAGATAGCTCTAAGACTACTGTGTAGACCCCCCTAGACATACATATAGTAAGCTTTAGCTACTCCAGGAGATTAAATATATCTAGGTTTGCTGGAGCGTCTAAGAAAGATCGTAACGGGATATATAGATTCGATAGCTTCTACAGCCGTCAAGCTTAAGCTTACACCTGGCTTTATATGCTTGTTAGGATTAATATTCGCATCGGCCTCAGGGCTCATACTATACCTCTACGGCTTACGGTTATGCTTCTACGCCTCACTCCTCATACTATTATCCGGGTTTATGGATGCGCTCGACGGAGCTGTGGCTAGGTTGACGAACAAGGTCTCCCGATTCGGTGCATTCCTAGATTCCACGGCGGATAGAGTGAGCGAATCAGTAATGCTTGGCGGCATCATACTCGGAGGCTTATGCGATACCCTTATAGGATTTATAGCCTTGGTAGCTAGCTTCCTAACAAGCTATATGCGTGCGAGAGCTGAATCCATAGGTATAAACCTCGCGGGTGTAGGTATAGGTGAGAGAGCTGAACGTATAATCATACTAGGATTCCTAACTATGCTAGGATATCCAAACTTAGCCGTAACGATGATAGCGATACTATCTACGATTACATCTACGCATAGATTCCTATACGTCTACGTTAAATCTAGAAGGTTATGAAGCTATCGACAGTCTTCTGATCCAGTCTCTTCACAGTCTCGTATACAAGCTTTATAGCGTTAGATAGATCCGATAGGTTCACCATAGATGTATGTGTATGTATATGTCTCGTAGGCACCCCTATAACTATACTCGGGCATCCGGCTCTACTTATATGTATCCTACCAGCATCCGTTCCACCTCTAGCATGGCTGAGCTGGTATGGTATCCCACACTCCTCGGCTACGCTTATAACGAATTCTTTAAGCAGCTGGTTAGGTATCATAGAGTTATCGTATGCTACTATAGTCGGGCCTTTACCTAGCTTAGCAGGGGCAACCGAAGGTTTAACGTCAGGTATATCGCCTGCTATATCCACCTCTGCGACTATAGCTACATCAGGATCGACTACGTGAGCTACGGTGGTCGCACCCCTCAACCCCACCTCCTCCTGAACGGTGGCAGCTCCATAAACAGTGTTCGGATGGTCTGCAGGCTCCATCTTAAGCCTTCTAACAACCTCTAAAGCTATGAATGCTCCTATCCTATCATCGAAAGCTTTACCCACAGCTGCTTTACCGCCGTTTATCAGGGTGAACGGAGACCACGGGATTATAGGATCGCCTATCCTAACACCGAGAGCTTCAGCCTCCTCCCTGCTAGATACACCTATATCTATGAACATATCGCTCATCTTAACAACCTTCTCCCTCTCCTCAGGTGTAAGTATATGTGGAGGCTTAGCTGCTATAACACCCATTAAATCACCCTTCCGAGTTCTCACTATAACCCTCTGAGATAGTAGCGTCTGATCGAACCATCCGCCCAGCGGATCGAAGGATAGGAATCCGGTATCCTTATCTATACCTGAAACTACGAATCCAACCTCGTCTATATGCCCAGCTATAAGGACCCTAGGCCTATCAGAGGAGCCCTTCTTAACAAATATAACAGATCCAAGCTTATCTGTGAACACACTCTCAGCATACTTCGAAGCCTCCCTTTTCACTATAGATGCAGTCTCCCTCTCAAACCCAGCTGGACCGAAGGAATCGCATAGAGCTTTAAGTACGAGTAATCTCTCCTCATCCAAATACATCCTGGAATCCACCCCCTATAGGAAGATTAGCTGTAGATTAGATGTGGATAAAGCTTATCAGTATCCAGCTACGTTAAAGTATAGCTGGGTCCCGCGGTAGCTCAGCCTGGAAGAGCGTCCGGCTGTAGGCCCCGCCCTAGTCGGCGGAGCATATCAGCCTTCCAGGCAGCAGAAACCGGATGGTCGCAGGTTCAAATCCTGCCCGCGGGACCATCCGAATAGTGTACAGCTAAATTTTTATCATGATGATAGACTCCACCTACTATTATGCCCCAGCATACCGCTCTACAGCTATCCATCCTATCCATAATTATACCGTTCATCTCTATAGCCGTATCTATAGTTGCCTCAAGCTGGTTTAGTATAATCGATAATGCTTTAAGCGATCTAGGTCACGCTACGAGAAGCCCTGTAGCTTCCATATTCAACTTCGGTTTAAGCTTAGGCGGCTTACTAGTATCCATAGTATCAACATTATACTTCCATAGGATACATAGGGTTTTATCCATGGGAGGCTTCTTCGTAGGCTATACGCTGATCTTAGTTGCAGTCTTCGATGAAGTTTATAGGGGTTTACACTTTGCAGTCTCAGTAGCATTCTTCGTATCGATAGCCCTCATGCTATCGATATACGCATACCTGCATAGGAGTCTCCTAGCGGTTCTAGCTCTCATCGTAGGGTTATCATCATGGGTTATACATATAGTTTATGGGTTACCTAGAGGTGCTGCTATACCAGAGCTGGTATCTATAGCTGTAGTTATACCGTTCTACCTAGATCTAGCTAGAAAGGTTAGCCGTCTACAATCTAGCTAGATTCTATAGATTAGATGAATTTACGTATGATTAGTTAGGCGTTCTTCTCGAATTATATCGAACGTCCCCCTCGTATATAGCTCAGGTATCTAAAAGCTAAGATAAAACTATTTACACTATCGAGGGGTTAGGTTGATACAGCTCAGGTTTCAGCATGATGAAGCTATGGAAGTTAGACTTGGGAGTCACGGAAGCTTGAGCCTTAAAGCTATTAAGATCAGCCTACCTCTCTCTCGAGGTTAACTATATCGCTTGGCTTCAATACGGAGATGCCTGTCACAGGGCCTACTACCTCTATGAGTACTATCTTATCCGGATTCTCTAGGTTCACCTTCCTCTCTATCAACTTAGCCGTCTCGGCAATTATCTCCCTACTACCTAGCTGTGTATGCCTCTTCTCGACCGTTATACGGAATGTCTCCCCCTCCCCTATCAGATCTCTTAATTCCTTAACGGCATCGACTATAGCTTCGATCTTAGATTGTACACACCTCTGTATAGGTATAATCCTCCTGACGACACCTACCCTATCGGGATTCTCCCTCACATACTCTCTAATCCTCCTAACAGCTTCTACAGGATCGAGTTTACTCCTAGCTAGTATGAGTCCGCTAACACCTGTCTCCCATGCTTCAGCTTCGCTATCCCCGATCTCTGAGAGAAGATCCCTTACCCCGTATATAGCGTCGAATTCAGCTCCTCTGGGGCAAGTTACTATAAGGTTGAACTCCCTCATCAGACACCGTTATATGTTTAAGCTTTAGAACGTTATAAGGATTAAATCGGTACATAGCCTGAAGGTTTAGAGGATTACGCTTTAGATATCGGGGGTAATATAGTATATATGCGTAGCGTATCGATCATAATCCCTGTTAGGAACTGCGAATCGACTATAGCCGATCTACTATCCTCCATAATGGAGCTCGACTATCCCAAGGATCTAGTCGAAGTTATAGTAGTGGATGGCGGATCGACCGATAGAACTGTCGAAATAGCCTCCAGATACCCGGTGAAAGTGATCAGCGAGCCGGGTTTAGGCCCAGGCTACGGTAGGAGGACAGGTATCGAGCATTCGGGAGGAGAGATACTAGCGTTCACCGATGGAGACTGCATAGTTCCCAGGAGCTGGCTTAAAGCTATAGTTAAAGATTTAGAGGATCCCTCAGTGGGATGCGTAGGTGGAAGCATCCTCCTAGATAGGCGCTCTAACGTAGGCTTCACCGCTAGATACTTCGAAGAATCCGTCATAAGGGTTATGCCTCTATCGCGTGAAAGGAAGATCTACGATAAGCTACTGCCATTTAAGCATCTAGCTTTCGCTAACCTAGCCACTCGGAGGGATGTCATAGAAGCTGTAGGCGGTATAGATGTAGGGTTCAGAACATTCGAGGATATGGATCTAATACAGCGTATATGCGATCACGGATACAAGATACTATTTGATCCAGATGTATATGTGTGGCATAGGCATAGGCAGAGCGTTAAAGAACTACTAAAGCAGGTATACGGATACGGATACGGTGGGCCTAGATTCAGAAGGAATCATCCTAGAAGCATAGTGACGCGATGGTATAAATTAGGCTTAACGCTATTCTATCTCATCATCTCATCGATATCGATAGGGGCTATCCTATCGATCACTTACGGACCTTTACCGATCCTGATAGCTTCCGCCCCCATCAGTTTAGGATACATCTATTGCCTAGCCTACTACTTATATAAGACTAGATCCATAGTGAAATCCGTAGCGTACCCTATACTCGATATAGCTGTGATAATATCGTTCTGCTTAGGGGATACCATATCGAATTTAAGGTATACGTTACGTAGCAGGTAGATGGATGGATCTAGAGGGATGAATACTCGCTATAATACTTCTCTATCTCATCCCTGGATAACTTACCCCTATGCAGCATGATTCTATACCTAAACTTAACGGATGAGCCCTTCCCTATCCTCATACTACCATCCACATCCTTCCTTCCTTCGAAATCCTTCAAGCCGAAGCAGTTAACGGCGAATAAACCGTAAGCCCTCACATGCCAGTACGTAGGATGCCTAGGATTGCTTGGATGATCGAATATAGTTATACCAGCTACCTCACCGTTAACCCTACCTGTATAATCGCACCATCTAGCTCTCTTACCCCAGCATCTAGGCTCACCCACCCCTCCTTCAGAATTCGTTATAACACCGCCGCCCACAGACTCCCTCATACTATCTACAACCCTTAAAGCTACGATACCCCCTTCTTTCGTATCCCCTAGAACTATATCGCTATACTCGGCTTCGAACTCTACATCATAATCTATAAACCTGATATCGCCTATAGTTCTCCAGAACGTTACGATTCTATGCTCCTTCATAAGCTTATCACCAGCTTTAGAAACCCATACATTCGTAGAGTATAGTACGGCTCTATCCTCTTTCAGCGATACCATCGGAGTATCCACGCATCTTATGTATCCTGCGTTAACCCCCTCACTCCATATATCTACGCCGTTAACGCTACCATGCGCAGTCCATAGAGATCTATGGTGTATATGATCTGGAGGCTCATCCCTAGTTACCATGATGCCTTTAGGAGCGTATAGGGGGTAGAAGTATGGTTTACGAACATTTCCACCATACCTATAGATCGTCACTATACTATCATCCTCTAACAATTCTAGGAATCCATCCTTAACTAGATGTATGGAGAATACCATCCCAAGACACCATCGGCTAATACTCTCTAAAGAACTTTTTAAGATTTTCTATACTAATCTTCACGGCTTCAGCAGGATTCTCCTCCCTTCTAAGAATCTCCACTGATACATACCCTTTAAATCCTATATTCCTCAAACCCCTAACGACGGCTCTATAATCCGCGGATCCGAATCCAGGTCCACCCATATTATCATCGTTAGCGTGTAGATGCATAAGATATGCTCCACCTTTCTCTATCTGTCTATCTATAGGCTCATCGACCCCGGTCATAGCGTATACATCTAGTATAAGCCTGAAATTCGGGTGTCCCACATCCTCTATAAGCTTGATAGCTTCATCTACCGTGTTTATGAAGTTCGTCATATCCCTTCTCAAAGGCTCTATGCATATGTAGACGCCATGCTGCTCGGCATACCGGGAGCACCTCCTAAATATATCTACAGCCCACATCCATGCATCTATGGGGTCTACCCCTCTAGGTATACTCCTTTGAGCTGGTGAACCAAACACTATAATCCTACCACCGATATCGCTACAGAAATCTACGAGTGCCCTCAGATAGGATTCAGTCCTTCCCCTCACAGATGGATCAGGGCTCGTTAAATGGACGCTGCTGACACCTCTGAGAACCCAGTGTATCCCTACGATATCTAAACCTAGGTTTTCAGCATCCCTCCTTATAGACTCTCTCATACCTCTACCTATATCTGTAACCTTCTCGGCTATAGTATAGGGGGCTATCTCAACTCCATCATACCCAAGCTTAGATACATACTCAAAAACCTGTCTGAGGCTCCATCCTTCGAATATCTCGTTGCATACAGCGAATCTAATCATACCCAATTCGATCACATTGATTATCCTGAAACACGTATAGGAGTATTTAAAAGTTGTATAACTCACCGTATCTAAAATCAGGGATGATGGATCATATGGATTCCACCAATGCTCAAATATGGTCATCTAAACAGTAAAACTTAACTATAGGTTAATAAAGTATCTATAAGTCTATGCATCCTGAAATTTTAGGAAAACGCAACCACCTAGCGGTAGCTCTTGCGGCACTCCTCATCTGCGTAGTCGTAGCAGCTATAGTCGCAGGTGTAGCGGGATACTATATAGGTCATAGCGGAGGATACAATACTGGATACAGCGAAGGATACAATAGGGGTCGAAGCGAAGGTTTAGCAGCTGGTGCAGAGAGAGCCTACCGTGAAGGCTATACCGCAGGTTATAACATAGGCTATACATACGGATTATCCAACGGTACGCTTAACGTCGCTAAAGCATTGTATATGGGACTTAAAGATAGGATAATGAGGGAGATAGTACAGGTATCGGCACCTAATCTTCCATCGAAGATAAAAGTAGGATGCCTGATGGCTCTAACAGGTGAGCTCGGACCCATGGGTGTAGAGATAGCTAAGGGAGCTCAGCTCGCCGTAGCACTCGTGAATCGTCTTGGAGGTGTAGCTGGTAGACCTGTAGAGCTTATACTAGAAGATACTGGTACAGATCCTAGTAAAGCTCTAACAGCCTGTAAGAAGCTAGTCGAGGTTGATGGTGTTCAAGTTATAGTTGGTCCTATGGCTAGCGGTGAGGTTATGGCTATAGGAAGCTATGTTAACGAGAGGAAGGTTGTGCTAATCTCTCCGTCAGCTACATCGCCATATATAACGTTGAACTTTCCAGACGATTACGTATTCAGAGTTGTAGGTAGCGATACAGCTCAAGCTAAAGCTCTAGTTAAGCTAGCCTTGGATGCGGGATGCAAGAAGATAGCAACCCTAGTGCTAGATAATCCGTATGGTGTAGGTATAGAGGATGTGGTTTCATCCATCATAGGAGATAAGCTCGTAGTTAAAGTAAGATATGATCCTAAGAAGATGGATTTCAGAACAGAGTTAACGCAGATTAAAGGTGCAGGTGTGGACGGCGTCATATATGTAGGCTACTATGAGGATGGACGCATAATGTTCAGGCAAGCGCTCGAACTAGGTCTCGACAATATAAAGTGGTTTGCAGCTGAAGGTGTATACGGGGATCCGATGCTCGTGGTCCCCGAATCAGCTGAATTCATGAATCGAGCTGTCGTAGGAACTAGACCATTACCCCCGTTAGTATCGTTCTACGATGAATTCTTAGAGGAATATGAAACCGCATTCGGAGTTAAACCTGCAGCTCCATACATAGAGTATTGCTTCGACGCTACCTTAATGCTGCTTGAAGCTATAGCTAAAGCAGGAGTATATGATGGAGCTGCTATAAAGCAGAAGCTGATGGAAGTATCCAGCTCCTTCCTAGGAGCCTCAGGCTACAAAGCCTTCGATAAAGTCGGAGATCAACTTATGCAGATATACTCCGCGTGGAAGGTTGTTAAGGAAGCCGGCGTATATAAATTGATAGATATAGGCGTCATAACACCGTAGAATGATCGGTGGTCCACGCATGCTCCCCCTAGATCTACCTCAAATATTTTTTAACTCTATAATAACCGGGAGCATATTCATGCTAGCCGCGATAGGTTTAAGCTTATCCTATAGTCTATCCCGCTTCCCTAATTTCACCCATGCTGAGTATATAACTCTAGGAGGGTACCTAGCATATCTTCTATCAGAACAGCTAGGTATACCCCTGTACATAGCATTCGCATTATCCTTTTTGGGATCAGGTCTTCTCTCCCTAGCCTCCTACACAGTTGTATTCAAGCCTCTACAGGATAGAGGGTCACCCATGATATACCTGATGGTAGCTTCTATAGGTTTAGGTCTCGTAGTGAGGCATATAATCCAACAGGTATGGGGGGCATCCCCTCTAACCATAAGAGTCGTATGGCCTAGATGGACTTTAGGCTCTATAACAGTTACAGGTCTCTACATCTACCTTATAGCCGTTACTATAGTCACGGCTATAACCCTACATATGCTATTAACTAGGACGATTATAGGTAAATGTATTAGAGCTTCATCTGATAACGTAGAGCTAGCCTTTTCATCGGGTATAAATGTATCGAGCATATCTAGATTCGTATGGTTTATCGGAGGGGGTTTAGCAGGGTTGTCAGGCTTCTTCATGGTAGCTATCGCGAATGCTATACCCTTATTAGGCTGGAGGCTATTGATACCTGCGTTCGCTGTAACGATCCTAGGAGGCGTAGGTAACTTCTACGGTGCTCTAATCGCATCCTATGTAATAGGTGTAGCCGAAAACTTCAGTGTGATAGGATTGACAGCTTTAAATCTACCTACAGATCTGAAGATGATGGTATCCTTCTTCGTCATAGTCTTAGTACTGCTAGTTAAGCCTGAAGGAATATTCACAACCTTCGGAGGTGGCTCACGTGCCTGATCCATTAATCTTCGCTATGCATATAGCCTATAGAATCGGAGTCTACGGTATAGCTGCTTTAAGCCTAAACATAGAGTATGGATATACGGGGCTATCAAATTTCGGTAAGGCTGCATTCCTCATGGTAGGTGCATATACAGCAGCCATAGCGGTTGAGAACGGCTTACACCCGGCTATAGCCCTACTCCTATCCGTAATGGTATCCGGGGGTACAGGTTTGTCGGCATCGCTATTCGCCTTGAAGTTTAGGGAGGATTATCTAGCTATCACTATGCTAGCATTCGCCGAGATAGCTAGACTGATCCTGAGGAATTTCGACGACTCCATCCGAGCTCTAATCAAGTTTATAACAGGTGTGGAGAGCTCCATCAATATATTCGGCGGTGTTCACGGTAAGGTTGTGAGAAGCTTCATAAGCATACCTGGAGACTATAGGCTATACAATATAGCTCAGCTAGGTTTAGTGTACGGCCTCCTAGCTGTCTCATATCTATTCGTAAAGCTGCTATCCGATTCCCCCTATGGTCGTATACTCCGTGCTATCAGAGAGGATGAACTCGCATCCCAAACCCTAGGTAAGAAGACATGGGTGTATAAGATGCAATCCATAAGCTTAGGCTCCATGCTCGCAGGATTAGCCGGAGCTTTAAGCGCTCAGTTTGAAGGATACATAAGTCCTGAAAGCTTCCAGCCTCATCTAACCTTTGCTATATGGATGATGGTAATACTAGGCGGGGTGGGGAACAACCTCGGTGTCCTCCTAGGAGCTGCGCTCGTAGAATCTATAGAGGCGGCGGCTCTATTCGTTAAAAGCTTCCTCAGATATCTACCTCTAGACCCGGTGAATATACAATGGATATTCGTAGGTACTTCCATCATAATCATAGTAGCTTTCAAGCCTAAAGGCCTCCTAGAGGAGCGTCCTATCAAGACGCCCGCCGTAGAGGTGGCTAGACTTGGCTATACTAGAGGTTAGAAGATTATCGAAGAGTTTCGGAGGACTAAGAGCCGTAGACTCCGTAGATCTAGACGTAGAGGAGGAGACTATAACAGGGCTTATAGGTCCTAACGGTAGCGGTAAGACCACTCTATTCAATATGATATCAGGGGTTGTACCGAGAGATAGCGGAGAGATATGGTTTGAAGGAGAACGTATCGATGGTCTTAAACCATTCGAGATCTATAAGAAGGGTATAGTTAGAAGCTTCCAGATACCTAGATTATTCTGGAAGCTTACGGTTTTAGATAACATGTTGCTAGCCGTCAGAAGATTCGACGGTGAAAGCTTTATAGGCGCTATATTCAGGAGGTGGAAATGGACTGCCGAGGAGAAACATCTAGTAGATAAAGCTCTAGAGATACTGGATATATTGGGGTTATCGGATTCAGCATTCAAACCTGCATACCAGCTTTCAGGTGGACAGATGAAGCTTCTAGAGATAGGTAGAGCTCTCATGGCCGATCCTAAGCTCCTTCTTCTAGATGAACCTACAGCTGGTGTTAATCCTAAGCTTGCATACAGTATATTCGGGAAGATAGAGGATATACGTAGAGCGTACGGTACCACCTTCTTTATCATAGAGCATAGGGTTGAAACACTATTCTCTCACGCAGATTGGGTGTATGTAATGAGTAACGGTAGCCTTATATACGGAGGTAAACCTAGCGGGGTTATCTCTGATAGTAGGGTTCAGAAGGCATACCTGGGTGATATTCATGCTACTTAGAACGGTAGATCTAAGCGTAGGGTATGGAGATTTGAGGATCGTGCAGGGTGTATCATTGGAAGTTAAAGATGGGGAGGTCGTAAGCCTACTAGGTCCTAACGGTAGCGGTAAATCAACCTTGATAAAGGGTATAGTAGGCTTAGCTAAGGTATTCGAAGGTAAGGTATTCGTAGACGGGCAGGATGTAACCGGTATACCGACATATAAGCTTATCAGGATGGGGGTGGGCTACGTTCCTCAGAGGCTCAACATATTCCCAAACCTGACCGTGAAGGAGAATCTTGAGGTTAGCGTAAGCTGGCTTGATAAGAGTAGAGCTAGGGAGAGGATCCTAGAGCTGGTAGAATTGTTCCCAGAGCTTAAGCCTAAACTCGACTATAAAGCTGGCTTACTAAGCGGAGGTGAGAGGCAGATACTCGCTTTAGCTAGAGCCTTCATGGCTGAACCGAAAGTACTCCTGTTAGATGAGCCTACTGCAAGCCTCAGTCCTATGATCGCCGATAAAATCTTTAAGTATATAAGGGAGGTGGCGTCTAGCGGCGTAGCCATCATGGTGGCGGAGCAGAATGTAGCGAAGGCATTGAGGAACTCTGATAGGAGCTACATACTAGTCTCCGGTAGATGCGTATCTGAAGCATCATCCACATCGTATTTGACAGATGAACAGCTTAGAAAGATATACTTGGAATTCATAAGTGTTAAACCTGATAGCTCTCTATAATCATATGCATCGTGATCGATCCAGATACACTTAAGAGTATCGTCTATCCTTAAAACCTGTGTAGGGATGCGGATAGCCTTCTACCCTATAGATATCGATTATAGGGAGGATCCATCCCTCTCAATCAGGCTTTGGGGGATTTGCAGCGATGGGAGTCGTACGGTGGTATTCGATGATAGATTCAGACAATACTTCTTCATCATACCTAAAGAAGGCTACTCATCTAAGCTACTCGAGGAGCTGAAGATCCAGGGGTTGACATTCTACGAGGTTGAAAGGAGATTTTTCGGTAGGCCGATCAAAGCGTTTAGGGTTGAATCTAGTAATATAAAGTTGCTCGGCGAAGCTTTAGCTAGGTTATCTAAGAGCCGATATGTAGATAAGATTCTCGAAGACGATCTTAGAGCTTCTACGCATTATATGCTGGAGAAGCAGGTTAAGCTATGTAACTGGGTAGAAGCTGATGTAGAATCCATCGATGTAGATGGGTTTAAAGTGGATAGGGCGTATAGGCTTATCGGTGAACTAAAGATCATCGATACGCTTATACCTCAGCTACGTATATTAGCATTCCATACATACCCTCTATCACGTTTCGGCTCACCTAACCCAGAGCTAGATCCTATAGCCGTTATAACAGTAGGGACATCTGATGGATGCATAGAGCAGTATACCTTAGAGGATGGGGAGAAGTCTATGCTGCTGAGATTCGTAGAGTTCGTAGATAGATACAACCCAGATATCGTGGTAGGGTTTGAATCTAATAGATTCCATTGGCCGTTCATTATCAGAAGGGCGTCGGTGAACGGTGTTAAGCTATCGATAGGTAGGGATGGCAGCCCCCCGCATACGAGTGTATACGGGCATATATCCATACCGGGTCGTGTAAACCTCGATCTATACGATTTCGTAGAAGATCTATACGAAGTTAAGTCTAAGGATCTTGAAGGGCTTGCAGAGTATCTAGGAGTAAAGTTTCCACGCAAGCCCATCCCTGATTTTAAGGTTTCAGAGCTATGGAGTAGAAGCGATGGGAGAATCGAAGTTAAAGAGTCTGGCAGGATGATCGTAGAAGCTTTACTCAAGCTATCTGAAGAGATAATCCCGCTAGATCTCCAGCTATCATCTATAGTAGGCCTCCCACCGGATCATGTATTCACGGCGGCCGTAGGTTTTAGGGTTGAATCGCATCTGATATTTGAGGCTATCAGTAGAGGCGAACTTATACCTAAACGCGGTGAGATCGAGTACGAAAGATATGCCGGAGCTATAGTACTCGAACCTAAACCCGGTATACATGAAGATGTCCTCGTATTGGACTTCAAATCGCTCTACCCATCCCTTATAATCAAGTATAATATATCGCCGGATACATATGTGGAGAATGGTGAAGCTCTAGGCGTAAGCTTCCATGAAGCACCTGAGGTTAAGCATAAATTCAGGATGGAGCCTAGAGGTATGTATCCCGAAGCATTATCCAAGCTTCTTAGAGCTAGGGATGAGATTAGAGCTAAGCTTAAGGAGGTTGAACCGGGTACTGTCATGTATAAGTTATTGGATGCAAGGCAGAAGGCTATAAAGATAGTAGCTAACGCTACGTATGGGTATGCAGGATGGGTTGGAGCTCGCTGGTATATGAAGCCTGTAGCTGAATCCGTCGCAGCTTGGGGTCGAGCTACGCTTAGGTCAGTACTAGACTATGCGTCTAGGATAAATCTCAAAGTAGTGTACGGAGATACAGACTCTATATTCGTAGAATACGATGAAGATAAGATCGATAAGCTTGTAAGATTTGTAGAAGAAGAGCTCGGTCTAGATATAAAGCCCGACGTACGCTATAGACGTGTACTGTTCACCGAGGCTAAGAAGCGTTACGTAGGTCTCACAGATGATGGACGTATAGATTTCGTAGGCTTCGAAGCTGTGAGGGGTGATTGGAGTATGCTAGCTAAGATCGTTCAGGAAGCCGTAGCAGATTCGATACTTAGAGAGGGATCCATAGCTAAAGCGATCGCGCTATCAAGGGATTATATGAGTATGGCTCGTAGAGGTATCTTACCGCTAGAATACTTCATAGTATGGAAGACTATATCGAAACCCCTAGAAGAATATAAGGTTAGAGCTCCTCACATAGAAGCTGCTAGGAAACTCATAGCTAAAGGCTTCAAGATAGGTCCAGGCGATCGAGTAGGGTATGTGATCGTTAAGAGAGCATCCCAGAAGCTATACGAGAAAGCTGAACCATACATATATGCTAGAGTGGAAGATCTAGATGTAGACTACTATATAGAGAACCAGGTGTTGCCAGCCGCTCTAAGAATACTCGAAGTCTTAGGTGTACGGAGAGAACAGCTTCTAGGAAAACAGTCAACCCTCTTCTAGAAATACTAGACCGGTCACCATAAGGGGTTTAAATCCATGTAAACTTTAAATAACCTCCTAACCGATAATATCGGGTAGCATAGCTATCTATGAATGCGGCCGTGGTCTAGACTGGTTAGGATGGAGGCCCTCCAAGCCTCTGGTCGCGGGTTCAAATCCCGCCGGCCGCATCCCCACCCTAAAATCGAGGGTGCATCCAGATAACATTACCCTGTATACGCTTCTGTATATAGGTGGTATGATGTATCCTCTAACATAGGCTATCACTACGATTATCGTAAATATTATTATAGCTATCAAAGCTACGGCTAATATTATCCTATACATTATGCGTGTAGCAAGCTTACACAATAGTATACCCATATAATCCTTCTCGGTGTAATGTTTATAAATATTACCGAGATTCTCGGATCCTTCAGCAGATACCCTAAGCCTATATGCTTGTTATGGATCTTATCTCCTCCCCTACTATATACATATCTTCATCTCTAACCCCTACTATACCTGGGATATATATGCCCGGCTCTATGGTTACCACGCAGTTCTCCGGTATAGTATACTCGCTTACCGGGTTCAAAAATGGAGGTTCATGTATGTCTAACCCTACACCGTGGCCGAGACCATGTATGAAGAATTCCCCATAGCCAGAATCTGCTATAACATCTCTAGCGGCTTTATCAACCTCCTGTGAGGATACCCCGGGCTTAAGGATCTCCAACGCTCTATCTTTAGCTCTATGCACCACCTCGAGTAGATGGCTATACTTCCGCTCGAAATCTCCGAGTAGGTAGGTCCTAGTTATATCGGACCTATAGCCTTTATAAGATGCGCCTAAATCGACTACTACTACATCATCCCTCTCTATACGTCTGAACGATGGCTTAGCATGAGGCTTCGAAGATGAAGTTGATGAAGCTACTATAGTCTGGAAAGCCGGTGATTCCGCCCCCATCCTACGCATAGTATACTCTGCCTCAACTGCTAGCTCCCACTCAGATACGCCTGGCTCAAGTATATCTGCAACTCTATCCATAGCTTTCCGAGCTATCTCCGCAGCTTTAGCTATAAGCTCAATCTCGTATAGATCCTTCTTCATCCTCATCCTCCATATAATATCTGTGCACTCCTTAAGATCGGCTATATTCTTACGTATCGCTTCGTAATCCCTCACAGATAATCTATCGAAGAATATAGTCGAAGGCTTCCTCTCAGATATGATACGCATCACTATATCCATGAACTTATCTTCAGGTCCATACACCTCTAAGGCTAAGAATCTACCCACCCTTGATCTAGCCTCCTCCTCTTCGAGTTTAGGTACTATGAGTATCGCTTCATCGCAACCGGCTATCAAACATCCGGTATCCACACCGGTAAAGTATAGGAGGTTCGATTGATCCATCAACATCGCATATGAATCGTAGCTGAGATTCAGCTCTTTTATCAATATCTGCAACCTTCTAGCCGATATCTCATCCAATACATAGCCCCCCTACGAGTATTCTACGATGCATAATATCCTAGAAGTTATTATCCAGCTGTATATCGGTTTTTAACTATTATAGTGTATGAGGGTTTAATCCTAGTAGCCTTTATAGTTTCATAGCCGGGTTGGTAGATCTCTAAGGTTAGAGGAGAAGTAGATATAGCATGGTCTATATAAAGCGTATAGAGATTAAAGGGTTTAAATCGTTTAGAAGTCGGACGATAATCAATCTATGTAAGGGTCTCAACGTTATAACAGGTCCGAATGGATCTGGGAAGAGCAATATAGTGGATGCCATAAAGTTTGCTCTAGGTGAGCTTAACCCTAGAATGTTGAGGGTTGAAAAATTCTCAGAGCTTATATGCGATAGTCTCGAAGCGGATTCCAGGAAGGCCTACGTGAATCTCGTACTAGATAATAGCGATAGACTGATACCTATAGATGATGAGGAGGTTGAGATTCAACGTTCGATCGACGGTAGCGGTAGGATGGTCTATAAGGTTAACGGACGTAGATCGTCGAGGGAGGCTATCGTAAATATGCTATCTACGATAGGGTTATCGCCTTCAGGCGCTAACATAATCATGCAGGGTACCGTAACTAGGATAATCGACCTCCCCCCTAAACGTAGAAGGGAGCTTCTAGAAGAGATAGTAGGCATATCTGCATACGATGAGAAGAAAGCTAAAGCGGAAGAGGAGCTTAGGAAAGCTGAGATAAACTTCAGGGTAGCCGAAGCTAAGCTTGAAGCTATAGGAGAGCAGCTCGAAAAGCTAGCTAGGGAGAGGGAGCAAGCTTTGAAGTATATAGATTTGAAAGCTAGGGTTACGAAGTTGCGGATAACGCTTCTATCGGCTAGAATACTAAGTTTAAGAAGGGAGCTAGAGGATCTATCTAGAGAATACGGAAAGATCCAATCAGATATCGAAGCTCTACGTAGCCGACTTGAACTCCTTAAAGCTGAGCGTAAGAGTATAGAGGATGAGCTTGCAAACCTACCTATCCAGCCTAACGAAGCCGACAGTCTCTCACCGCAGCTTTCACGATTGAGAGAAGCTAGAATTAGACTTGAAGAAGTGTTGAAATCTATAGATGATGAAAGCCTATCGGTTAGGGAGATGCAGAAGAATCTGGAGGAGAGGCTATCTAGCGTGGAAGCTGAGATTAAAAGCATAGCCGAGAGGATCGAGACTCTATCCGTAGAGGAATCCGAGCTTACTAAAGCTATAGATAGGAAGAGGGCTGAGTACCGCTCGCTCATGGATCGTATAGGCAGGGTAGAATCAAGTCTCAAAGGTGTGTTGGAGGATATCGTAAGGATGCATGGCGAATATATAGAGGCTATAGCTATATACTCTCAGCTACGCAGCTCCATACTGGAGTACGAGGCTAAGCTATCGCTCATAGAGAAATCGATAAAATCTAGGGAGGATTCGCTGAGAAAGCTTGATAGCGTAGAAGCTTCTATAAAAAAGCAGGTAGAAGCCGTTCGATCGGCTAAACTTAAGCTTCAAGAAGCCGCTGTGAAGCTTCTCGATAGACTTCAAACCCTCTTATCGAATATAGAAGCGTTGAATACCAGATCCGATTCAGCTCTCTCACTGGTATACAGATGTAGGGAGGTTGTATCCTATCTAAGATCACAGCTGGAAACAACCGATAAGTTGGTGAATATCCATTCTCTAAGGGAGGCTATCCTCCGGATAGCCTCTGAGGATCCATCGCTAGGTATCTACGGGTTGCTATCCGATAACGTTAAGTTTAACTGTGATTTCAGAGCGGCTCTAGAATCTGCAGCCGGTATACTTCTCAACGCCGTTATCGTTAAAGATCTGGATTCATGCCTTATATGTTTAGATAAACTGAGAAGTCTAAATCTCGGCAAAGCTATAGTGATTCCGCTCTCAGAGATTAGGTCAGTAGGTTTAACGGATTATCCATCCATAGATGGCGTTATAGGCTTATCTTCAGACTTCGTAGAGTATCCTTCAGAGTTTAAACCCGTCATAGATCTAATTTTCGGAGCTACGCTGATAGTTTCGAATAGGAGTTTAGCATTAGAGCTTTCGAGAAAGGGTTTCAGATCGGTTACGGTCGATGGCGAGGTATACGAGCCTGAAGGCCTTATCAGGATCGGTTCCTCCCTAAATCTAGACTACTCTAGATTCCTAGCTAAACGTAGGCTTCTATCGATCTTAGTAAATCTATCAAAACGTCTGGAGAAAGCTGTAGAGGATAAATCTGAACTTAAGAAGTCGCTGCTAGATGAGTGTAGAAGCATCCGTAGAAGCTACGTAGAGTTTGAGAAGAAGATTGCGGTCGTAGATCTATACGAAGATATCCTCGAGAAAGAGCTAGCTAGGATCGATGAGCGTAGGAGATCTATCGAGCAGGAGATCCTCAACCTACGCGGAGAGGCTGATCGGCTTAGAGCGGAGGTTGATTCCAAACGAGCCGATACTAGATCTTTCGAGAAGAAGCTTGGACTCATATTCAAGCAGTTCTCAGATACCGCTTCCAAGCTTAGCTTATCGAATCTGGGTGATGATATCCGTAGAGAGATATCGAGTATAGCTTCCGAGATATCTAATCTAGAGGAAACTCTACTGAGGGTTAGATCTGAGAAATCGATGCTTCAAGGTAGACTAGAGATGCTTGGAGGTAGGGAGTATCGTATGGTTAAAGATGAGTTGAGCAAGCTGTCAGAAACTTTGCGTTCGCTTCAAAGTAGGCGTCTAAGTGTGGAGGAGCAGTTAAAGGATATAGATCGCTCGATACATAGGATCGAATCTGAGATTAGATCCAGAGGCGTCGGAGTTGATTCCAAAGCCTCGCATTTATATGAAAGGTTATCTGCTATCAGGATCGAAATGGAATCGGTCGATGAATCATACAGACAGCTTATGGATAGATTACGTGTGATCGAATCTAGCATCTATGAGAGGAAGGCTAGATTGGAGATGATGGAGGTGGAGCTTCGTAAGCTAGGTTTCGATCAGCCTATATCGGTCGATGATCAGAATCTTTCATCTATAGAAGGATTGATAGCTAGGTATGAAGCTGAGATAGAGGCTTTAGGCTCTGTCAACCTTCTATCCGTAGACGAGTATGAGGATGTTAAACGTAGATACGATGAACTGGCCGGGAAGGTATCTATATTAAGGGAGGAGAAGCTATCGATAGAGAAGTTCATCAAGGAGATTGAGGATGAAAAGAAGCGTGTATTCACAGAGTTTCTCGATAAACTGAATTCTAAGCTTAGAGAGTTCTTTTCAAAGTTCACGGGCGGAGGGGATGCATGGCTTGAACCTGAGAATAAGATCGATATATTCGACGGCGGCATCGATCTTATAACAGTGTTCCCGGGTAAACCTAGACGCTCCATAAGTATAGCTAGCGGAGGTGAGAAGACTATCGCCACTCTATCCTTTATATTCGCTCTATCTAAGCTGAATCCCACATTGATCTACATACTAGATGAGGTTGACGCTCACCTAGATCCTGTAAATCTTGAGAAGCTAGCCTCAGCTTTAAAAGATCTTTCGAGCGAATGTCAGCTTATAGTTATAAGCTTGAAAGATGTAATCGCATCTAAGGCTGATAGAATCTACGGGGTATACTCTAGAAACGGTCTATCCAGGGTTGTAGCTACTGCTCTAAGGATGGAGGCTGCTTGAAATGAGTGGGAAGCCGTTCTGGCTCGAGGAGCCTTGGGTAATCCTGGTAGATCTATCTAGGACTCGATATATAGATCCATGGTCTATAGATCTGAAGACGTTGATATCGGGTTTTCTAGAGAAGCTTAAATCGTATGGTCTGATAAACTTCTCGATACCCGGCCTCGCTCTTCTCTCCTCCGCTATCATATTCAAACTTAAAGTCGATCATCTATTCAACCCCTTCGTAGCTAAAGTCGTGGATGAGGGGGTATCTGAGAGAAGGGTTAAACCGGTATCCGTACCGGATATCCCGACGATAGATTTCCCGTTGAGATGCAGCTTCGCATCCCTAGATGTCGAAACCCTATTGAAGCTAGTGGTAGAGGTTATCGAGGAGGCTAGCAGGGTTAAAGCTAGATCTATAGATGAGCTTATCGGAGACTCCCAGCCTATCATATCGGAGGAAAGCTTCGAATCTCAGATAGATTCATGGATACGTGGGCTCGAGGAGAGGATAGAGATTCTACTGCGTAGCGGATGTGGATCGATAAGCTTCTATAAGCTTACCGAGGGTATGGATGTAGTAAGCCAGGTTAGAGTATTCATAGCTCTACTCTTCCTAGCATCTCAGGGTAAAGTCGAGTTATTGCAGGATGAGGATGAATCCGATCTAATCGTATCGATGGAGGGGTATAAGGTTTGGCTGAGGAGTTGAAGAGGATAGTCGAAGCCATACTATACGTGGCAGGTAGGCCTGTAGAGATCTCCAGGATACATGGGGCTTTAAAGAAGTTTCTACCCTCCGTCAGCGTCGAAGATATACGTAGAGCTATACTGCAGCTTATGGATGATCTACGCTCCTACGGATCTGCTCTCGAAATCCTACATCTCCCAGGAGATAAATTCGTTCTTCAACTTAGACCTGAATATTCGGATATAGCTAAACTCTTCTCATTCACACCTCCTATGGGTAAAGGGCTGCTTAAAACTCTATCCTACATAGCTTTCAATCAGCCTATACCTCTAAGTCAAGTCGCGAAGGTGAGAGGTAGCTCAGCCTATCGTCATGTGCGTGAACTAAGACGTATGAAACTGGTATCTGCTGAGAGGAAGGGTAAGGAGACCATACTGTATACTAGCACTAGCTTCAACGAGATGATGGGTTTATCAGGTCCACCGTCAGAGGTAGCTGAGATACTTAGAAAACTATTCGCTTCTAAACGTGAAGGATATATGTTGAAGGTATCCGGTTTATCGTGAGAGGGTTTATATAGGGAGATCCCACCCTCTAGATGGGTAGGATGTAGAGATGCCTATCTGGCATTGGGATTTGCATAAACGTAAGCCTTCGGGTGGTAAACGTAAAGCCTATCGTGGTAAACGTAGATACGAGAGTGGAGGTTACCCGACGGAGACTAGGCTGGGTGATCCTAAACGTAGCGTAGAACGTGTTATGAGTGGAGATATCAAAGTTAAACTGTTATCCGATAGGTTTGTGAACGTAGCCGATCCGTCTACTGGTAAAACTGTTAAAACGGAGATCTTAAGAGTGGTTAGGAATCAGAGTAACGTGGATTATGATCGTAGAGGCGTATTAACGAAGGGTGCTATAGTAGCTACACACCTCGGATTAGCTAGGATAACATCGCGCCCAGGTCAGGATGGGGTTCTAAATGCTATTCTCATAGAATCTGCTAAGTAGCTTTACTCGAATCCATCGCGATATGAAGCTTAAGAATCGTGTAATCGTCTGGACCGTCTACCTGGATTCTAGACGTTCTAGGAAGCTTGGTAGGCGTATACCGAGGCATCTATCCGTAGATAACCCTAAACTAGAGGAACTAGTCGAAGCTGCTAGAATCCTAAGTTTAAACCCGGAACCCAGACCGGATAAAGCTTATCCTAGATCATGGTGGGATGGATCCGGATACATAGTGGTTGATAAGAAATGGCCTAAACAGGAGCTTATAAGGAAGCTTGCAGAGGAGATACTTAAAGCTAGACGTAGCTCAGCTCGAACAGTTACTCGTTGAAGCTGCTCGTTTACGCTTCGTTAAGCTCATACAGATATTCTCGGTTTGGGATGGTGTTCAAGTTCTTCTTCTTCGATAATCTTTATTAGGAGATTGTTCATCGAGTTTCGTAGGTAGTGAGGCTGAGATGCCTAAACCTATGTATGTTAGGTTTGAGGTTCCGAAAGAGTTAGCAGATGCGGCCTATGAGCTACTGGTTACTGTAAGGACTTCCGGTGGTAAGATTAGGAAGGGTGCTAACGAGGTGACTAAAGCCGTAGATAGAGGGTTAGCTAAGCTCGTATTGATAGCCGAGGATGTGGATCCCCCAGAGATAGTGGCGCATCTACCACTCCTATGCGAGGAGAGAAAGATTCCTTACGTTTACGTTCCATCGAAGCAGAAGCTTGGAGAAGCTTCAGGTATAGAGGTTCAAGCATCGTCTGCATGCATAGTGGATCCTGGTGAAGCTAAAGATGTACTTCAAGCATTCATAGAGAAGCTTAACGCTCTACGTAAAGGCGGTGTTAAAGGTTGAGTTACAGGGAGGATGTAACCCCTGCCGAGGTTATACAAGTGCTAGGTAGGACTGGACCGACGGGTGAGGTTCAGATAGTTAGGGTTAAGATACTCGAGGGTAAGGATTCCGGGCGTATAATATCGAGGATAGTTAAAGGTCCTGTACGTGTAGGGGATATACTTATGCTTAGGGAAACGGAGAGGGAGGCTAGAGGTCTAAGGTGATCCTATGCCTAGGGAGAGGACCTGTATATTCTGCGGTAGTAAGATACCTCCAGGGACGGGTCTACTCTTCGTTAGGAACGATGGTAGCTTCCTATGGTTCTGTTCCCGTAAGTGTAGGGTTAGCATGCTTAGGATGCGTAGGGATCCTAGAAAGTTTAAATGGACTATCCACTACGGCAAGAAGGAGATAGTTAAGCCTACGGATCAACGCCTCTAGGAGGCTGAAATCCTTGAAGATAGTGGTTGTAGCCGTCCCAGGTGGCGGTAAAACCACTATAATGAACTATGTCAGGAAGAGGAAGCCTGACGTAGTTGTAGTTAACTTCGGAGATTATATGTTAGATATAGCTAAGATGCGTTTCGGCGTAAGGGATAGAGATGAGATGCGTAGGAAGATACCTATAGATCAGTATAGAGCTATCCAGGAGGAGGCTGCTAGACGCATCGCCGAACTTAAAGGGGATATCCTGATAGATACTCATGCAGCTATAAAGAAGCCTGAAGGTTTCTATCCAGGTCTACCCGACTACATAGTCTCCCTGATGAAGCCAGACGTCATATTACTCTTCGAGTTCGATCCGCAGATAGTCCTACAGCGTAGGATGAAAGATATACGGGGTGAAGGCGCTACCATAAGGACCGGTAGGGATATAGAATCCATCGAGGAGATAGAAGCTCATCAGCAGGCTAATAGATACTTCGCTTTCGCAGCCGCCAATGCATCGGGATGCACGGTTAAGATAGTGAATCTTAGATTCAAGGAGAGTAAGCCGTTCGAGCATGCAGAGATCGGAGCTGAAGAGATAGTTAAGCTGATGGAAGGATCCGCCTCTACTTAAACCTATAGCCTATAGTGCACGGTTGCAGGGCATCCCCTACATCTCCCATCAATATAGCTTCTACAAAGCTTACACTCTACACCGCATGGAGGCTTCTCTAAACCTCTATACGCAAGGTTCAGCCTCACAGGTAGGTACGGCTCATAAAGTACACCGCCTAGAGGGTAGTAGTCTACTCTAATCACCCCATCCAAACCCTTAATGGAGCATCCCTCTGAAGATATGCAATGCAATGTTCTATAATCTTCAGCTACCATTAGAGCTATGAGGTTATAGCCTCTTAAAGCTGGGAGGAACAATACAAGTCTAGGACATCCTCTAAACCTCTCCATGATAGAATCCATAGACCCCCTATCCTTAACATCTATGAAAACAAGTAAAGGTATCCAGCCCAGCATCTCTACGTTGATATTAGCTGAAACCTTGATAGTGTCGCTTCTGAGAAGCCTATCAAGCCTCTTCTTAACACCCATAACGGTGTATCCAGTTTCTCTACTCAACTCTTTAAGTGTAGCCCTTCCATCTATAACTAGCCGTGAGACTATTTTCCGATCGATCTCATCTAGAATGTTCATGAGTTTATATTATAAACAAAAGCTTATATAAACGTTTATAATATAAACATAGATATGCCTGGAGGAAGCTCACTCGAGCCTTCGCAGAAGCTATTACCGATATGCGGTAAGGAAGCGGAGAAGCTGTACATAATCTTAGTTTGTGGAGGTGCAGCGAACGTAGGCTTAATAGGATATATGGCGGCTGTAGAATTGACTAAAGAAGGGAAGGCTAGGATGTGCTGTATCACCCTGTAGGGGCTAAGATCCCGTACTACGTGGATATTATGAAGAGGGCGAAGAAATTGGTGGTTGTGAACGGTTGTCAGAATCAATGTGCTAGGAAGGTGGTGGAGCAGGTTGGAGTAGATGTAGACTATAACCTAGTAGTATCCGATCTTATTAGGAAGATTCCTACATTCGATATTGGTAGGGAGGATATCGATATAGTTAAAGAGAAGATTGAGAAGATGTTAAATTCAGATAGTTGATATCAATATAGCTATATATTGTTCTGGGATGATGTTACCATATTTGTAACGGTGTTATATAGTTTATTATTTAAATTTTATGTTTAAAAATTAAACATAACTGATGTAATAAGTTTTATTATTATATCTTACATAATTAAATCTTATATAATCGGATTTTCTATAAAAGTTCTTCTAGCATGACCAGTAGACCTAGATTCGTGATGTGCATATGCACCGGTGAATGTCCGGGTTTCGCTAAGCTTGATCTATGGAAGCTGATAAACTATATACGTAACGAGCTGGATGTGGAGTATGCGGTAGTGCATCCGCAGCTATGCGTAGATGATGGCGATAGATTCCTTAGGGATTATCTTAGGGAGGGTCCTACGGATGTAATCTACATCATAGGTGGATGCGATCCTAGAATGCAGAAGAGACTTTTCCGGGATGCATTCGAATCCAAAAAGCTCGATATGGATAAGAACATAATATCGTTAGATCTTAGGAATATGAGCACGGAGGAAGCTATGAAGAAGGTTGCTGAAGCAGTCGAGGAAGCTAAGAGGAGGACTAAAGGTTGACGTCTGAGAAGACGTATCTAGGTATTCCACGTAGGGAGATTCCATGGTATCCAAGGATAGATTATGAAAGCTGTATCGGTTGTCTTACATGCGTTAAAAACTGTCCTCACGATGTATACCGTACGGATGAAGATTCTGTGAAACCTATCGTAGCGAACCCGTATAACTGCGTGGTAGGCTGCAGCTCCTGCGCTAAACTATGCCCCTCGGGGGCGATAAAATTCCCATCAAGAGAAGAATTAAAGGGTATCTTAAAGAAGCTTCGGGAGAAATATAATCTAGGATAGTCTGTAGGTATAATCCGCGGGGGTTGATCTTTTGCCACGATATACAGTTTATTTTTTAAACCAATGCTTAAATTATCTGCTCACCCAGTATATGATCGATGAGCGGGTTAATCGAAGGTTTCAGGGTGGAGGTTTCTAGGGGTAGATGTCTTAAGGATCCTGCGAAAGTTATGGTGGAAGCCTTCTATCCAGGAGGCTTTGGGGATTCCGTCGAGATGCTTGCTCTAATGCTTCCACCGTTGAAGGTTAAGTATTCCAAGCAGTATCGGTGTACTACAATTATAAGTGAGGGTAGACTTATAGGGGTGTATTCTGATGGAAGGGTTGTTTTCTGTGCTATGGATATGAGTGAGGTTGTGGATACCCTTAGATACGTTAAGAATCTTCTAGAGGAGTCTTCTAAGGAGATTGAGAGAAGGGGAGCCCCCCGTTTAGAGGATTTAGAAGCTTACGGTAAATTATCGGCTTTCAAGCTGTACGAGTATCTCCCTAAAGCGAATTGCGGTCTATGCGGCTACGCTACATGCGTAGCTTTCGCTACCAAGATTCTTCAAGGTGAAGTTAAGCTTAGAGATTGCCCTCTATTAAATACATCTGAAGCTAGGTATCTAGTTGAGAAGCTTGAGAGGGATTTCAACCCGGTAATACTCAAAAGCCTAGGTTGGCTTAGTTGAAGGATTAGTATAGGCTATCCTTGATGACCTATATGAAAGTCGAGGATGCTATATCCTGTTTGAAAAGCTACTCTGAGGAGCTGGGTTTAGACCTAACGAAGCCTAGGGATCGGTTTAAATGGTTTCTAGCTTCGGTGCTATTCGCTAAGAGGATTTCGGCTGAGATAGCTAAGAAGACTTATCGAATGTTTGAGGAGGAGGGGCTTACCATACCTGAGAGTATACTGGAAGCTGGGTGGGATCGTATAGTTCGAATACTGGATTCCGGGGGATACGTTAGATACGATTTCTCGACTGCATCCAGCATCATGGAGGCTGCGAGGAAGCTTATAGAGGAGTATGGCGATCTAGAGAAGTTGCATGAAGTATCTAGTGATCCTAGGGATCTAGAGAGGAGGCTTATGGAGTTTAAAGGTGTAGGTCCGACGGCTACCAACATATTTCTAAGAGAATTGAGGGGTATATGGAATAAAGCTAAGCCAACCCCCTCGAATATAGCCGTCGATACTGCTCGACGTATAGGTCTACTAGACATTGAGTGTTATGAATCGCAGCTTGTACGGCTAAACATAGAGTATTGTAAGAAGCGTAGGTGTTGTGAATGCATAGTTCGAAGCTACTGTAGAGAGCCGTTGAAATAGTGGCTACTACCCGTATACTAGTAGGTTACACATGCATGAACTCGATCGAAAAAATTATCTATAACCTTCGGCGAAGTTGTAGCTGCTAACAGCGGTAATCTACGGTAGCTAATTTAATGCTCAACCCCCTTTACAGGAGGCGTCCTAGTTGAAGGCTACTCCTAGCTTCGTAATATGGATTGTAACTTCGCGTTGCAATATGCGTTGCAGCTACTGCTATACCGGAGATCTGAGGGGTGAGTTTAGCGAGGAAGCCGCCGTTAAAGTCGCCGAAGGATTGGTAGAGCTAGCACCTAGATCTATCGGGATAACCGGAGGGGAGCCTATACTATGGCCTCCCCTACGAAGGATAATAAAACTGCTGAGAGATGGGGGGATGAGCGTCTCGCTACAGTCGAATTTGAAGCTATTCGATATCGGCTATGCGAAGTTCCTCGCAGATCTAGGCGTATTCCTATTTACAAGTCTAGATGGCGCCGATAGCTTAACCCATGAAGCATATAGAGGTATAGGAAGCTGGGAGGCGGCGATTAGAGGGTTGAAGATAGCTCACGATGTAGGCTTAGAATTCGCTACGGTTACGACGATTAACAGTATGAACGTCGATAAGCTCCCCTCCATACTCGAGTTATCTAGTAGACTAGGCTCCAGCTACGCTGCATTCATACCCATAATACCTGTAGGTCGAGCGGCTAAATCTTACTCGCTATTACCGGATCCGGGTAGGCTGATCGATGCCCTCCAATCCCTACGCGATAAAGCTTACTCTCTAGGATTCCATGCTTCGATATGGTGTGCACCATTCGCTGCGAGTATAGGTGGAGGGAGATACTTCTATGTAAATAGATGTGCTATAGCCTCATCCCTCGATATACTACCGGATGGATCTATCCCGATCTGCGATACACTACGAATAAGGATATCGGATGTTATGAAGGGTGTGGCTACGGCGTGGAGCGAGTATACATCGCATCCTCTAGTTAGGAGGATCGCCGTAAGAATACCGGATCGATGTAGAGATTGCAAGCTATCCAGCCGCTGTTACGGTGGATGCATAGCGAGGGCATACGCTATGACCGGTTCACTCGAAGAACCAGATCCGCTATGTCCTCGTATAGCTATCGAGCAGCCTCAACGTATCTAGATCGATCCCTGATCCTCCTAGTATCGATAGCAAAAGTCTTATTACGTCGAAGCGTCGAGCTATATCGATCGGGTTGAAGCGTTATGTCTACCACACGTATTAGGAAGCTTCAAGGTATAGTGGAAGCTATCGAGCGTACAGGTGAGAAGATTAAAGATGATGAAGGGTTGGAGTGGGAGAAGGTGATCTATACGGTTAGGCTTGTAGGGTTTAGTAAGAGGACTCCTGATGAGATCCTACCAGAGCATCTCAGGGATATGCGTATCAAGCTTGTTAGGTATGCATGTTTCGATTGGCATTTCAAATTAGGTGTTAGGAAAACTCTTGAGCCGGATGAGACTGAGGCTGTTCTAAGCGGGGTTAAAACCGATACCGTATACTGGTAGCTCATCTATAACGCTTCGATAAAGTATAGTTTAGACTTTATAGGTTGTTCACATCCATCTCTCTGATCGGAGGTACATCTCGATGAGTAAGAAGTACTTCGAAGAGCTATTATCTAAAAGCTTGAAGAAGTCTATAAGGGAAGCTCTGCAGGATTCGAAAGTTAGGAGCGAAGCTATCATTTTTATGAGTAGGGAGGTTAAACGCCTAGGCTTCGATCCTAAGCGTATCGAAGGGTTTATAGATGATCTATCCATATCGATACTATTCTCGCTTGCTACGGATATCGTAGTCTACGCGATAATGAACGTGTACGGCGAGGAAGCTATGATAAGAAAGACTCTAGCCGACGCTGTTTCGAATGCTGTTACCGGTAAGGCTTTAGAGAGGTTCTTGAAGGAGTGTAATATCGGTTACGCTATAAGTAAGTTTGGTGAAAACGAGGTTGAAGCTATAGCTCAGAGGGTTACTATGGATACCCTAGCCGGTGATGAAGAATTCATATCGCTCGCAGAAGAGCTTAAAAAGATGATCGTAGAGGCTTTATCTAAGTTATAGGTGGGGTACTATGCAGATCTCTAAGCTTAAACCCGGACCTGAAGGTAGGCTTCCTAAGGAGATATATGTATTGATAGAGGTTCCCAAAGGATCCAAAAATAAGTATGAGATAGATAAGGAGACGGGATTGTTAATCCTCGATAGAGTTCTATTCACGTCTATGGCGTATCCATGCGATTACGGCTTCATACCTGGAACTCTATGCGAGGATGGAGATCCACTCGACTGCCTACTAATAACATCCCAACCTCTAAACCCAGGTGTACTCGTTAAAGCTAGACCCATAGCCCTAATGCTCATGAGGGATGAGAAGGGTGAGGATGAGAAGCTGATAGCCGTACCGACCGAAGATATAGATCCGAGGCTATCCAATATAAGAAGCCTCAAAGATATACCTGAAGCAATCCTTAAAGAGATAGAACACTTCTTCGAACACTACAAAGAACTCGAACCTGGGAAATGGGTTAAAGTAGAGGGGTGGTTGGACGTAGATAAAGCAGAAGAAGTAATAGAGAAAGCAGTAGAAACGTATAGGAGAAGTGTGAAGGAGGGATAGATGGCCAACAGCCCCTCCACGGGATGAAAACCTTATAGATTAGAACTAATTTCTTCTACAAACGATCAAGCCGGGGTTGCGGAGCCTGGATCAACGCGCAGGCCTTGAGAGCCTGTGGGGCTTACGCCCCTCGTGGGTTCAAATCCCACCCCCGGCGTCATCCTATATATCCTGGGTGAGCTTTCAGTTTAGCTAAATGATATCTTGGTATATCCCTGATGCATCTTTGAGTGGATCATCTAGGAGTTCGGCTACCCCACTCCTAGGTTTTCCATGGTATTTTTCCACATCCTGCTCCATAGGTAACCGGGGGAATCCATAGTATACCTGCCTTCAGGTTAAGGTGGATTATCATAGGGTTTCTTTAACTCTCTTACCTGCTTCATCTTAGTTTATGGTATTCCAGTTTTCGCTCACCGATATGTATGATGGTATCGATGCTCTTTTCCATCCTACTTCATTTAGAAGGGTGCGGAGATACTTAGATCCTCAGCCTACGAAGCGGAAGGTGATAGTATCGTGGATGAGTATGTTTATATCGCCGGTAATTATGCCGAAGAAGTTTGCAGTTTAAAGGATGTATTTGAGCGCCTACTACCTGGCTGATATGTATTCGAGATACCCAGGAATATGGTGATAGCGATTCGCGGAGAATTTATTCGGGGAATACTCAAAAGTTTACCGCATTACTACTCCTTCACTAGACGAAACTGTTTATGATACTGTGTTTAATGATTTCAACGAGGTCGTATTTCAAAGAACTAGGGAGTAGATCTTCAACGATGGCTCCTACGATGGTGATGGATTAAACAAGATTCAACACCTTCTGGAATGGGTTAATCAAAGCATCGAGTATGAACGGTGTAAGATCAGGTTTAACATATATGATCCTTTAACGTTTCAAAAGCAATCAGAAACTATCTTAAAATCCTAATTAGTACTATAGGATAGGAGGAAACTAACTGAGCTACCTGCTTACGAACCTTCTCTCCATGTGAGCTTATGGGTATGCTTCTTCGTCACCTTTAGGTCGATGGTAGAGTTTTCCTTCATCGACACTGGAATCCTAGAGGGTAGAGTTCAAAGTTTTGCTATAGGCGGGTGATTATGGAAAAGTTTTTAACATTTGACTATACGCTTTAGGTTATGGTGGTTTTGATGAGTGACCGTATCGATGTCGGGATTCCCGGAATGAACGAGATATTGCATGGTGGTTTGCCGCGGAGAAACGTTGTTCTTCTATCTGGCGGTCCAGGTACGGGTAAATCTATTTTTGGACAACAGTTTCTGTACGCCGGTTTCAAGCTTGGGGAGCCCGGTGTCTTGGTAACCTTGGAGGAGCATCCAGTTCAGATTAGGATTAACATGGAGCGTTTTGGATGGGAGCCTAGAAGATTTGAGCAGGAGGGTAAGTTCGCTATCGTCGACGCGTTCACCTCCGGGATTGGCGAAGCGGCGAGGAGGGAGCGCTATGTCGTGAAGGATCCGGAGGATATTCCAAGCTTTTTAGATATTGTTAGGCAGGCGATCGTAGATTTGAAGGCTGAACGGGTTGTGATAGACTCTATTTCAACGCTTTATATGACCAAACCCATGTTGGCAAGATCCACTATAATGCTGATTAAGAAGGTTCTAGCCGGCTTAGGTTGTACAGGCTTTCTAATTTCCCAGGTCAGTGTTACAGACCGTGGCTTCGGCGGGCCGGGTGTTGAACATGCAGCTGATGGGATTATCCGTCTCGATCTGGACGAGTTTCAGGGGGAGCTTAAACGTTCAATAATCGTTTGGAAGATGCGGGGTACAAGCCACTCCATGAGGAGGCATCCATTCGATATAACAAGCAAAGGTATAATAATCTATCCGGATAAGACTATAAGAGTGACTCCTAGAGGGTTTCTTGAAGGAGGAGGTGGATCCTCATGAGTGAAATTGAAGTCCCGTTGAGACCTATGGGTCGAGAGGATATACAAAAGCTTGAAGCAGTCCTCCTCCTAGGAACGGTTTCGAGGCAGGATGTCATCGAGAAGATGCGTAGCGCGGATCCTAAGGACCGGATAACATGGATAGACTCCTTAGCGGTAGCGGCTGGAGCTCTTGCGAGGGAGAAAGCCGGCATGAGTGTTCCACGTATAGCTGACGAGCTTGGAAGAGGCGAGCAAACAATTCGCTCCCACTTAACCGGGAGAACCGAGGCTGGAAAACTCGTAAGGGAGACCTACGAGATGCTTCTTCGCGGCGAGAAAGTTCTAGCCTTCATGCTTAGGGAGGCTGAAGCTCCGTCAAAGGAGGAGTTAGAAAAGCTTAGGAGCGAGCTGGAGAAAGAGCGCCGGGAAAAAGCCGAGCTTCAAGAGAAACTGGCGTTGCTCCAAAGAAAAATTGAGGACGCAGCGAAGACTCTTGAAAACGTCATAAACCAGTTGAAAGCGTAGTTTCCACATCTAAGCCTTCCCACCCTATTTCCCCCCTTCCCCGAGAACTTTCAAGTCTCCGAGGATTTTACCGATCACACCGACCGAACCGTATGGTTCTTACCATTCTGAGTTTGGATGGGTTTTAGTCTAAAGAAGGAGGCATATAGACTGAGCCTTAAGACTAGTAGGTTGTCTCGCCATAATCCATTGCGTCTCCAACCTTTTCTAAACAGACTTTGAAGACATCTCGAAGTAGATTTCTTCCCCTCAGAATCTTGGTTCTCGTCTAGAAGAGCTTTAACCACTCTCCTGAAAGCTGGATGGATAAGGTTATGAGGGTTGAAACTTCCAAGTGCTGAGGAGTATATGGGGAAGTAATCTAACTGCATCAGACTCTCCTGGAAGGAAAAGAAGTAGCGAGTCTCATCGTAGTATCCGTAGAGAGGGGGAGGGGGTATGGAGATAAGTTATCTTATCCATTCATCTACCATCTCCCTAGAACCCCACATTGTAGAAAACCCTGGGTATTGATCGCTATATTTAACGGTGGTAGATTCTTCCATAGCGATAGTGTGATTTTTAGCTATTCCTATGTTTATATCCATTCCATCTCAATGCCGAGCTTGCCCATAGAATATTCTTTCCCTTTGTTTAGCTTTAAGGAGCGGAAATCCGGTGGAATCCTAACCAGCTATCGTTAAGTCATAGAATTCTATCGAAGAATGTTTAGAGGATAAGACTTAATTTTTCATAGTGTGCTCGTATGTTACCGTAGGATTATGGGGGTTGAGTTCTATGACTGAATCTTTCGAGTGGCCTGACGGTAAGAAGGTAGCTGTCTCGCTCACATTCGATGATGGTTTACCATCCCAGTTGAATATAGCAGTACCACTCCTCGAGAAGTTTGGTTTTAAAGCTACTTTCTACATAAACCCTAGGGGGGATTATAGGAGTCTTCTTAAGCCTTGGAAGGAAGCAGCCGATCATGGACATGAAATAGGTAATCACACCCTTACGCATCCGTGCTCCTGTAACTTCCAATTTGCGAGGATTGCTGTTAAATGCTTGGAGAAGATGACTCTTGAGGATGTAAGAGCAGATATAATGGAGGCGCATAGGAGGATTAGAGAAGTCATACCTAACGGTAGTAGGACGTTTGCATATCCATGCTATGAAACGGCTGTCGGTAGAGGATTGTCTAAGAGAAGCTACGTTCCGATCGTCGCCGAAATCTTCCTAGCCGCTAGAGGTTGGGGTGAGCTCGGCTATCCCAATTCTCCGCTAGTATGTGATTTGCATGAACTTTGGTCTTGGCCCGCTCATAGAATGAGTTTTGAGGAGATGATAGGGTTAACTATCAGGGCTTCTTATGAGAGTGGATGGGCTATATACACATTTCATGGCGTTAATGAGGGGCATCTACCGGTTTCAGATCACGATTTAATCGGCTTCTTGAGGTTTCTAAAGGACAATGAAGATAAGGTATGGGTTGCACCAGTCTGTGAAGTCGCGGAGTACATAGTAGAGGTACGTAGTAAACTTGGGTTACGCTTTTAAACTAGGCTTACCCCAATTCTAGCAGGATTTGTTACGAGCATCCTGTAAAAATATGTTTTCGTATTCTATGGATGATTTGATTCTTGATTCAGCGGGTTTTAACTTGAAGTTAACTATATCATCCCGATAGCATCTAAAGCAAAGTGGCGTTCATCAGCGTAGCGATTGGTAATGTCTAGGTAAAGTAGATCGCCTAGCTAATATAATGATTTCACCGTCCATACTTAAACCATACATTCTCCAGATGAAAATTAGGAGGCTATCTAAAATGTATAGCGTAGTCCGCTCAACTTTAGATCGTTTAACAAATAGATGGATTTGACTTTAAAACTAGAAGTCCGGTTAACATCTGGAAACTGGAGCATGCGAAGAATACGTATTCGAAACCGAAGTTGCTAGCTATTGCCACGGCGATTAGAGCCGCTAGTGATCCGGCAATATCGTATACGGATTGAGATATACCGATAATTAACCCCTTCCTCTTCCTACTGCTTACCTCTACGACTAGCACTAGACGAGCTGGCTCCTGAAGAGCATAGGAAATTCCAAAGAAAAACTCTATCAAATATAGGAAAACTAGGTCGGAAACAAAAATGTAGGCGAACGAGCAGACAGCGCCTAGTATGACCCCGGCTAAGAAAACGGTTTTCTCCCCATATGTATCAACCAGTTTGCCGGCTGGCGTCTTAAAGATAGCCGAGGAAAGACCGAAAATAGTTAGAAGTATACCGATATCTAGCATTGAAGCAGAGAAGCGGTTAAGAACAAATATGGGGTATATCGGTCCAAGCAGACCCACCCCTAGGGAGCTTAGAGTATTCAGCGTAACCATGAATGCTAGCTGAGTTCTTCTCATAGACTTTACCCCCTAGGGGTGTAGTGGGAATACTATTCTCCGCTTTGAATTTAGATAGCGAAATATCTGACATTACGGAGTCTATCTACCCCCAGATCACTATTTATTAGTCCTGGGGGTCAAAATAAACCTTACTGATTAATATTCAGCGACGCCTGAAGCGCTTTCAACATCTTTTCTCTATAATTTTTTTATCCCTACTTTATTTTCCCTCTACGTAACTTTACTCATCTTTATCGGTAGTTTTCAAGTCTATCAAAAGGTTTTTCAATCTCATCCCCTCAATCTAGGCTTAACTATGAACAGCTAGTTCTAATCCTTCTCCACCATACAGGCTTAAATCGATGGAATCCAAAATAACGAGTGGAGTATAGATCCTCCCACATTCCATGAAAGCCCCCTCCAAGTAGTCTTTACACCTATATAAACATCCCCCTGCGAGCATCATCCAACCTTTTCAGTATAATGTTCGCTTTGTTAACATAGGCTCGATGATGTATACTATAGCATACATGCAACTATCCCTTAGATTTGGGGTGTTAAATCGCTACAACCATAAGGTAGCTACGGTAGCGTACATAGCCTAGCTATCATAACAATCCATGCCGAAATACTCTATTATATCCATTTTTTGAAGTATATCGGCAGATTCCATATATACGATATGGATGCTGTATTATTCTAGATGATCGATACATGGTGGAGGCACTGGATCCAGCATCCCCCGGAAGACTTCACGTATAAATCCCAGGGTAGCTGCAGCCTATAGGTATTCATAGCATCCTCTAAATCTAACCTTAAGGTTATAATGTTATCTATCGAAGTTTAAGATTCGATATATGAGGAGTGGATGCTGATGGAGTTGATTTATATCGGGTTTATCGCAAGCCTTCTAGCCGGTTTAGCTACTGGTGCAGGTGCTCTACCTATCATCCTAGTGAGGAAGGTTCCGGATAGCATCCTAGATATCCTCCTAGGTTTCGCCGCAGGTGTTATGTTATCTGCTACAGCTTTCAGCCTCTTAATACCGGCTATCGAGCTGAGCGGTTCGCTTATATCCTCGGTAAATTTCGGTATCGGTGCGTTAACGATACATCTTATAGATCGTTTCGTTCCACACCTCCATCCGGTTGCAGGAGCTGAAGGTCCTCCGTCGAGGTTAGCACGCGTCTGGCTTATGATAATCGCTATAACGATCCATAACTTCCCCGAAGGTTTAGCCGTAGGCGTTAGCTTCGGCACCGGCGATATCGCATCCGGTCTAATTATCGCTACGGCTATAGGATTGCAGAATATGCCTGAGGGCTTAGCCGTCGCATTACCGCTTCTAAGGGAGAGGTATAGTGCTTTTAAGGCTATTGGATATGCAGCCCTAACCGGGCTTGTCGAGCCGTTAGGAGGGCTACTTGGCTTAGCGCTAGTCTCGGTCTCATACTCCTTCCTACCGTTTGGATTAGCCTTCGCAGCTGGAGCGATGCTCTTCGTCGTAACCGATGAGATGGTGCCTGAAAGCCATAAGAAAGGTTTCGGTAGAGAAGCGACATTCGGTCTAGTAGTAGGCTTCATAATAATGATGCTCCTAGACTCCCTATTCAAGTAGGCTAAAACA
>CAZBGY010000014.1:0-40247 GCA_964491605.1 uncultured Candidatus Bathyarchaeia archaeon
TTTTCGGCGCCAGCTCAGAAGCAGCCTTAGCAACGGTGGTTGGACCGTTATGGGAAGTCCCATCAATGCTAACATTCGTAAAAATAGCCTTAAAAACTCAGAAAATATTCTCTATGCGTTAATTTAAACTTTGTGGTTTAATTCTTTTGGTTTGAGTTTCTCTTCTGGTTTTAGGCTGTTTGCTCTCACTCTCTAGCTCTTAGGTTTATTAGCATGTTGTATATGTATGCTTTAGCTGCTAGTTCTTTAGATATGTTCTCCATGTTTTTAGCCATGGAGTGTTCCCTGTATAGACGTTTCAACCAGAAGCCAGGCAACACTACAATCTTAAGGTTTGCATGGGACACCAGCGGTGTGCCTCCGGGAACCTACATTATAAAAGCGATGGCGGATGTCGACTATGAGATTCTTGAAAGCAACGAGGAGAATAACAACTGTATCTCCGCCACGTACATTAAAGTTGTTATTCACGACGTAGCGGTTACGAGTCAAGTTCCCTATCCAACAGTGGTGATTCAAGGCGAACTTGTAACCATAAATGTGACGGTAACAAACGAGGGAACCGAGACCGAATCCTTCACGGTAAATGTATACTATTATGGCGAAATTGAATGCTGTGCAAATCAAGCAGTAACGCTAGCTTCAGGGGAAACTAGAACACTAACCTTTGAATGGAACACCGCAGGCATACCGCCTGGAACCTACTATATAGAAGCCCGCGCGTTGCCCGTTGAGGGCGAACTCGACACAGAGGATAATACATGTATAAGCACAGCGGCTGTTACCGTTGTACGCGCTCCAGTAGGAGGTATAATAGTACCGCAGGAGAGCATTTCACCAATAACATTGAACGCAACAGCATTAGCGATTACCGCGGCGATTACAGTGTGTGCACTAATAATAGTAGCGAGAAAACGACTAAAAACATAAGATCTTATATTTTCCCCTATTCCTTTTATTTCTATTAAATAACTAGTAACTCGTATCTTATGCCGTTGATCCCTCACCTAGCTTCGCTATCTCCTATCCTACCTTTGCGGAGAGCTAGTTTGAGAGTAATCGCATATAGAATACCGGTAGAGATAAATGTAAAACTAAGAAAACTATAGATTGATCCAAAAGAAGGTTTGCATCAAAGCCTCTTAACAGATAGTTGTTTGGAACAGGCTTACGAATAAGTCTTCAGAGATGGAGAGTTTAAATCAAGCTTAAGGAGGATAGGAGCCGGGGAGGGGATTCGAACCCCTGTGATGCGGGTCTGCAGCCCGCCGCCTACGCCTCTCAGCCACCCCGGCTTCCAGTATTAGGAGGTTTAGATCCTTGTAATTAAGGTTTAGTTTCTATAATCGAAGCGATAGCTCTGTAGCCTATAGTTTATAAGTTGCCGTATCTTCATGATAAAGGGTTTTATACAACCCCTTTGATCTATTACCGGGGTGGTACTTTATGAGGCTGCTTTTCGGAGCTATGAATGATCCGTCTAAGGATATTTTAGAGGAGATTAGATCCATCGCTTCCTATGGATTCGATTATATAGATCTCACGGTGGAGGGTCCCCAGGCTTTAGCTACTAATATAGCGGAGAAATTGTCTGCCATAAGGGATGAACTTTCACGATATGATCTGAAGATAGTTGGTCATACAGCCTGGTTCTTAGAGTTAGCTCATCCCTATGGACGTGTGCGTAGGGCTTTCGTAGAGGAGGCTTTGGAAGCATTGGATATACTTGTAAAGCTAGGTGTAGAGAAGGTTACGTTTCATCCATTCCTACTTACTTCAAGCTTGTATCGTAAGCAACCCTATAGATCTAAGCTGTTAGAAGCTCTCGTAGAATCTCTCAGGGAGGTAAACCGTAGGGCTTCAGATAACGGTATAAATATTATGATCGAGAATATGGATGGAGGTAGGATGTGGCGTGTAGATGAGTATGTTAGAATCGTGAATGAAGCCGATATAGGATTCCACCTCGATGTAGCTCATGCCAACCTGGATGTAGAATCTCTCGATCTACAGGTTTTCCTAGATAGATTTAAACCTGGAGATAAGCTTCTTCACATCCATATATCGGATAATATCGGTGGATCTGCTGCTAAAGGTTGGGATCTACATCTACCAATAGGGGTAGGCTCGATAAACTGGGATGAAGTATTCAAAGTTTTGAGAAGCTACGGATATAGCGGAACCGTAACGCTAGAAGTATTCTCTAGGGATAGAGACTATCTGAAGATGAGTCTAGACAAGGTTAGAAGCCTAGCGTCGAGGATAGGCTGGATAACCTGAATAGTAACCTTAAAACTCTAGATGATAGACTGGAAGCTCTACCCGCTGGTCTACACAGCTTCATGGATATAGCTTCGATTATACTCTTCCATCCTAAGTTATCGCATTCGACCACTGTATACGCATCTCCTATAGTATACGGTATATGGCTGTCACTCCCACCAAGCTGAGATGCTTTAATCATCTCAGCTAATCTATAGTTCCTCGCATAAGCTATCCTATACGGCCTTAGCGACGCGTTCAAAACCTCTACGCAATCCACCCCAGATAACCGTATATACATGGAATCATCTATCCTCATAGGGTTTGGATGAGCTAAAACAACTATTCCTCCAAGTCTATGCACGTAATCTATGAAGCTTTGAGAGTATACTCTTCCAGAGATCTTAACACCTGTAACGCCTAACCCTATCATATGCCCAACTTCGGTTTTCACCTCCAACCCAGGTACTACTACGATTCTCCTACCTACCTTCTCGATTAATTCTAGAGTAGGTGCGACATTATGATCGGTGATAGCTACACCATCTAACCTCTTCGTCTTAGCATAAACCACTAAGCTAGGTATATCTATCGATGAATCCTTAGATCTAACAGTATGTACATGTAGATCGAGCTTAACCCTCAGTAACTCTCACCTTAAGTTTAGCTTCCTCCCTCTCTATATCCTCCTTCGATATCTTCTCGAAGAATATCTCCGGCTTTCCTATCTTAATACCCGGTTTAAGCTCATCGTGAAGCTCATCCCACCTCATCTGCTCGCTCAACCCGAGTATCCTTCTAAGCTTAGTCGCGGTATACGGTAGATATAGGGATAATAGGATGCTAAGCTTATAGATTATCTGTAATGCTACATAGAGTGTTCTAGCAGCTTCATCTATAGCTTCTCTCCAGGGCTCCCTCTCGTTGAGTAGCCTATTCCCAAGAGCAGAAATCGAGAGTATAGTGGAGAGCCCCTCCTTAAACCTGAAATTCTCTAAGCTCTTCTCCACTCTTACGATAAATCTATCTACTCTTTCCAGATATGCCCTATCCTCATCGGTTAACATCTTAGGATCCGGTACTTCCCCGTTAAATAGCTTATACGTCAGCATCAACGTTCTATAGAGGAAGTTAGCTAGATTACCTATCAATTCATCGTTAACTTTAGACATAAAATCGCTCCATTTAAAATCGCTATCCCTAAATTCGGGGGCTATCCTCGCTGCATAGAATCTTATGATATCTGGATGGAAGTTTTCAAGCATCTCATGCAGCCATACCACCCATCCGCGGCTAGTAGACAGCTTACGTCCCTCCAAAGTTACAAACTCGTTGACGACGACATTCTCGGGTAGAACGTATCCACCGTGAGCTAATAGTAGTGCCGGAAACAGTATCGTATGGAAGAACAGGTTATCTTTACCTATGAAGCAGTAAAGTTCAGTATTACTATCCAGCCAGAAGGATCTCCACGCATCCGATTCATTCCTCTCCATAGCCCAATCCTTGGTAGCCGAGATGTATCCCAGAAGATTCTCAGCCCAATTGTATATCACCTGCCCCTCGGCGTTAGGGAATGGCGCAGGTGGACCCCAATCGTAATCCCTCGTTATATCCTTATCCTTCAACCCCTCCCTCCTAAGCCAATCTATAGTCTTATTATACGTAGCTCTCCTCCAATACTTCTTCGGCTCCACATACCTCAACACATCCTCTGTTAAAGCTGAAAGCTTTAGGAACCAGTGTACCGCTTTCTGCTCTATAGGTTTAGCTCCGCATATACTGCATCTAGGGTTTAACAGCTCCCATGCCTCATACCATCTACCGCAAACTTCGCATACATCCCCATACTGATCCTCCGCTCCGCAATAGGGGCATACACCTTTAACAAACCTATCGGGTAGAGGCCTCCTACAGCTCGGGCAGTATAGCTGTGTAATCTCCCTAGGGTATACATATCCCTTACGATATAGGTTTTCGTAGAACTCCCTAACAGTCTCGTAATGTATAGGTTTAGAAGTTCTAGAGTATATATCGAAGCTTATAGCTAGCTTCTCGAATACCTCCTTCTGTACATCATAATACTTATCGCATAGCTCCTTAGGTGTTAAACCCTGCTTCAAAGCTTCTAAGATTACGGAAGCTGCGTTCTCATCCGTACCGCAGACGAAGAGTACAGTATCTCCTTTAAGTCTCCTAAACCTAGCATATATATCCGCCGGGAGATATGCCCCTGCTAGATGACCGAAATGTCTAGGCGCGTATACATATGGAAGAGCTGCTGTTACCAATACTCGTCTACTCAGTCCGCTGAACACCTCCTTTCTACCTTCTAAACCTTCTCCTGCGTGTTTACAGGTTAATCACTAGGATTCAAGTAAATATTTCTTATCCTTCAGGATCATATTCTAGAAGGGGTATGTTCGTAGCAGAATGGTTGTAGCGAGTTCACCCGCTTAACTCGTGAATAGAATGAGTATATAAACCTGGTGGTCTAATCTTTCTTCAACATCTCCATCCCGCGTTTCAACGAATATCTAATCGTAGATAGATTTACGGTTTCACCTCTAGCTTTCTTGAGTAGAGCCCATATACCTACGAGTCCAAACCCCATGACGTCGCTAAGGAATGGCTCGGGAAATAGTATCAGAAGCCATGCTAAAAGTAATAAGTTATCCTCTATCCCAGGTCTTATATTCCCTCTATAATCTGGATCGATATACTTCAATAACGTCTGCACTTCGATTAGAAGTTTCTTACGTTTCTCCGGTGGTAGCTTATCTATGTTTAGGATTTCATAGAGAAGTTTATGCGGATCCACCTTGAGATATAGCTCCACAGCCCTATGAAGCTTCTCCACTTCTCTAGCTTTCCTATCCAGGTTTGCTATGGCTCTACTTAATCTATCCATCTTCGCTTCAAGTTTAATGCTGCTAACTATCTGTTATTAAGAGTTTTATTCGTCTAACATATCAAATCGATCTAGGGATAGAAACCTTACCGTAAACTACTTCTAGACAAAAGCTGGATCATACTAGATTAAGCCATGTCTCTCCGAAAGAACCTTTATTAAATCATGTATCAGGTAGTCTCTGTATAGGCTATGAGCGAACCCATATTCGACTATGAATCTATGCTCGAGGATGCTTATAGTAAGTTTCAAGTTAAACCGAAATCTACAGGTAGATTCGAAATCCCCCGTCCCAGAGTCGAAGTGGCGGGTAAGAGGACTATAATCCTCAATTTTAAACAGATAGCGGAAGCTATGAATAGGGATGAAAGGGAGCTAGCTAACTATCTAGTTAAAGAGCTTGGTACAGCTCCATCTTTCGAAGGAGATAACCTAATACTTCAAGGTAGATTCAGTCAGCAGAGTATAGAGAGAACCATTAACATATACGTGAGGGATTACGTGATATGCCCTGTATGTAAGAGGCCAGATACTACCCTCGTTAAGGAGAAGAGATTCCTATTCCTAGTATGCCAGGCATGCGGAGCTAGATCATCTGTCAGGCCATACTAGTACTCTATACCTCTCCTAGCAGGTACACCCATGTAGAATGGATGTTTAACCTCAACCATTTCTGTAACAAGATCCGCTCTCTCTATAAGCTTCTCAGGAGCATTCCTTCCGGTTAACACAACTACGGTTTCATCCGGTACAGTATCTATGAGAGATAGTACATCCTCCACCTTAATTAAGCCTGCAGCTACTGCAAGGTTTATTTCATCTAAGACTAATACTCTCGGTTTTCTCTCTAAGGCATTCCAGGCGAATTTCAGCCCCATCCTAGCCAGCTCATAATCTATCGGTGTAGGCTTACTTAGATCGATAAACTCCTCCCTACCGAACTGGTATATCTCGTATTCAGGTGAGAGTCTATCCTTAATCTTATATTCGCCTACATCCTTCCTACCTTTAAGGAACTGTATTATAACCACCTTATATCCGTGACCTACCGCTCTCAATGCTAAACCGAACGCCGTTAAACTCTTTCCCTCCCCACTTCCAGTATACAGGTGGATATTCCCTCTACCCATGAATCGACACCATAGATGTACTAGACCTACAAAATCAGAATTAAACATTTTTATGATGCTGTGAAATCGAAAATTATATGCGTGGATCTTACGGCATACCGTTTCATAGGATCCGTCTTTTAATCCATATCTTAGTATAACCTTAGTAAATCTTAAATCATAGAGTTTGCGATCGATATAGCATTCGATTCATCTACGATTAGCGGACGGCGTCTCTGTATGGAGAAACCGTTGGAAGAGCGTAGGAGGGAGCTATCCCCCCGTAACGTATTATTCATCGTTACTCTATCCCATACTATGCAGCATATATTCGTCGGCTCCTCTATTCTATTCCCGCTTATAATCTCAGAGTTGAGCATGGATTATACGGAATTCGGTCTAGCCATAGCGGTAGCAGCTTTGATCGGAGGTTTATCTCAGATAGTATTTAGTATAGCTAGTCGTAGAATCGCAAGGAATATCCTCCTCGGAGCTGGTAATATACTCCTATCGGCTGGAATGTTTATCACAGGCTTATCGCGTAGACTTCTAGACTTTATAATCGCAAGATTCCTTTCGAATATAGGCGTCGCTCCTCAACATCCGATGGGAACAGCGATAGTAAGCGAGAAATTCGACGATAAATCTATAGGTAGAGCACTAGGCTTCCACTACGGTATAGCTTACATAGGGAATATGATCGGCCCCATCCTCATGACGGCTTCCACTATAACGTTAGGTTGGAGGAGTACCTTCCTCATATTCTCCATACCAGCTCTTCTAGTAGGTTCAACTATCATATGGTACCTCGGTAAAGATCCTCGAATAGCTGGAGATACTACCAGCATACATTTCGTGAATGATTTGAAATACGATCTAAAGAATATATTGAAAACGAGAGGTATCGTAGCCGTCATAGCCTCCCAGATAGCACTCTCAGGAGGGATAGATGTAGGGATACTGACAACATACATCCCGGTATTCCTCGCAGACTTTATGAAGATCGATATCTATGAAAGGGGGTTAATATATGCTGTAGGGCTTCTCGGAGGGGCTGTAGGTCCGCTTATACTGGGTAGGTGTGGGGATAAGCTAGGTTATATAAAGACGGCGATAGCTTCCGCAGGAGCTGCTTCGATCCTAGCATACTCCATGATACTCAATAGATCTAGTAATATACTTCTAACCATACATATATTCCTACTGATGTTCACAGGCTTCTCCCTACCGACTCTACTACAATCCTATCTTGTTAAATCAGTGTACGGGTATAGTAGAGATCTCGTCGTAGGATTATTCTTCACGGTAAACTTTATCTCTAACTCTATATGGACCGGGATCATAGGATACCTCCTTGACGTATACTCCTCCTTTAACCCTGCTTTCATATTTATGGGTTCTCTCGGTTTAATCGGCTTATCGATCCTATTCATCGAGTTTAAATATGTTTCGAAGCTCGGCTACGGCTAACCCCTCCACCTAAATCATACCTCTATACATTATACATTCAGCCACTTCTATCGTAGAGTTTAAATATATGGCATTCAACCTTGAAATGCTAAGAAGACGGTTTGAACCTAGAAATAGTAGAGAAGACCGAGGATTCGATGGCGTTAGTTATACGAGGTCTACCGCTGGGTTTAGTTAACGCTATAAGACGGATAATGATAGCTGAGGTTCCATCAATGGCTGTGGATGACGTATTAATCGTGGAAAATAGTTCGTTCATGTACGATGAAATTCTAGCTCATAGACTCGGACTCATACCGCTTATAACCGATCTAGATTCCTTCGTTAAACCTGAAGAATGCGATTGTGGCGAACCTCTCGGATGCGGTCGATGTAGAGCTGTCCTAGTGCTAGATGTAGAAGCTAAGGATTCTGTAAGAGTCGTATACTCCTCTGATCTCAAACCTGACCCGTCAAATCCTACGGTTAGACCTGTAAGTCCGAATATACCTATAGTTAAGCTTGCTCCAGGTCAGAGGGTTAAGTTAGAGGCTTACGCTAGGTTGGGTACAGGTCTGCAACACGCTAAATGGCAACCCGTCACGGTGTGCTACCATAGATATGTCGCTTCGATTATGATCCATAAGGATAAATGTGATGGATGCGGTCGATGTGTAGATGTATGCTATAAGAAGGTTCTAGCTTTAAAGGATGGTATAGCCAGCCCGGTTAACATACTCGAATGCACCCTATGCAATGATTGTGTAGCTTCATGCCCCAAGGCTGCCATAGAAGTTAAACCAGAGAAGGATACCTTCTTCCTAAGATTCGAGGCCACAGGTTCACTCCCTCCTCAGAGGATATTCGAGGAAGCTCTTAAAATCCTCAAAGCTAAAGCTTCTGAACTACTATCTAAGCTCGGAGGTGTAGATAGATGAAGATGGGTAAATCTAACCCGATCCTGATAGAGACCATTAAGATTCTTAGAAATGCGGCTAAATCCCAGGGTAAACGTATATGGGATGCTCTAGCAGATGAGCTTGAGAAGCATGGAGATAAAAGGGTTGTCAACCTCTCGAAGCTCGATAGATATCTTAAAGAAGGTGATATCGCCGCTGTTCCAGGTAAAGTTTTAGGTGGAGGATTCATTACAAAGAAGGTTACTATAGCTGCCCTAGCTTTCTCCGCGAAAGCTAGAAGTAAAGTGGAGGCTGTAGGCGGTAGATGCATAAGTTTAAAGAAGCTACTTGAAGAAAACCCAGGGGGCTCGTACGTTAAAATTATAGGGTGATAGTCTATGTCCAATACAATGGATCATATCGTAGTAGATGCGTCTAACCATATACTCGGTAGGCTTGCAAGCTTTGTAGCTAAGAAACTCCTCGAAGGTTACCGAGTATTCATAGTGAACGCAGAGAAAGCTGTGATATCATGTACATCTAAGGGATCTATAGTGGAGAGGTGGAAGGATTTTCTCGAAGTTGGTCGCTATAGAGCTGGCCCCTTCCATCCGAGGAGACCGGATAGAATACTACTTAGAGCTGTCAGGGGGATGCTTCCATATAGAACGGATAGGGGGCGTAGAGCTTATAAACGGTTGAAGGTATATATAGGTTTCCCTGAAGAATTGAAGAGCTATAAGATCTTGGAAATCCCAGAAGCTAAAGCCGATAAACTTAGATGCAGATTTATCACACTTGCTGAGTTAGCAAAGGAGATCGGCTGGATGGGTGGGAAGCAGATTGAGTAGGGCTAAGTTTGCTCGCAAAGGGTTAATAACTGTCGGATGGAGAAAGACTGCGGTCGCTAGAGCTTATATAAGGAGTGGTAGAGGCGTGATCAGGGTTAACAATAAGCCTATAATGCTGCTAGAGCCTGAAGAGGCACGTATCATAGCGGAGGAGCCTCTTCTAATCGCTAATCTATTGCATCCAGATCTACTGAAATCCGTGGATATAGATGTAGATGTTCACGGTGGAGGCGTGATGGGGCAAGCTCAAGCCGTCAGAATGGCTATCGCTAGAGCTTTAGTTAAATGGAGTAAGGATAAGAAGCTTGAATCGGTATTCAGAGAATACGATCGAACCATGTTAGTGGGGGATCCACGTCAGACTGAACCTAAGAAATTCGGTGGGCCAGGTCCTAGGAGGAGGAGGCAGAAGAGTTATAGGTAGGGAGGTAATCTACCTTGGGTATGGTTCCTATAAGATGCTTCAGCTGCGGTAAACTCCTAGCTGATAAATGGGATTCATTTAAATCGAGAGTTGCAAGTGGAGAGGATCCAGCTAAGGTTCTGGATGATCTAGGTATAAAGCGTTATTGCTGTAGAGCTATCATGCTCTCTACAGTAGAATTTATAGATGATGTTATAAGGTATGCGATACATAGGAGGCGGGAGTGATGACGGATTACACGATAATAGAGGAGATACGTTCTCGTAAGGTATTCGATAGTAGGGGTAATCCGACGGTAGAAGTCGAGATATATACGAGGGGTGGCGGAATAGGTAGGGTATCAGCGCCTGCAGGTGCTAGTACCGGTAGATGGGAGGCTATAGCGTATCCACCTGGAGGTGTAGATGAAGCTTTAAAGTTATTGAGGGAGGAGATAGCTCCTAAGCTTATAGGTATGGATGCCGAGAAACAGGAGGAGATAGATAATATGCTTAGAGAGATAGATGGCACCCAACGTTTCTCGCGTATAGGTGGGAATACCGCGTACGCTATATCCATAGCGACCGCTCTAGCGGCAGCGTCATCATATGATCTACCGCTCTTCATGTATATAGGCGGAAGGAATGCTAGATACCTGCCATACCCGGTCGGCAACATATTGGGTGGAGGGAAGCATGCCGGTGTAGGATGTCCAGACATACAGGAATTCCTATCGATACCATTAGGTGCGAAGAGCTTCTTAGAAGCTGCTCAAGCTAATATCCTCGCTCATAAGAATCTACGTAAAATCCTCGAGAGAGAAGGTGTTCCGTTCTTCGGTGGTAAAGGTGATGAAGGAGCTTGGGCTCCAGCTGTAAGCGATGAGAAAGCCTTTGAGTATGTCGCCGAAGCTGTGGAGAGAGCCTCCGATGAAGTCGGGTTCGAAGTAAGATTTGGTATAGATGTTGCGGCATCATCTTTCTGGAGGGAGGATGAAGGTGTATACTTCTACAGGCATGGGGAGAAGAAGCTTACGACTGGTGAGCAGATAGATTTCATAATGGATAAGGTTAGGAGTTATAAGCTGGTGTATGTCGAGGATCCGCTTCACGAAGAGGATTTCGAAGGGTTTAGAGAGCTTACATCTAAGGTGAGGGGATGCTTTATAGTCGGGGATGATCTATTCGTAACGAATATCGAGAGGCTTAGGAAAGGTGTGGAACTGGGAGCAGCAAACGCTCTGATAATCAAGCCTAATCAGGTAGGTACGCTATCAGATACTATAGCTACGGTTGAATACGCTCACGAGAACCTCTACACAACTATATTCTCTCACAGATCTGGGGAAACCGAGATAGCAGTACTGTCGCATCTAGCTGTAGGTTTGAGATGCCCGTTTGTAAAGCTTGGGGTAGTAGGTGGGGAGCGTATAGCTAAGGTGAACGAGCTTTTACGTATAGAAGATCATCTAGGATCTGAAGCTAGGATGGCTCGAATCAGGTTTAGGTGATAGATGATGAGCAGCAGTGAAATACCGGGTGGTGGAAGCAGCACCCTACTACCATTGGATTTAGCGTTGTCATCAGGTATACATATAGGCTCCATGGTTAAGACTAAGCACATGGAGCAGTTTATCTATAAAGTTAGGAGTGATGGGGTTAATATAATTAATATGCTGAAAATAATGGAGAGAATACAGATTGCTGCAAAGTTTCTAGTTAGATACACGCCTTCAGATGTCTACGTAGTATCGTCTAGGGTTCATGCGCGTAAACCGATATTGAAGTTCTGCGAGGTAACAGGTTTCAAGCCGATAGTCGGGCGCTTCTTACCTGGTACGTTCACTAATCCAAGCCTGGCGACATACGTCGAACCGAAAGTAGTTCTAGTGGTCGATCCTAGAGCTGATGAGCAAGCTGTGATAGAGGCTTCAAAGGTCGGTATACCTGTAGTATCCCTCGTAGATACAGATAACTCTCTTTCGAATGTAGATCTAGCTATACCATGTAATAATAAGGGTAGGAAAGCGTTAGCTATGGTTTTCTGGCTGTTAGCACGTGAAGTTCTAAAAGCTGGGGGTATATTATCGCCGAGTGAGGACCTAAAGATACCAGTGAAAGAATTTGAAGAGGAGGTATAACTCTAACGGTGTCATAGGGCTTCTAATTAGGGTTAAAGGTATAGTTCAAGGCGTAGGTTTCCGTCCATTCGTATTCCGTCTAGCTCATAGATACGGTCTCAGAGGTTACGTTAGGAATCTTGGGAGCGGGGATGTAGAGATATACGTGGAAGGCGTTGAATCTTCGGTTTACGGATTCGTAGATAGTCTCCCCAAGGAGACACCCCCCATAGCAGTCATAGATCGTATCGAGACGCTTGAAGTCGAACCTAGAGGTGAGGAGACGTTTAGGATAGAGAAGAGTGGAGAAGCTAAGTTGGACGGTAACTCCATAATACCTCCGGATATAGCTATATGCGATTCATGCTTGAGGGAGCTTAAAACCCCCTCTGATAGACGTTACAGATATTTCTTTATAACATGTACGGATTGCGGTCCTAGGTTCACCGTGATAGAGAAGCTTCCATACGATCGCGGTAATACCTCTATGAAGATTTTCGAGATGTGCGATGAATGCCGTACCGAGTATACGAATCCGCTCGATAGAAGGTTCCACGCTCAAACTATAGCCTGCCCTAAATGCGGTCCCAGAACGTATCTTACGGACAATCGCGGATCCGTAATAGAATGCATGGATCCGATACTTGAAGCCGGTAGGCTTATAGATGAAGGTTTCATTGTAGCTGTAAAGGGGTATGGAGGTTTCCATATAGCTACAGCTACCACCATGGATGAGCCTATAAGGAAGCTTAGGGAGAAGAAAGGTAGAAGGAATAAGCCGTTCGCCATAATGGCTAGGAGTATCGAAGCTATAGAGAGCTTCGCCGAGATAACGGAAGTCGAGAAGGAGATTCTAAAGAGCTATATACATCCTATAGTCCTGTTAAGGAAGAATAGGAACTATTATCTCTCAGATCTTATAGCTCCAGGCTTACACCTCATCGGTGTAATGCTACCTTATACAGGTCTCCATATATTGCTCTTCGAGGGGACGAAGGAGCCGGCTCTAGTTATGACTAGTGGGAATATCTCAGGTCACCCTATAGTTATAGATGATAAAGAAGCTATATCCAAGCTCGGTAAGCTAGTAGACTACATCCTATTCCACGATAGACCGATAGTGCAGAGATGCGACGATTCTGTAGTTAAGATCGTAGATGGGAAGCCGGTGATCCTGAGGAGATCAAGAGGCTATACCCCTACGCCCATCAAGCTGAAGTATCGTACCGACTCAGATATAGTCGCCCTAGGATGCGAAGAAAACGTCGTAGCATGCATAGTTAAGGATGGTGAAGCTTATCTAACACAGCATATAGGAGATGTAGATAATATCGAATCCCTTATCTTCCTCAAAAATTCCATAGAGCATTTCATGAATCTATTATCGGTTAATCCTAAACTATTAGTATGCGATCTCAATCCAAAATTTGCGACTACACGTTTAGCCCTCAGCCTATCCAGAGAGATGCAAACATCCCTAATCCAGGTTCAACACCATGCGGCTCACGCTTATAGTCTACTAGCAGAAACAGGTTTAGATGAAGCGGTGATAGTAGCAGCTGACGGCTTCGGGTATGGCTTAGATGGAGCCGCCTGGGGTGGCGAAATTATCTACGCCTCTAAGGAGAAATGGATGAGGATAGGCCACCTCGAAGAGCATCCTATGATAGGTGGAGATCTAGCTACCCGCTATCCCATAAGGATGGTTATAGGTATACTCTGGGATGACCATAGAATCGAGGGATGGGTTAAAGCTAGGAGCTATATGCTACCCTATGGGGAGAAGGAGTTAGATATTATCTTAAACCAGTTGAAGAAGAGTGTATACATTCCTACGACGAGTTGCGGTAGAGTTTTGGATGCTGTATCCACGTTACTAGATATAAGCTTCGAGAGAACGTATGAAGGTGAACCCGCTATGAAGCTCGAATCAGCTGCACAGGGGGGTGAGGATATCCTACACTTAGACCCAGTATATAATGGTGAAAGTATCGCTACCAAACCTCTACTAGAATGCATATTCGAAAATCTAGGTAGAGCTAGCAGAAGGGATCTCGCCTACTCAGCTCATGCATATATCGCTAGAAGCTTCGCATACTATGCTATAGATAAAGCATTCGAATTAGGTATAAAACATATAGGTTTCACAGGTGGTGTAGCTTACAACGATATTATAATTAGAGAATTTAGGAAGATAGTGGAGGCTGAAGGTTTAAGATTCATACATCATAGATCAATTCCTCCCGGGGATGGAGGTATATCGCTCGGTCAAGCATACTATGCATTACTACATCCCACTATAATTATCTCATCGAAGGATACTCGATGAAGTAACACTAACCTATTCCATGTTGAGCTCTCACATATCGTCTAAGTAGCGGTGTCACACGACGCCAATCCTCCAATATAATATCCCTCATCCCTGGGTTATAGCAAGCTGATGCTGGATGATACATTGGGATAATATACCTCGGATAATCCATATCGGTTCCTACGATAACTCCGTGCATATAGTTGATAGGTAGCAATCGAACCTTATACTTCTCTGAAAAATAAGCCGCTGCTATGCTACCTAGAACTAGTATAATCTCAGGTTTTACGATCTCCAACTGTTCTTCCAGATATGGCGTGCAGCTCTCTATATGCCTCCTATACACACGATTACCTGGAGGATAACATTTAACTATATTCGTTATGTAAATTTCTCCACGTTCGATTCCTATGAAGCTTAAAACCTCATCTAAGAATCTACCAGCCGTGCCGATGAATGGTTTCCCTTCCATGTTCTCTCGACGTCCAGGTCCTAATCCAACTATCATAATCGCCGTATCGAGAGACCCCTCCCCGATTACAGGTTTAATCCTATTCTTCCATAGATCACATTTTCTACAGAGCCTAACCTCCTCTACAAGTTTACTATACTTTAAGAGTTTACGTTCAACCTCAGAGCTATACGTAGTCATCACGTCATCCTTCCATCATCGATCGTGCTCAGGAAACACTCTACAGCATATCGTATGGTATTTTAAGTCTCCTCCTAAGATCCTCTGAATCCTTCTGAATCCGCGAGGAGAGAGCCTGCTCTAGAAGCTTCTTGAAGTTAGGGTAGCCCATCTCCTGCTCTTTAACCCACTCTTCAGAGAATAAACCTGAAGCTATCTCCTCTAGACTTTTAACCATAGGATCGTGGATCCTATCTATATACCTCTCTATACGAGATAATTGGCCATACTGGCTAGTTCTAGAGTGTAGGATTAACTGCCCTAGTAGACCGAGCTTACATGATTGACGGAAAACTTCTATGAGTTCCCCGGAAGCTATTAGTTCGGTCAGTATAGCTTCGACGCTATAACCTCTAGATAAGAGTATCTCGTAAGCCTTCAGAAACGTAGAGATTATTATAGGCATAACAGCTTGCTCGGTGAACAGATCAAGCTCCGTTTCCTCCTCGAAGCTGGATTCGATAACCCCTGCGCGTGTAAACCCTAAAGCTTTAGCTAAAGCGAGGATCCTAGGCCACGCCATCCCGGTTACATCCTGTTTAACAGCTACGAACGCTGGAGCTCCATAACCAGCTTCATATAATCTCCTCACACCTACTCCTATCATCCTTGGAGCTAGTAATGCTACATCCACATCCTCACGTGGAGCTATCAAACCGTATCTTATGGAGAAGCCGTGAGCGAAGACGATCATGCTTCCCCCCTTCATATATGGCTCTATATACGAATAGTATACGGTCCTCTGGATCTCATCTGGTAGAAGAATGCAGATGATATCTGATCGCTCGGTAGCTTCGCTTATTCCGTATACATGGAATCCATCAGCTACAGCGTTATCCCAATACGAATCTTTAACGTTACCTATCACGACATTCACTCCGCTATCTCTTAGATTCATAGCCCACGCTCTTCCCTGATTGCCATAGCCTATTATCCCGACTACCACCCCTTCTATCGTAGATAACGTCGCATCATCATCGTAGAATATTTGAGCCAAATGATCACCGATATCCTGTCAAAAACGGTATCGCTATATTTAAGTATACTTACCGTGTAGATCCATAAAAAGGTTTAATATGCAAGCAGAGTTTCGAAACCATACGATGATATACGTAACTAAAGCTGATGGTAGTAGACAACCGTTTGATCGAAGTAAAGTGTATAGAACATGTTTGAAGATGGGTCTACCGAAGGAGCATATAGAGGCTATATGTAGGAAGCTAGAAGAGAGGATTTACGATGGTATATCGACGAGGGATATACTTAGGATTATCAGGGAGGAAGCTAGTATATTCGACTCTATATACTCGTGGATAACCGACTTAAGGTCGTCGATATCTAGACTTAGATCGAAACCTGATTTCGAACAGTATGCTCGACTTATTCTTGAATCTCTAGGATTCCAGATTGCCCCCAACCAGCTCATACAAGGCGAATGCGTAGAATACGAGCTTGACGGATTAGTAGTTAGGGATAACCAGGTCTATATACTCGAAGTTAAGCATCATGTAAACCCACATGAGAAGGTGGATTTAACCGTGGTATTGAAGGTAAGAGCTATAATCGAAGATCTGCTATCAGGTTATGAAAAGAAGATTAACCAGGTTAAGATATCTGGAGGATACATTGTTACCAACGCTAAGTTTACCGATCACGCTTTAAGGTATGCTAAGTGTAAGGGTATAAACCTTATAGGATGGGGTGTATCCGAGGATATAGAGAAGATTATAGTCGAGAATAGGCTTCAACCTGTAACTATCATAAGCGATCTAGATGAAGAAGAATTATGGAGTTTAGCCGATAAAGGTATCGTAACGCTTAAGCAGCTTACTATGTTTACAGCGGATAGATTATCGGTGGTAACTGGTATAAGAGCGGGTAGGTGTGAGGAGATTATAGTGAAAGCGTACGAAGCATATAGAAGACTAGGAGGCTAGCATATCCTCGGTACAGGATCGCCTAATGGCGGAGGTATAATCCTTTTACCGCCGATTAAGGTTTCCATAGCTACACCCTCAAATTCATCTGTAGCTTCGCCTATTATAGCCGCATCCCTCCCTTCCTCGGTCTCTCTTAAAGCTTCTAAAACTTCTTCAGCCATCTCCTCTACGACCGCTATCACGACTTTACCTTCATTACCTATCTCTAGGGGATCTATACCTAGCATCTCGCATGCAGCTCGCACCCCCTCTCTTATAGGTATATCCTCCTCCCTAATCAGTATACCTACACGCGATTTCTCGCTCCACTCATTGAGTAGGTTAGCTAACCCTCCCCTCGTAGGATCCTTCATCGCTACTATACCTCCGACCGATAGAGCCCTCTCCACCATCCTGTTCAACGGCTTAACATCTGATCGTATATTACTCTCGAATCCATAACCTTCCCTACAGCTTAGTATAGCTACACCATGATCACCTATAGTCCCTGATACTATTATTTTATCTCCAGGCTTTATATTAGAGTCTAGAAGCCATCTTGCTTCGAAACCCCGTCTAAACTTACGTACAATATCGAGGTTGTAATCTAGATACCTACTCCTCACACCTATACCGGAACAATTTATGATACATCCATCTAGCGAGCCTCTCTCGACAACTTTCGTATCCCCTGTGGCTATGTATACATCAGCCTCCCTGCATGTATCCGCTATACTATACATAATCCTATCCAGATCGTCTACCGGAAACCCCTCTTCTAGTATGAGCGCTAACGATAGAGCTATAGGCTTACCGCCCATTACAGATATATCATTCACCGTACCTGAGACAGCTAACCTACCTATATCACCACCTGGAAAGAATAACGGTTTAACAGTATATGAATCGGATTTAAAGACTACGCCGTTAACTATAGCTGAGTCATCTAGAGCGTGCAATCCTACTTCGAAGCTATCCTTCGGCAGGATGGATAGTATATGCTCCTTTATAAGTTTCTGCATAAGGTATCCGCCAGCTCCGTGAGCCATAAGTATTCTTTCAGATTTATCCATAGCGGATCACCGGTCGTAGAAATATGGGGGGTATTAAGCTTTAATAAACTCTACCCATAGAAATGGAAGAAGTGTAACCTCATGGCTGAAGCTACCGCTCCAGGTAAGGTTATATTGTGCGGGGAACATTTCGTCGTATACGGTGAACCAGCTATAGTCGCCGCGATAGATCTTAAAGCGCATGCATATGCTTCCTTCAGAGATGAACCTGGTATACATGTATATTCGAGCAAAGTATCGGAGAATACTCTAAAACCTATACATGATGTTATAAAGCTCCTAGTAGAATCGAGGGGTACGAAGTTAATCGATAAAGGTTTAATGGTATCGATCAACTCTAATATTCCTATCTCCGCTGGTTTAGGTTCCTCTGCAGCTGTATCAGTAGCATCTATTCTAGCTGTATCTAAGCTTCTAGGATTCAAGCTTAAGAAGAGTGAGGTTGTAGCCTTAGGTGTTAAAGCTGAAGAGATTATCCACGGTAGACCTTCAGGTATCGATCCGACTATATCGGTGTATGGCGGTATGCTAGTATTCAAGATCGGAGGGAGGATTAGAAGGATTAAACCGGCTAGGCCTATAGAGCTTATAATAGCCGATTCAGGTCTTAAGAGGTCTACCGGGGTTATGGTGCGTAGAGTCGGTGAACTTGCTTCAAAGCATCCTACCATATTCTCGAGGTTGAGATCTACCGCGCGTATAATCGTAAGGCAAGCTATCGAAGCCATAATCGAAGGAGATATCGAAAAACTAGGGGTTATGCTGAACCTGAATCACGGGCTTCTATCAGCCATAGGTGTATCGAACACTAGGCTTGAGAAGCTCATCTACGCGGCTAGGGAAGCGGGAGCATTAGGCTCGAAGATTACCGGTGCTGGTGGAGGCGGATGTATAATAGCCATCGCTAGACCTGGTGAATCTGATAGGATAGTATCGTCGCTTATAGATGCAGGAGCTGAAGCCGTATATAGGACTAGAATAGTAGAAGTAGGTGCAAGGTGATGATAGTAGTTAAGCTGGGTGGAAGCGTTATAACGGATAAGAGTAAGCCCCTATCGTTTAACGAAGATGTATCTAGGAGGTTAGCCGAAGAGATCGTATCCACCGGTATGAGAAACCTTATACTGATTCATGGAGGAGGATCCTTCGGCCATTATACAGCTCTAACCTACGGTTTAGATAAGATCGGTAAGCCGACTTCTCAAGTCCCCCCAGGCTTCCTCGAAACCCATATGAGTATGCGTAAGCTTACCGATAAACTGGTAGAAGTATTCTCTAGTAGAGGTCTTCATGTATATCCGATTGCAACTTCCAGTATACTCACCGCTAGGAAGGGGCGTATAGACTCGCTATACACAGAGTCTATAAGGCTAGCCCTCAAGATGGGTTTAACCCCACTTCTGCATGGGGACGTTGTTTTCGATCATGGAAATGGTTTCTCCATAGTATCTGGAGATCAGATAGCCGCTAAGCTAGCTCTCGAATTCAATGCATATAAAGTTGTATTTGTAGTAGATGTAGATGGGGTCTACGATAGGGATCCGAGACTTGAAGGTGCATCTCTCCTCAGAGAGATTAAGGTAGAATTTCTCAAGGAGATCTGCTCAGAAGCTATTACATCTATGGATGTTACAGGCGGTATGGCTTCTAAGCTTAGAGAAGCATCGATATTAGCCGAGAAGGGTATAGCCGTCTATATAGTTAACGGCTTAAAACCCGGCCGGCTCTATAAAGCTATTATGGGGCTTGAAGTAGAAGGTACACGTATAATCGGAGGGTAAAATCTTTGAGTATAGAGGTAAGAAAGGATGAGCATATAGAGATATGCCTATTTGAACCGGTGGAAGCGGAGAGGGAAACTACATGGCTTGAGTATGTATACCTACCCCATAGATGTCTACCGGAGGTGGATCCTGAGGATATCGATCTAGAAGTGGATTTTCTAGGCTTCAAATTTTCTGCGCCTATAATGGTTTCGGCTATAACAGGAGGTAGCGGTTTAGGTTTTAAGATAAATTCGAACATAGCTGAAGCTGTCGAAAAGCTTAGGCTAGGTATGTGTGTAGGTAGTCAGAGGATAGCTCTCGAGAAACCTGAGACTGCTTACAGCTTTAAGGTAGCTAGAGATAAGGCTCCTACAGCGTTCATATCCGCTAACATAGGCTTTCAAGAGCTGAGGAAGTATGGTGTGGATAGCTTGATAGAATTGGTGGAATCTATAGATGCCGATGCTCTTACGATCCATCTAAACCCCCTTCAAGAGTTACTGCAAGTTGAGGGTAAACCTAAGTTCGAAGGATTAATATCTACGATCGGAGAGGTAGTGAAGGAGCTTGAAATCCCCGTTATAGTTAAGGAGACTGGGGCAGGTATGATCCGTGAGGACGCTGTTAGACTAGAGGAGTTAGGCGTGAAAGCTATAGATGTAGCAGGTTTAGGCGGTACAAGCTGGTCTAAGGTAGAGTATTATCGCGCCGTAAAGCGGCGTGACGATATAAGGATAGGCGTATCTAAAGCCTTCTGGGATTGGGGTATACCTACGGCTGCGAGTATAATCGAAGTTAGATCTGTCGTTAGAAACGTTAAGATAGTAGCTTCAGGTGGATTACGCTCCGGAGTGGATATAGCTAAGGCTATATGTATCGGTGCAGATATGTGTGCGGTAGCCCTACCTATACTTAAACCGGCATTGAAGAGTCCTCAGGAGGTTGAGAAGACTCTGACCATATTCATCGAGGGGTTGAGGGTAGCTATGGCTCTTATGAACGTATCAAGGATAGATGAGCTTAAGAGGATTAAACCTATAATTGTAGGTAGGCTAGCAGAATGGTTGAGTGAAAGGGGTTTGAAGAATTGAGTAAACTACTAGATGAGATAAGGTTGTGTTGCGAAGAAGTGGATAAATTTATTTTCAAGCTATTAGAGCCTGATAAGGATGTACCTATTCTATACGAGTCGAGTATCCATCTGTTCAAAGCTGGTGGGAAGCGTGTAAGACCATTCCTAACTATGAAATCATGCGAAGCTGTAGGAGGTGATCCAAGCGCATCTATACCGATAGCTTCGGCTATCGAGATCCTACATACGTTTACCCTAATCCACGACGACATCATGGATGAGAGTAATCTTAGAAGGGGTGTACCCACCGTCCATACAGTTTGGGGTGTACCGCAGGCTATAACATCTGGAGATTACCTATTCGCTAAAGTTTTCCAAGCCGTATGTAGACCCGAGGTAGTTGGGAGGATCGGCTACGATAGAGCTGTAAGGATAGTTGATATGATAGCTAAAGCTATGATCGATATAGCTAAAGGTCAGACTCTAGATCTCATCTTACAATCTAGAATCGATGCTTCAGAAGGGGAGTATCTAGAAATGATAAGGTTGAAAACAGCTAGACTCTTCCAGATCTCGGCTGAGATAGGTGCAGTGCTAGGCGGATGCAGCTGTGAAGAGTTAGAAGCTTTATCCAATTACGGCTTGAAAGCTGGGCTTGCTTTCCAGATAGTAGACGATATACTAGGATTGGTGGGTAGCGAGGAGGAGCTAGGTAAACCTGTAGGTAGCGATCTTAGGGAGGGTAAGAAGACTATAATCGTAATTTACGGTCTTAGAAGACTTCCTACTAGGAGTAAAAGCCTGGTTACAAGGGTACTTGGTAGAAGGGATGCTTCAGATGAGGATGTTAGAAAAGCTATCGATGCGCTTACACGCTATGGATGCGTAGATTACGCGAAGAATATGGCTTTAAGATTCAGAGATGAAGCTATAGCATCCCTATCCAAGCTTAAACCTAGTCGTAGTAGGGAAAGTTTAGAAGAGCTAGCTAGATTATTCGTAGATAGAAGGCTATAATCCCAAGGTAGGCTAACGCTATGAGCGTAAACCTCGAAGCCTTCCGCGAAAAGATCTTCAAGTATGCGTTAGCGAACGCTGTGAAGTATAACGGTAAAGCTAAGGTCGAACCTGTAGTGTCTAGATTCCTAGGCGAACATAGAGAACTACGTAGTAGAGCTAAGGAGGTAATAGCTCTAGTTGAGAAGATAGTGGAGGAGGTTAACAGTCTTACACTGATCGATCAGAAGCGTATACTGGAGGAGAGATTCCCAGAGCTTCTAGTAGAGGAGAAGCCTAGGGAGAGGGAATTTAAACTACCTCCTCTACCGAATGCAGATAAGTATTCGACGATAGTTACTAGGTATGCTCCAAACCCAGATTTCGTACTCCACTTCGGTCAAGCTAGAGCTATATATCTGAGTCATGACTACGCTAGAATGTATAAGGGAGTATTCATACTCAGGTTCGAGGATACAGATCCACGGATAAAGAAGCCTAGGATAGACTTCTACGATGCTATAAGAGAGGATTTAATATGGCTTGGATGCAGATGGGATAAAGAATATATCCAAAGTAAGCGGCTCGAGATATACTACGATATAGCTAGAAAGCTCATCGAGATCGGCGGAGCATACGTATGCGTATGCAAACCGGATAAGTTTCGTAGCTATATCCGTAGCTCTAAGCCTTGTCCATGTAGAGATCTAGCTGTGGAGGATCATATGGAGAGGTTCGATAGAATGCTGGAAGGGGTATACAAAGAGGGTGAAAGCGTGTTGAGGGTGAAAACAGATCTTTCGCATCCAAACCCCTCTGTAAGGGATTGGGTTGCGTTGAGGGTTATAGATACTAAGCTCCATAAGCATCCGATCGTAGGTGATAGGTACAATGTATGGCCTACCTATAATTTCGCCGCCGGGATAGATGACCATCTAATGGGGGTGACACATATAATAAGGGGTAAAGAATTCTTGGTCGGAGTCGAGAAACAGTTATACATGTATAGATGGCTAGGTTGGGAGTACCCAGAATGTATACATTACGGTAAATGGTTGATGATCGGATCTGGAACTATGTCTAAGTCTAAGATGCTTAGGGATCTCCAACTCGGCTTATACAAGAGTTGGGATGATCCGCGTTTACCTACCCTGGCTGCTCTAAGACGTAGAGGTATTCAACCTGAAGCTATACATAGGATGGTGTTAGAGCTTGGGGTTAAGATGTCTGAGGTAAGGTTTAGCTGGGAGAATCTATATGCTCATAATAGAAGAATAATAGATCCTATAGCCAGAAGATTCTTCTACGTAGAAGATCCTATTAAGCTAAAGGTTAGATCGATTCCTTTAGATGAGATTGTAGCTAGGATACCGTTCCATCCGGATAGAGAGGATATGGGGTATAGAGAGACAAAGATTAAGGTTAAAGATGGAGAAATCGAGCTTTACATCTCGAAGAGGGATTACGATATTCTAGCTTCAGGTAGGATCGTAAGGCTTATAGGCTTATTCAATGTAAAACCTATAAGCTTATCGGGCGATAGCGTAGAAGCGGTATGGCATAGTAGAGCATACGAGGAAGCTGCTAAGCTTAAAGCTAGACTTATACATTGGGTTCCGATCGAGGATGCCGTACCGATTAGAGTTATAATGCCTGATGCATCGGAGTCTACGGGGTACGGGGAGAATCTCTGCAGAACGATAGCTTTAGGTGAAGTTATCCAGTTCGAAAGATTCGGTTTCGCTAAGTTCGATTCGAAATTATCGGATGGCACTATGATATTCTATTATACACACAATTAGATTGTGAAACGATCTATGTATGGTATCTTCGATCTAAGCTTCTCTACAATAAGCTTAAACTCTGTATCCGATATATTCAGAGCGGTTTTCACTTCATCTAAAAGTCTCTCTCTACTCTGAGATAGTATCATCCATTCGGCGATCTTCCGTTCTAGATAAGTTTCACAGAATGTCTCGAGAAGTTCTCCTAGATAGCGGTAGATCTCACTCTTCAAAGCTAGTAGGCTCGCTTCCTTCCTCCTCAGCTTGGAAAGCTCCCTATCTATAAGCTCGGATAATGTCGCTACCTTCTCCACAGCTTCCACACAGTTTTTTATACGTTTAACTCTCTGGAGTTCCTCCGCTATACTTTCCACTTCCTCGCATATAGGCTCCTCTAATCTCCTAACAGATATATCGAATAATCCATCTGTAAACCCTACATCTACGGTAAACCCTGTTTTAAGATAGTAGTACTTTCTAGGAGGGCCAGTCTTACTATCCCTCTTAAAGCTGGATATTAATCCATAACGTTCGAGTATAATCAGATGCTTAAGTATAGCAGGCTCGCTTAGATCAAGCTCCCTAGCTAGCTCCAACAGATACTTCGGTCCATCGGCTAGCGATCTCAAGATCTTAAGCCTAGTCGGGTTACCTAGGACTTCTAAGAGATCCTCGATGCTCATAGCTCAACCCTATATTAGATCTATAGAAACATTTAAATATTAACCTTTAGTTAATAACTTGGTTGGAGAAGGAGGTGGATACGCAGTGTCATCTACTCAGAAGTTTAAGGAGATACAGCTTAGGGTTGCGGAAGCATACGCTAGAGACGTAGGTAGAGGTATAGTACGTATGGATCCTAAAGCTATGGAGGAGGCAGGTATATCCACAGGAGATGCTGTGGAAATCATAGGTAAGAAGAGGACTGCAGCTATATGCTGGCCTACCCACCCTGAAGATTACGGTAAAGGTATCATAAGGATGGATGGATACACCAGGGCTAACGCAGATGTATCGATAGATGATAGGGTTAAAGTTAGGAAAGTGGAGCCTAGAAAGCTCTCCAAGGTAATTTTAGCCCCTACAGAGCCTTTAAGGATTATGGGTGGGGAAGTCTACCTATCAAGGGTTCTTGAGGGTAGGGTAGTAGCTAAAAACGATGCAATCCCGGTGGGTATAATGGGACGTGAAGTATCCTTCGTAGTAGTAGGTATGGAGCCGTCTGCTAGGGTGGGTATAGTTTCGAAGAATACTAGTATAGTTATATCCGATAGGCCTCCTAGAGTACCTGTATCCGGCATACCGAGGGTAACATACGAGGATATAGGCGGCTTATCCGAACAGATACAGAAGCTTAGAGAGATGATAGAGCTTCCATTAAGACACCCAGAACTATTCGAGAGATTAGGCGTAGAACCTCCTAAAGGTGTATTGCTGTATGGTCCTCCAGGAACTGGTAAAACGTTGTTAGCTAAAGCCGTAGCTAACGAGAGTGATGCATATTTCATAAGCATAAACGGGCCTGAGATTATGAGTAAGTTTTACGGTGAGTCTGAAGCTAGGCTTAGAGAAATATTCAAGAAGGCTGAGGAGAATGCTCCTGCTATAATATTCATAGATGAACTAGATTCCATAGCCCCTAAGAGGGAGGAGGTAACAGGAGAAGTAGAAAGAAGGGTTGTAGCACAACTACTAGCACTAATGGATGGATTGACGACTCGTGGTAACGTCATCGTTATAGGTGCTACCAATAGACCTAACGCTCTAGATCCAGCTCTACGTAGACCTGGAAGATTCGATAGGGAGATAGAAGTCGGTGTACCTGATGAGAAAGGTAGACTAGAAATACTACAAATACACACGAGGAATATGCCTCTAACGGAGGATGTGGATCTTAAGAAGCTTGCAAGCATCACTCACGGGTTTGTAGGAGCCGATCTAGCAGCTCTATGCAAAGAAGCTGCTATGAGAGCTCTCAGGCGGATTCTACCGGAGATAGATCTAGAGGTTGATGAAATACCTGCGGAGATTCTGGAGAAGCTTAAAGTAACTATGAACGATTTCCTTGAAGCATTAAAGGAGGTGGAGCCGTCAGCTATGAGGGAGGTATATGTAGAGATACCTAACGTTAGATGGGATGATATAGGCGGTCTTAAGGAAGCTAAAGAAGAACTTAGACAAGCTGTTGAATGGCCGTTAAAGTATCCTGAGCTATTCGCTCATACAGGTCTTAAACCACCGAAAGGTATACTACTATACGGTCCTCCAGGAACTGGTAAAACGTTGTTAGCTAAAGCCGTAGCTACCGAGAGTGAAGCTAATTTCATAAGTGTTAAGGGGCCTGAACTACTATCGAAGTGGGTTGGGGAATCTGAAAGAGCTGTAAGAGAGGTATTCAGAAAGGCTCGTATGGCTGCTCCATGCGTAATATTCTTCGATGAATTCGATTCGATAGCACCTGTGAGAGGTGGAGGTTATGGTGATAGCCACGTAACCGAGAGAGTGATAAGTCAGCTTCTAACCGAGCTGGATGGGATAGAGGAGCTTAGAGGCGTCGTGGTTATAGCAGCTACGAACAGACCTGATATAGTGGATCCAGCTTTACTCAGACCAGGTAGATTCGATCGTCTAATATACATACCTCCACCAGACTATGAAGCTAGACTTGAAATATTCAAGATACATACGAAGAATAAGCCTCTAGCCGGAGATGTATCCCTCGAAGAGCTTGCGAGGATAACCGAAGGCTACACTGGAGCGGATATCGCTGCTCTATGCAATACAGCGGCTATGGCTGCTCTTAAAGAATTCCTATCGAAAGTTAGGGATCCTGAAGAGGCTAAGCAGAGAGTTAGCGAGCTTAAGATATACATGAAACATTTCAGAGAGGCGTTAACAAAGGTAAAACCGCTATCGCCGCAGCTATTACAATTCTACGATGAAATAGCTAAAAGGTTCCAGGAAGGCTTCAGAGCTGTACGTCCATCAGTCGAAGTTAAAGCTGAAATACCTAGCACGAAATCATCTATAGTTTGATGAATCTTACGATAACATACTTTATCTATCTTCTATAATCCTAAACACACCTTGATTAAGCTTGATGAGTAGAAGAGATATCAGGGATATAAGACTATGGAGACGCAGAGGATTTTATAGCGAGCGAGTATTAGTTCAACTACTAGCTAGGAAGGGATATAGGGCTGTAAGGATACCTGTATCCAATCCTAGTAAAGCATCCCTTCCAGATGTTTTTGCGAGTAGAGGAAGCCATATATACGCGTTCGAAGTAAAGAACCAAGATTACTACGTCTATATCGAGAAGAAGCAGCTTGATAAACTATTCAACTTCCTAGATATGTTCTCCCTCTACCCTTGGGAGCTTAAACATGCGGTGATAGCCTGCCACTTCGGTAAGAGGTGGATTTTCAAAGAAGTTAAGAAAGATGAATACGATAAACTAGCTGAAAAGGATGTTATAAGAATCGTAAAGAGGAGTCGAAGCAACTGGCAACCTTAACTTCCTTCACTCGCCTGCAGGAAAACCTTTAAAAGATCTAATCTTCACTTCTTTAAAGGTGGGGGCCCGTAGCTCAGCCAGGCAGAGCGGCAGGCTCATAACCTGTTGGTCGGGCGTTCGAATCGCCCCGGGCCCATATAGGAACCCTATACGCATTTTAATCAATCCTGCTTTAAGTATAAGATCAGATACTTCTCTAACCAGAGGTCTTCGAGGGTGGGGTTTATGTCTAAACCTTTAAGTCTAGGTTTAATCGGTTGCGGAGGTATATCTGCCTCCCATATAAACGGGTTGAAGGAACTGTATACTCGTGGGCTCAGGGTGATCCGGATCGAAGCTGTATGCGATATCGTTTTGGAGAACGCTGAGAGAAGGGCTGGAGAGATAGCATTGATCCAGGGGTTTAAGCCTAGAGTCTACTCAAGCTTAGAGGATATGATCTCGAGGGAATCTATAGAGGCTGTAGATATATGTCTACCGCATGATCAGCATCACGTAGTTGCTATACGCTGCCTCGAGGAAGATCTACATGTAATGATAGAGAAGCCTTTAGCTATAACGATGAGAGCTGCCAAGCTTATCTTAGATAAGGCCTCCTCGAAGAATAAAGTTCTAGCCGTAGCTGAGAATTATCGTAGAACACCTGATAATCGCACCGTGAGATGGGTTGTGGATCAACATATGATAGGGGAGCCTAGAATGATATTCTGGTTGGGTTTAAGCTGGAGTCCTAAGCCTTGGGGTTGGAGGGAGGATAAGCTTAAAGCTGGTGGAAGCTGGGTTTTCGATGGAGGTGTACACATAGCCGATCTAGATCGATACCATCTTGGACGTGAAGCCATAGAGGTTTATGCTAAGAGTAAGATATTCGAGCCTATGAAGGATGGTGTAAAAACCACTGTTGATGATGCTACGCTAGCTATAATAGAGTATGAAGGAGGCATATACTCTCAGTGGTCTTGGTCTCGTATAGCTCCAGGCTTCCCACTGAATATTAGAGTAATCTACGGATCTAGAGGATCCATATATATGCCCGGTTTAACAAACTTCCCATCAGGGCATGTTAGGATACAGATGGATGGATATGTGGAGGAGAGGAGTATAAGCTCCATCAGGGATGAGGCTTTGAAAGCCGTCGGATCAGATATTCTCGAGGAGATGTTCCCTAGAGGTGTGACAGATTCCTTCGCTATAGAACTATACGATTTCTATAAAGCTATCATGTATGGACGTAAACCTGAAGTCGACGGGGTCGAAGCGTATAAGGATATGGCTATACCCCTAGCCTTCTACGAATCATCGATCCTCGATAAACCTGTCAAAGTTAGGGATGTAGAGGAATTAAGGGTGGAGGAGTATCAAGCTGAGATAAACGAGTATCTAGGTTTAAAGTAGCTCCATCTTAAGATTTAACGGTAAACTATCTCTATCCTCCTCCCACTCCTCGCAGATTCTATTATCGCATCACATATCTCTGCACAGCGGTATCCATCCTCGAAGGTGGCGCCGTACGGCTCTATAGGTTTATCCTCGATTAGGCATCTTAGGAAGTGGTGAAGTTCGTTAACGAATGTATGCTCCCAACCGATTATATGACCTGGAGGCCAATATGCCCTTATGAATGGATGCGCATCGGATTCTGTAACGAGTATATCCCTCCATCCCTCTGTAGCTTTATCACCTACGATGTAGACTCTCAACTCATTCAATCTCTCAAGGTTAAATTCTATAGAGCCTTTCTCACCATTTATCTCGAAACAGTTATAGTTCTTCCGTCCAGTAGCAAACCTACTCGCTTCCAACGTACCTATAGCTCCATTCTCAAATTCTACCGTCGCTACGAAAGCATCATCGACCGTGACCCTACCTCTCTTCGAGGGATCGCTCTCTAGAGGTCTCTCCTCTATGAACGTCCTAGTTACACCTGTAACCGCTTTAACCTCCCCTACGAGGAACCTCGCTAGATCGATTATATGGCTTCCTAGATCTCCTAGGGCGCCTGATCCAGCTTCCTCAGCTCTAAGCCTCCATACCAACGGGAAGTTAGGATCTATGATCCAATCTTGAAGGTATCGCGCTCTGAAATGGTATACACGGCCTAGAACCCCCTCCTCTATAAGCTTACGAGCAAGCATAACAGCTGGTACAAACCTATAGTTAAATGCACACATAGCTTTAACACCGGTTCTACGAGCTACATCCCTCATCTCCATAGCTTCGGAAGCGTTGCGTGCTAAAGGCTTCTCGCATACGACGTGCTTACCATTCTCCATAGCTTCTATACATGGATCCTTATGCATATGATTCGGTAGACCGTTATCCACTATATCGACTTCAGGGTCTTTAACGGCTTGCATCCAATCGGTCGTATACCTTTTATACCCATACCTTACCGCAGCATCTCTAACCCGCTCTTCGCTCCTCCCATATATTACTATCAGTTTAGGTATAGCTGGTGGAGGCCAGAAGAATACAGGTATATCCATCCAAGCATGGCTATGAGCTTTACCCATGAAAGCGTATCCAAGCATAGCTACACCTACTTCTCTAAGACTAGACATATACAGTCACCAGTTAATTGATAGGTGCTCTTCCCCCTTTTAAAATTGTTTATAGATGTCCTAGGATTAGAACCATAAAATCTTAATATCCTATACACGTATAACTAGGATGTAGTGGTATCTATGGTTATGAAGGTAGGTTTCCTAACCGTAGCGTTCAACGATTGGCCTCTGGATAAGGTGCTAGACCATATATCCAAGCTTGGATATGAAGCCGTAGAGCTTGCAGCGTGGAAAGCTAGCAATCATCTAAACCTGGAGAGGATCCTATCAGGAGGTGCAAGCGAGCTTACGAGGATCGTTAAATCTAAAGGTCTAATTATATCTGCTCTAAGCAATCATCTAGAATCCCAGCTCGTGTTAGGACCGCATGATAACTCTACAGATGAATGGTTTAAAGGTACGCCTGATGAGAAGATCGCATACGGTATTAAGCGTACGAAGATGACGATAGAGGCTGCGAGCCTCCTAGATGTACCGGTCGTATGCGGTTTTGTAGGTCATCCAAACTGGAGTTCATGGTATATCTTCCCTCCAGCATACGAAAGGATGTGGGATATCTACTGGAAGCTCTTCGAGGAGAGGTGGGGTGAAATAATAGATTTCGCATCCGAGCATAAAGTTAAATTCGCCCATGAAGTTCATCCGCAAGAAATGGCTTACAACCTTTACACGGCTAAGAAAGCTCTCGAAGTTATTAAGCGGAATAATTTCGGATTCAATTTCGATCCAAGCCACCTGGTATGGCAGGGCATAGACCCTGTAGTATTCATACATGAGCTTGGAGATAGGATATACCATGTTCATGCTAAGGATGTAGAAGTTGTTAAGGAGGCAGTAGCTTATGATGGTGTCCTATCGACTGGATCCTGGATGAGGAGAGGTAGAGGTATGAGGTTTAGGGTTCCAGGCTGGGGTGATGTCGATTGGCGTCGTATAATCACAGCGTTAATCGAAGTAGGCTACGACTACGTCCTATCGTTTGAACACGAAGATCCTGTTATGTCCCCTGAAGATGGAGTTGAGAAAGCTATATCATATCTGAAACCTTTAATCATAAGGAAGCCTCTGGAGCGAGTTTGGTGGTAGATAGGAGCTAAGAATATTCTTCTCCATTCTATTTTTTAATCGAGAGTTAGTAGGAACGGTGGATACACCTGTGAGGATAGCGGAAGTAATTGTGAAAACCCTTGAGAAGCTTGGTGTAGACTTCATATTCGGTATACCGGGATCCCAAACATGCCCATTCTACGATGCACTATACTCATCAACGATAAAGCATATACTGGTTAGACATGAACAATCCGCTGCGTATATGGCTGATGCCTACGCTAAGCTTACCGGTAGACCCGGCGTCTGCGATGGTACTGGTGGACCTGGAGCAACAAACTTAGTAACAGGTGTAGCTACGTCATGGACCGATCGTACCCCGGTAATGGTGATCACAGGCCAACAGCCTCTAACAGAGCTGGGTAGAGGTACTTTCCAGGAGCTCGATCATACCGCTATATTCTCTTCCATCACTAAACGTTCTATAAGGCTTTCAAGCTCTATGGATGTAGCTTCTATCGTTAGGGAGGCTTACAGGTTATCGATCGAAGGTAGACCTGGACCGGTGCATATAGATATGCCGCTGGATATCCAGTTAGCCGATCTACCCATCGAAGATGTAGAATTCCATGATGGTGTATCTATGGTAGATATCGAGAAGCCTGTAGTCGATAGAGAAGCGATAAGAAGAGCTGTCGCTCTCTTAGCTTCATCCCATAAGCCTTTAATAATCGTAGGTGGAGGGATCCACTACTCGGGTGCAGGTGCATGGATCGAAGTTAGAGCTTTAGCAGAGTATATGGCGATACCTGTAGCTACAACCTTCAACGGTAGAGGATCGTTCCCAGAGGATCATCCTTTATCAGCTGGAAGGATGGGTGTAAACGCGGCATCATACACAGATGAGATACTATTATCGGCTGATACTATACTAGCTGTAGGATGTAGGTTCGCGGCTCTCAGCACTCGCCGTTGGAGTAATCTGAATCGTGAAGCTACCTTGATACATGTAGATATAGATCCATCGGTTATAGGTTTAAACTATAGGGTGGATACGGCTATAATAGGTGACGCGAAGTCTGTTCTAAGATGCATGATCGAGGAAGCCTCGAAATTAAGCGATGTAGGAGTATCCAGACGTAGGGAGTGGCTTAGATTCCTTGAGGAAGCTAAAGAGAGGTGGAGGCAATCCGCCTGGTTCTCCAAGATCTACTCAGATGAGACTCCTCTGAAGCCTCAGAGAGTGTGTTACGAGATAAGGAGGGTTTTCGATCGATCCACCATATTCACGCTCGATGCAGGTAACAATAAGCTCTGGGCGTCAACCTTCCTCGAGATATACGAGCCTAGGACATGGATACAATCGGGATGCTTCGGTCCTATGGGCTATGCACTACCTGCAGCTCTATCATGCAAGCTGATAAAACCTGAGAGGATCGTAGCTGCTATATGTGGTGATGGAGGGTTCTACATGAGTCTGCATGAGCTATCTACAGCTATCCAAGAGAATATACCTGTTATAGTATGCATATTCAATGATGGTGCTCTAGGCACTATAAAGCACCGTCAGATGCTGAATTATAGTGGGAGATACATCTCCGTAGATCTAGCTAACCCTAGCTTCGCTAGGATAGCGGAAGCCTTCGGGTGCTATGGTTTAGATGTTAAAACACCCACTCAGCTTAGATCAGCTTTAGAAGAAGGGTTAAAAGCTAATAGAGCAGGTGAAACGGTCGTACTAGATATACATATAGATGGATCAGAGCTCCTCCCACCCTGATACGGATAGTATTATAAGCATAATATGCCTCATCTAATCATCTATAGGTGTTTCAACATATATGTCTGGGTATACGCCTCGAAACCTTAGACAGTATGAGCTTAAACTTCCTAGAAAGATACTATTCGGTGTAGGCTCCCTCGATAAACTCGGCTTAGAAGCTAAAACTCTAACCGAGGGTAGAAATACGCTTATAGTTACAGATAGGAATATAGCTAGGATAGGTGTAGCTCGTGGGGTTGAGGAAATACTCCTCGACGAAGGCTTCACGGTGGAGGTTTTCGATGATGTGGAATCAGAACCGTCTATAGATAACGCTGAAGCCATCTCTAGATTTGTTAGATCGAGTAGCTTCGATCTAGTCGTCGGGGTTGGAGGTGGAAGCGTTATGGATATGGCTAAGATAGCATCGATAGCAGCGGCCAACTCTAAACCTGTGAGAAGCTATATAGGCGTAAACCTGGTAGAGAAGCGCGGCTTACCGCATATACTCATACCGACTACAGCCGGTACAGGCTCAGAGGTTACAGATATAGCCGTAGTAACCATACCTGAAGATGAGATTAAATCCTCTGTGGTAAGTCCATACCTCCTCCCAGATGTAGCGATAGTCGATCCAAGCCTAACATACACCCTGCCACCCAGTATAACCGCTTCAACCGGGTTGGATGCTATGAGTCATGCATTAGAAGCATTGATGTCTGTAAACTCTAACCACGTAACGGATATACTAGCGTTAGAAGCTTTAAGGCTAGCATACCGATACCTACCGGAAACGTATAATTCGCCAAATCCTGAGAATAGGTATCATATGAGTTTAGCAGCTCTACTAGCAGGTATAGCGCTTTGCAATGCAGGTGTATGCTTAGGACATGCATTAGCATATACATTCGCCGTATCATATAGAGTAGCGCATGGAGTATCCTGCGGTTTAACTCTACCGTACGCTTTCAAGTACAATTCGATAAGTATGGGTTGGAAGATCTGCTTGATAGCGGAAGCTCTGAACATAGATGCGAGAGGTAGGAGCGTAGAGGAGCTCTCCGAGATTATAGTAGCTCGCTTACACAGACTGACCGAGACATTAGGCATACCCGCAAGGTTAAGGGAGATAGGTATAGCTAGGGATGCTATACCTACTCTAGCTTCTAAACTCCTATCCTTGGAAAGGTTACTGAAACGCAATCCTAGAACAGTAACGTTAAACGATGCCTTAAACCTTATAGAAAGTATGTGGTAAATGTAGACTATGATAGAATACCTCCTAGATCGATAGCCGACCTCCAGTTTCATATTTAGAGTTTCCTATATCCGATGCGGTATCATGATACTTCTCACCGAAGTTTAGTAGTATGTATATACTGGCATCCATATGCATAAACTATTAGAAGCAACTTGAAATCTATCTTATTAAGCAAGATTAATTAGCTATCACCAAAAATCGTTTATTCAATATCCTAACATTTATCTTAGAGCCTGAAGGTTATAAGATACTATCTTCTACATCTGCTATGTAGTTATCACGTAAACTGTTTTTAAATAGTTCATAAATATGTAACATATTTTCTATAATATAAATAATAATTAAACGTATATTTCAAAATTATATATTAAAATTGAATCGATTATATTTAATATCATCTTTTTAGTTCATCTTTATAATTATATATATCCAAGGTCTATTAAAACTTTAAGTCTTGTTTAAGCTTAATATATTCATTATTCTTAACTTCGATAACATTTATAAAGGGTAACATTTATAAAGTAGTTTATGTGAATATTAAAGTTGTAGGAGTTGCATGAAGGTAGTGTATGCTACTGCCTATAACTATCATTTAGCTTCACATTCAGATGATAGAAGCTAGATCGGGGATCTACGCCGCTCGGTACTATGCGTGATTTGATATGAAGATAGGGTGTAGCGTATGATTAATGTAGTAATAATAGCCGCAGGAGTAGCCTCTAGACTTAGACCGTACTCTGAGTCTATTCCTAAATGCTTCATGGAGTTAGAGCCTGGAATTACTATACTCGACTTCATATTGGATAGACTTAGAGGCGTTAGGGTTGGACGTATAGTTATCGTAACTAGATCTAGGTTTAAAGGTTTGTTCGAGGAGAAAGTTGGGGATAAAGCTGAAATTATCGAAACTGACCTTGAAGATTTCGGTAATCTTTATAGTGTTAGCATAGCTTTGAAGCAGTTGGGTGGATGCCCATTTATCATACTGATGTCTGACCATATATTCGAGCGAAGGATGTTAGAGGATGCGCTACTCCATAGAAGTGAAAGCGCTTTCACAGTATGTCTAGATAGGAATCCATCGTATGCTGAAGTTAATGAAGGGCTTAAACTATTATTAGATGGAAATACTGTCATCCGGGCTGGCAAAGATATATCCCCTAGGTATGGGATAGATACCGGGATCATAATATGTCGTAAGAATGCTGATGTTTACATCGATAGAGCTATAACAGAGTTTGGATTAAAGGCTACGATAGCCGATGCCCTTAATTTAGCCGCCTCAGAACTTCAAGTAGACTACGTAGACGTTACCGGGAGGCTATGGAAAGATATAGATACACCTGAGGATTTAGTTAAAGCTAGAAAGCTCTATTGGCAGATATTGAGAAGGGAGATTATCGAATTAGAAAGTAGACTTATCTCTAAATATCTATATAAACCCCTATCTACACGTATATCAATTCCACTCTACCGAAGAGGTCTCATAGATAACCCTCTCCGTCTTAAAGTTGTATCCGCATTCTCATTTCTAATTAGTTTCATAGCTAGTGTACTGCTTATGGTAGGTGAACTAACGTTTGGAGGTGTACTTCTACAAGCTTTAATAATCTCTTTAGAAATAGGCAGAGATCTAGATAAGCTCATCGGTAGGCTCCATCATAGCTCCATTCGAAATCCGCATTTTGCCTTAGATTTTATCCTAGATACTATAGGGGAAGTAGTTATAGTAGCAGGCCTAGCTTTCCCAGCGATGAATATCCTTACGTTTCCAATATCTCTATTAGTAGCAGTCAATATCGCTACCATAAACTATATTTCCTACAATTCTATGAATGGAGTCGCAGGTCTACCTGGAAGCTTCATAACTAAGGATTGTAGGCTATTGGTGATGTCCATAGCTTCACTTACCTCTACACCCATCTATGGACTCTATTATCTAGCGATAGCTCCCTTAATCTATCTACTTTACCGATCGATCTCTACTTATAAGACAATCGAAGAGATTGTTAAAGGTAAAAGAAGAATTAGAAGAAAACCTGAACCCGAGATAGTATTTAGAAGAAATGATATTATAAATGCTATCGAATGCATTTTCTCTAATTCGCTTAAACTCTGTATATCAATTCTTATATTGCATATAATTGGATCAGTTATATCAGGTATAGAATTAGTAGAGTTAGATGGGTTAACGTTGACTTCTGATAATATATTATTCGCTACATCTCTCATACTGATAATATACTTTGGATACCACATACTTCTTTCCTTGAAAATTATAGTAGATGTTGCAACAGTTAAACTCGTATCGTTGTTAAGAATAACCGAGACTACAATTAAACGTATACTTGGAGGCTCATTACACGTAACATTACTTATTTTATTCTGGATTTTAATCCCACCGCGAATAGCATCTATTCCATATGTGGGAGATATTATTTCAAAAGTTATGACGGTAGTAATCCTTATACTTCTTTTATTCATAGTATATGACTTAGCTAAAACAGTATATGGTACATTCGAAGATATCTACAGGAAGATTATAAGAAAAATAGCTGAAAAAATCGCAGAATAAGATTATAAGTAAGATTGAACCGATTCATCAATCATGGTTTACCTACGAATTTAAGAAAACTTTTCACATTCTCAACTTCATCTGCAGCGTTCATATGCTGAATAGCTCTTATAATATAAACTAAAGCCGTAAGTGAGGAATGTATGAATATAGCATGTATCGCGTATATTGGCGTACTGAACATTGTGAAAGCTATCATATAGAGTACATAAATATTCCTCCTTCCATCAATCTTAGCAAATAATCTATCGAATTGTGTGTAAGAAGTTAGCGCTTTTCCCATAGTCTGTTTGAATTGCATATAGCAATGTCTAACAAATCCATCCAATGCAAGTACCATTAAGCTTAATATGAGAGCTGGATACCCGTATCCAAGTTGAGCTAATCTAATAGAGAAGCATGCATACCATAATTGCTCGTAGAGCATATCTAAACTATGCTCTATATAACCCAGCTTCGTAGTTATACCCCTAGCTCTAGCTAGCTTCCCATCTATTCCATCCACTATACCAACGAGATAAGCCAGTATACTCGTAGGCAAAAGATCCCAGTATAGGAAGAGCATAGCAACGATGAAAGCAGCTATATTCGCAAAAATAGTGATCCTATTAGGAGTGATCCAAGGTATATCTCCTATACGATATACGATATAGTCCTCTAAGGGCTTATTTATATAAGCTGTAAAATGTAGGCCCTTCTGAATTCTTGAAATAATAGCTTTTTTAGCATATTTTAACGAATCTTTATCTATAATCTTAATACATATTGGAGTAACTTTACGCTTCAATTCTACACTTTCTACTAGATATGTAGATACGTCGATGATAGCTAGATCACTAGATTTTTCTATATAGTGTAGTAACTCTCTAACGTACATACAATGATATTTCATGCAGATATTCATTAAAAGTTCTCTATCTAATTTATAGACTCCAATAGGTTTACCTTCAAGATAAAATGTCGATGATCCCATAGTTTCTATTGCAATCCTTACAAACTCAGTATCAAAAACCACATTATCATAAACTATAAGTAAATCTTCTTTTAAGAATCTATCTGGAATAGTTGGTGATATATCAGCATCTGCTGAATATTCTATATACTGAATTTCCATACCGATATCTCTTCCATCCCCAATTAATTCTAATATTTGTTTCCCCTTAAATTCTATTAATATAAGGATATCTGTTATGCCAGCTGATTTAAGAGAATAAATCATTCTAACTATTAACGGAACACTATAAAGCTTAACTAAAGATAAAGGTCTTTCTACATTGAAAATATAATCCTTATGTATAGCTATGATGATAGCTTTCATAACGCCACCTATCGAAAGGATTAATACATAACGTTCCTTATATGTGTTGTGGTGCTTTAGCTTATTAAACTGCTCCTAAATACCGTATTACGTCAGTTAGGGGCATGTATTCAGTAAGCTTTCTAATCTACTATCGGATAGCCTCTATCATATCTACTTGAGAATTAGAGTATACACATACCGATGAGGTATCTGTAAATTGTGATTTTAAACTGTTAAATTAAAGCTGAGAATAAAAATTAGATAGATTTTATGGTTTTTAAACATAAAGAAGATTTACCTAAACAGATAAAGTTATGCTTACATTTAAGTCTAATTTATTCGAAAGATTGGATAACTATTCTTTATTATCTAATAGCAGAAAAGTTAACGCTAAATTATCTAAAATATTTATGGAAAGTATGCTGAAACATAATCCTAGTTTCGTAACTCTAGATGAAGCACTAAATCTATTGGAAGATATGTAGCGAGCTTAAATTCTAATTACATCGATATACAGCTTAGTTACATCTAAGTTTCATATTCGATAGCTCCTATATCCGGTGCATTACCGTGATAGTTATCGTTAAAATTCTGTATGTATACGCCTGCATCTATGCATGGGCTATTCGAAGTTAACTTGAAATTCATTCTATCGGGTGAGGTGAAATAGCTATCTGCAGAGATACCGTTCCTCTCTAGATTCAATAAAGTTTTGAGTGTATATAAGGTATAATCTATTCCTTTTATCGTTACGAATTTTGAGTGAAGTCCGGTTATATACATGTTATCATAGTCATAGCTACTCTCATCATATACGAGATCCGCTAATACATAGTTATCTGATGATAGATGGAATATATTGTTACGTGTGATTAGATGTGAGAATTTAGCGCTTGTATCCCCTATACCCATGGGGGTTTGTCTCCATTCAGGTGAAGGCTGGGTTATCGATGAATAGAAAGTGTTATGGTATAAATACTTCCATCCGCTCGATACATATCCGCTATTCAATTTAACACCCATTAGGCGGAAGTCTACGCAGATGTTTCTGAAGACGTATGTAGGACCATAGGTTATCGGAGCTAGCGATATAGCACATAAAGAGTTTACTACAAAGTTACTCCATATTCTGAAGTTTATTCCAGACCCCTCTGGCTCTAATCCATCATCCCCCACGTTCAGTATATAGTTATCGTGTATATCTGTATCCCTTATGGTCGTCGTATTATACAGATCCCCCCCATGAAGATGCTACTATACCGTTAAACAATCCTTCGATCTTGTTAAATCTTATGATATTCCCAGGTTCTGCATGGCTTAGGGAAATACCGATCCTTCTGCCTCTGTACCTTTAACCATATTCCAGGGCCACTTGATTATCCCTGTATCCCAGATAATATTACGCTGGACTATACGATTTGCTACGCATTTTGAGAGCAGGATACCGACGTTAACGTTATGTATATGGCATCCCTCGATTATACAACCTCCATACCCACTATTCACGGTTATCCCTCGTGATGCATACGCTATCTCGATGTTAGCTATCCTTACGTAGTTACCGGATATACGTATCAGATGATCTACAAACGATACATGCAGCTCAGCTTCAGATGGATGAATGCCGTCGAGTGTAGCTACGTATAATCGATGCGTCGAAGAATCATAGAACCAGCCGCCTCTATATCCAATCTTCGCAGCTAGAAGATCTTCGAGAGATGCATAACGGTAGAGTCTCTCTACTCCCTGAGCGATATATGTCGGCTCCTTATAGACCTCTACGAAGTATACTCCATCTCTATACTCGATCCACTCCACTCTACCATCTAGTATATTCCTATCTGAACCGTATAATATCACTACCTCGCCAGGGTAACCTTCGATCACTATATACTTATCGGGAAGACCTGAACAGGTTATCTCTATACTCTCATCCACATAATATATCCCTCCTCTCAAGTATAACGTATCGCTCGGATGAAGCTCTGATACGGCTCTAGATATAGTCCTCCAAGGCTTCTCGAAGCTTCCAGGATTACTATCATCGCCATAAGTCGATACGTAGAATATCCTCCCACCACCTTGCGTAATACTAGGTTCAGATCTAGTTTTGAAAACCGTACGCAGCTCAGATCGATCCACGCCATCCGGATCCTCGACAGTAATTATAACTTCGTACTCGGTACCAGGCTTAAGATACACTAAGCTTCCGGCTAACTGCTTCAACTCTCTTAAAGATGAAAGTGGATGTCCATCCCTCCATACTTTATCTACCGTAGCTTTAAACCTAACCGAGGCTTTATTATTACCGTTCTCATCACCCTGATAAGTAATGGTGATCCCAGCGGAGTTTATAGTCGGATAAACCGATACATCTAAAATTTTAGTCGCGTTCTCCGATTTTAAGATGAAGTAGAAAAGAGAAGCGGTAGCGGAAGATACGGATATAACGATTATTACGAGAATGGCGATTAATTTCCTGCTAACCATCGGAACCACACTACTTAAGGAAATCCTCTTTCCCATAGTAAGTCTTAGCCTCTGTATCTGCATATAAATTTTCTATAAGCCATTATGTTAGTACAGCAATTTTCTGCTCCCTCTCT
>CAZBGY010000015.1:0-34167 GCA_964491605.1 uncultured Candidatus Bathyarchaeia archaeon
AAGATACTACGATCGCATGGTGGTAGCAGATGCATTCTCGCTAAGCTACGAGCTCTTAGATAAAGTCACGGAGCTCGATACCGGAGAATGGCTATTCGTATCGTTTAAAGCTACGAAGCAGAGGAATGTACCATCATTCATAAAGGCATACAACAACGAAGATATATTGGTGGAGAATCTTAGAAAGTTGAATCTAATAATCGGTAAATAGTTATAGGATCCATCAACTCCATATAAGAATTCATAACGGAATAAATATATAAAAGATAGTGCTACTCTAGACTTGCCTGATCGCGGTATGTCTGAGCAGATTTCAGATATAAGGAGGAGGATAATCACAGTCGTCATACTAACTGTCGCAACATGGATTATAGCTACGTTATCAGGGATTCTTACTCAGCCGCAGATAATATCGATCACACTCTTCGCAATGAAAACTTACGAAACGCTTCTACTCTGGAGATATAGGCTTCCATTCGCATTTATGGCGATATTCTTACTCATGCTATTTAACGTACTCGACATCCAGCATCTTCTCGAATTTGCTATGTTCGATGTTATCCTATTCCTTATAGGAATGATGATCATAGTAGGCTTTTTAGAAGAACATCTATTCTTCGAGTATCTCGTAGATAGATTCATAGAGTTATTTAAAGCTGACGCTAAAAAGATAGTTGTCGGTTTAATGTTTATCTCAGCCCTACTAGCAGCACTAGTAGATGAGGTTACATCGATCCTGATAGTATCTGCAACTATCCTATCTATTACTAGAAGATTAAAGGTAAGCTCTATACCTCTACTCATGATGGCTGTTTTCGCGACGAATATCGGAAGTACTGCTACGGTCGTCGGGAATCCTATAGGTGTGATGATCGCATTTAGAGCTGGGTTAACATTCCTCGATTTCCTGAGATATGCTACACCTATATCTATCGTAGTATTGATTGCATGTATATTACTGTGTAGAAGGATATTCTCAGGCTACATTAATACTTTAGACTCAGCACTCAAATCTACAGTTTTTACCGATAGTAATTCTCCGGATAGCGAGAAGATTTCACCTAAACAACTTAGAATATGCTTTATAGTATTCATTACACTAATAGCATTCCTTATACTGCATCACCCACTAGAAGAAATTTTTCATCTAGAGAGGAATACTCTACTCTTAGCGATACCTCTAGGTCTATCTAGCATAGTACTCCTACTCGATCTGGAGAAGGGGAGGGAGATAGTGGAGAGGAGGGTGGAGTGGAGAACTCTAATATTCTTCGCCCTCCTCTTCGCCTCGGTAGGTACCCTCAAATATGTAGGTATCACCACGTTAATCGCGAATGGTATGTACTCGTTAGCTGGCATGTTCGGAGAGAGGCTTTTCATACTAGTCTATGGTCATACTGCCGCTATCCTAAGCGCATTCCTAGATAACGTATTAGCGATCGCTATGCTGATACCAGTTGTATCCGAACTTGAATCGCTAGGTGTTCACATAGCTCCTCTATGGTGGGCTTCACTCTTTGCAGGAACGCTCTACGGAAACCTCACGATGATAGGTAGTACGGCTAACATAATCGCTCTAGGTATAGCGGAGCGTAGGGGTGAGCATATTTACCTCACTCAATGGATTAAACCCGGGGCTATAATATCAGTCTCCACACTGTTCATAGCACTACTACTTCTCATTCCACAATTCTATATGGTATGGTAGCTTAATCTTAGCTTATCTTTCACTGCTAGATAGAATTCTTTGAAATCCCCTATCTCTAACGCAAGCTTCTCGAACGGGCATGGGGATGATCTACTTTGATCGAGTATAGTATCGACTAGCTCAGCCCAGTATACCGTCACACCCTTAGATTCTAAGAAGCTAGCAGCAGGTCTACTCACGATTAATCCATGAACCTCCAGGAACTCAGCGTAGGCGGCTATATAACCTATAGCTAATCCTACGACTCTATCCCCTAATATCGATCCTTTTAGATTATCGAATCCGAGAGTATCTATAGCCTCCAATAGAGGCTTTATACCCTCCCCCCTACTACGGTAAACGATGCACCCATCCTTAGCTATAGCTAACTTTAGATCTTCATCCTCCAATACCTTCATAAGCCATGTATACGATCGAGGCAATGCTTACTTACCATGAAACATTGCTCTTGTAGATAAAAGGTTTTCGGCATGATATATTTCCAGGTTAGGTATACGGCTACCCGTATGAAGGAGGCTTATACATGCTCTGCGATGCCATTCAAAAATTTAAATCCACGGATATACATAGAGTGATCGGTCTCTATGTGTCCGATCTATATAGCTTCGGATTGCCATGTACATTCTAAAGGTGTCGAGAAGGCTGAGAGGATAGCGAAGGCTATGGATGAAGCTGGTATCGAAAAGATAATAATGTTCTCTCCACATCCAGGGCTCCTAACTATGGATGCAAGTATCCTATCTAGGGAGAAGTTTAGAGAATGCGTTAAATTCGCTTCCAATATTCAAAGGTATGATCCAGATAGGATTATAGGATTCGCGTTCATAGATCCTAGGATGGAGGGTGCCGTCGAGGAGGCTGAGAGAGCTATATGCGATCTGGAGTTGAAGGGGTTTAAGATGATACCTGCAGGCTGGTATCCATACGAAGAAAGGTTTAGACCTCTATTCGAGAAGATAGAATCCTTAGGTGTACCCATAATATTTCATAGCGGTATATCATGGGGGTTTCCAGACTCCTCGAGATTCTGCAGGCCGGTATACTATGAGTTCCTCATGTTCTATCCTAGGATAAGATTTGCTCTAGCCCATATAGGATGGCCCTGGGTTGATGAATGCTTAGCTACAGCCGGTAGATTCCTAGCAGCGGTGGGATGGGGTAACATCGATAAAACTCAGATGTTTATAGATATAACGCCAGGTACACCTAGATTATGGCGCGCTGAAGCTATACATAAGGCTATAGTATACCTCGGCCCAGATCTACTAATATTCGGCTCAGATAACGGAAACCCAGAGGATCCGGATAGATTTAGGAGAGTCTTAGAATCCGATCTAACGATATTCAGAGAGGAGTTAGGTTTAACGGAAGATGCTATTGAGAAGATAATGAAGAGAAATATGGATAGATTTCTCAAAGGATTATCCTAAAGCTTAGCATACCCACACCAACCCTTCCCTAGAAATCCCTCTAGGGATTCAACCCCCATCATTCTACATCCTAGATCTTTAAAGCCTCTCAAACTCATTCATATTTCTTATCGAGAGTTCACCATTCTTATTTAACATCTGGCCCTCTTAGGAGTTCTAGTGGAGAACACCTTTGGCTTTTCGAAAGGTAATATTTATAAAGGACATCAAACGAATACTTCGACAAAACTTCATAATCTGGGGGTCTTTAGATTGAAGACAGTCTTATTTGTTTGCGTGGAGAATAGTTTTAGGAGTCAGATTGCTGAAGCATACTTTAATAGATTTGCGCCTGAGGGTTGGAGGGCTATTAGTGCTGGTTTAACGCCGGCTGAAAGCGTTCACCCAAATGCTATCAGGCTTATGCTTGAGGAGGGGATAGATATAAGCTATAAGAAGCCGCAGCAATTAACCAGAGAACTTCAGGAGGAAGCTGAGATAGCTATAATAGTTTGTAGCGGCGCACTATGCCCAACAATTTATACGGAGCATGTTGAGGAATGGAATATACCTGACCCAGCAAAAATGCCACTAGAAGAAGCAAGGAAAATTAGGGATACTATAAAGGATAGAGTACTTAACCTCATCGAGAGAATAAAGTTAGGTGGATCCAATAGCTTCTAGGTAAGGTATCCACGCTGCTACCCGACTAGCTACTTCATGAATCTCTTCGGATCTTTCTTAAACTCCTCCTCGCATACCTTCGAGCAAAAGTATATCATCCTCCCCTCATACTCGATCCTACTATATGCTGTATCTGGATCTATCATCATCCCGCAAACCGGATCTCTAATCATAATCTTCTTAGCGGTTGCTCTCATAGCTTCAGACTCATATCTTCTCAAGGTCTGACTATTAAGCACGACTATGATATCGCTAAGAGACATTATCAACGCTCCGATAGCTGGGGATAGGCTTAAACCTAGCCATGATAAGGCTCCTGCAGCTAAAGGTATCGCTATTATATTGTATCCGGCTGCCCACCATATGTTCTGCACCATCTTCGAATAAGTCTTACGGGAGATATCGATGGCTTTTACAACATCTCTAGGATCGTTTCTAACTAGGATTATATCGGCGCTTTCTATAGCTATATCTGTTCCAGCACCTATAGCTATACCGACATCGGCTGCGATGAGTGCTGGAGCATCGTTCACTCCGTCACCGACCATGGCAACTTTACCGCCACTTCCTCTTAGAAGCTTTATCTTCTCCACCTTCTGATCCGGCAATACGCGTGCAAAATAGGCATCTATATCGAGCTCCTCAGCAACTAGGCGTGCAACTTTCTCGGAATCTCCGGTTAGTATGTAGACTTTTAATCCCCTCCCCTTCAATACTTTAACCGCTTCGTAGGATTCCGCTCTTATAGAATCGGATAGTGCGAATGCTCCGGCAAGCTTTCCATCGATAACTGTGAAGACTATAGTCTTACCCTGCTCCTGTAGCTTTACTATCCTCGGATCGTCTACTCTTATCCTTAGATCCTCCAAGAGACTTATACCTCCGACGTAAACATCTTTCCCCTCGATTCTACCGTAAGCCCCTTTCCCAGGAAAGGTTTTAAACTCCATAGCCTTATGGATTTCTATACCTCTACTCCTAGTATATCTCACTATAGCCTTAGCTATAACATGCTCAGAGTTGACTTCTACACCTGCGGTGAATATTAGAAGATCTTCTTCAGGTATGAACGAGATGATATCGCTTACACTGTACTCGCCGGTAGTTAGCGTTCCAGTCTTATCGAAAACGACTGTATCTACATCCTTAACGGCTTCGATAGCACGCCTATTCCTTATAAGGATACCGTTCCTCGCAGCTATAGATGTCGATAGGGCTATGACTAACGGTATCGCTAAACCTAGTGCGTGCGGGCATGCGATCACGAGTACAGTAACCATTCTCTCAATCGCGAAATCGAGATCTGATATAAAGCTCCATGTAATGAAAGTCGCCACTCCGATGGCTAGAGCTACGTAGAATAGGAGTGCAGCAGCTCTGTTAGCTAAATCCTGAGTTCTCGATCTACTCTCCTGAACCTCCCTAACGAGTCTCATAACCTGGGCTAGATAGGTTTCTTCACCGGTACGTTCTATACATACTTTAAGTACACCTTCACCATTAATAGTTCCGCCGATAACTGTATCGCCAACTCCCTTATCGAGGGGGTTCGACTCACCGGTTAAGAGGGATTCATCGACTGTAGATCTACCCTCTACGATAACACCATCTGACGGAATCCTCTCCCCAGGACGTACAAGTACGATATCACCCTTCTTTAACTGTGAAACCGGGATATCTACAACCCCATCATCCCTAACTAGATGAGCTATCGTCGGCATTATACGTATAAGATCTTCTAGAGCCGTCGAAGCTCCTAAGATACTCTTAGCCTCCATCCAGTGTCCCAGTAGCATAACATCGATTAGCATCGCGAGCTCCCAGAAGAAATCTCTGCCATCCGCTATAAGAACTACCCCGAGTGAGTAGAAGAGTGCGACAGATATAGCCGTACCGATGAGGGTCATCATACCTGGCTGCCTAGATCTAACTTCTCGAATTAATCCCTCTAGGAATGGCCATCCACCGTAGATGTATATAGCGACGGAGAGGATGGATAGTAATCCCTTTTGGAATGGTATTAATATCCAGTGTAGTCCAAGCCACATCCGTATCATATCGGATAGGAGTAGGATTGGAACTGTAAAGGCTAGTGAGAGGCAAAGCCTCCTCTTAAACTCCTCGACGCGGTGGATATGATGGCGGTGGATACTCATAATTATAGCTTCGACCCCCGAATATAGTTATAACTATGTTATAGTATGAATCCTCGATTTAAGCATTCACCCTACTCTAGCTTCGTACTCTGCTTAACACACTCCCTATAGCGTATCATCATATCCTCTATCGCATGTCTTAGATGATCTTTCGGTATGAAGCCTACTATCGAGCCTAGATACCTACCGCTGCAGTAGAAAGCTATCGTCGGCGTAGCCATAACGCCACTCCTCAACGCTATATCCCTATTCCTTGTACTCCTCAGAACGTTAAACCTCACAAACTTAACCCTACCTCCGTACTCTTTAGCAACTTCCTCGAAAATAGGATTCAACATCATACACCATGGGCATCTTTCATGCCAGAAATCAACGACAGTCAATATATCGGATCCTAAAACCTCCCCCTCCCAATCCTCAGCATCGACATCCAATACACTCATTAATTAAACCCTCCCGATATGATAGTAGTCATTCCTTAAATAAACGTTTACACTACTCTCGCTACTATACGTTCTAACATAAACATAGATCAATCCACCTAAACTCTATATCCGACTATTGATATCTAGACTATCAGCTTCCTACAAGGATAAGCTTATCGAAGATAGGCTATAAATAGAAACCCTTACAGCCTACAGATATACCGATCCCGATAAACGTACACCTATCCGCCATAACGAATATAGAATCTATGTATCATTAAACTCGCTAACAATCTAAAATCCATAACACCGCCAATCACGATCACAATACTGAGGATGTATTTTTAAATCACCCTAACATAAGATAAATGATGTAATAGCCGTAAATCTACCGAGTATCCATGGGCCTGTAGCTCAGCGTGGATAGAGCACCGGCCTCCGGAGCCGGTGGTCCCGGGTTCAAATCCCGGCGGGCCCGTCTCCTCTCATTAACTCTCCTTTACAATCTTTTCAGTTACTTAGATTCTAGATTCGCTATTTTTACTTGGGTGCGGTGAACTCATGCGTGAACCCACAGGTGAATCGACAGGCCCTTATTGATTTGGAAGGTTGATGTAAGGGGGATTGAGCAATGGGGTAAGGAAGGTGATCTTAGGGAAGGTCGGAGGGGAGCTAGGCTTAATGAAATCATAAAGGTCTTGGATGTGTCGAGAGGAGTCTTCCTCAATTATCTCCACGGTTTAAGGAAGCTTCCAGGTAAAGTAATCTCGAGAGTACTACGCCATCTGGAAGAGAGGAAGTTCCATAAGTTAGTCTGAGGAGTCGATTAGACTCAGGGCCGTTAAGCTCGTCGAAGATGGTGGCTCAATCGACTATTTGCTAGTCTCCCAGTCTTGGCCCCTAGCCTCTCGCAATGAATACTTCAGGCACCCCATGCTCAGGTTTGCCGTCGATAACTTCAAGGAAAAGTTGAAGAAGATGTTTAGCCTCCTGCCTTCAAGCAAAAGCTGGTTAGGAGAAGGGTTTCAGGGAATTTCTAGCCACGAGAAAGAAGAGAAGGAAGATCTTAAACTCCGAAACGATGGCTTAGTGCCAAATCCTCTTTAAAAGTACCTAGAAGGTAAGGCACTTACCCATGACCTTCGGCCACGTTTTCTTTGTCACTACGTAGACTCTCTCCCTGCTTAGGTTCCATCTCAGCACGGTCTTGACGGTCTCCTTTGACGGGGTGAAGGCTTAAATAGTATTTTTAATATGGATAGCTGTGTTATGGGAGCTGCGTCTATGCTTAGGTTGGGTTTAATCGGTTGTGGCTCTATAAGTTATGAGCATGTGAGGAGGCTTAGCATTCTCGATGAAGGTGAGGCTTGTATAGTAGCTTTATGCGATATTGTTCTGGAGAATGCTGAGAAGCTTAGGGTTTATGCAAATAGATTCCGCAACTTGACTCCGGATCCTATACCTAAGGAGAATTTGTTCAGTGATTATCGTAGGATGCTCGATTCCATCGATCTTGATGCTGTTATAATTTGTACCCCTCACACTATGCATTACGAGCATGTCATGGAGGCTTTGAGGAGAGATCTACACGTACTTGTCGAGAAGCCTATGGCTGTATCTCTTAGGGAAGCTGAGGAGATGGCTTCTGAAGCTTCTAGGAGGAATCTAGTTCTCGCTATAGGCTATCAGAGGCATTTCGATCCAGCCTACACTTATGCTAGGAATCTAGTTCTAAGCGGCGATCTAGGTGACCCACATTTTGTAGTAGCTACGTTGTACCAGAATCTTATAGCCGCTGGTCGCTGGTATCTTGATCCTAAGCTATCTGGTGGCGGTCAGCTTAAAGCTTCAGGAACCCATCTAGTAGATCTAGTATTATGGATTACTGAGAGGGAACCTGTTAGGGTTAAAGCTTTGATGGATAGATGTGGGACTGATGTCGATCTGTATATAGCGATAGCGGCTGAACTATCTGGTGGTGTATTGGCATCTATAGCTATATCTGGGGCTGCTCCAGGTAGGACTGCCGCTGTGGATGAGGAGTTTAGGTTATGGTGTTCTAGGGGTGCTGTCCACGTGTATAGTGGGAGGGTTTATGTTCAGAATAGGGATGGGGATACAACTATGGTTGATAGAAGTAGGCTTCCGAGGATAACTTCGAATCCCGATGTGAATTTCGTTAGGGCTATACTTGGTAAGGAGGAATGCTTAGTACCTGCTAGGTATGGTGTGTGGGCTACGAAATTCGAGGATATGGCTTACGCCGATGTAGGTAAACCTATACCTAGCCGGTTGAAGCTCGAATAGATTCAGGGTATGTAGAGCGATAGATTCTTCCGAGCTATCCTTAAACCTTTCTCGAATCCTTCGCTCTTACCAGGCTCATATCTGTAGAATGGATCTTCATGCTCTACGCATAATACGTAATCGTATCCAGATTCCATCAAAGCTGTTACGACGTTCTTCCAATCTATATCTCCTAGACCAGGTATCCTAAACCTCCACCATCTATCCCCAGTATACCCTACATACGATAATCTATCCCATAGTATCTCTGTATCCTTGCAATGCGTATGATATATCCTAGATCCGAAGCTCCTTATAGCATCTATGTAATCTATGAACTGAAATACTAGATGCGATGGATCATACTCCAACCCTATATACTTCGAATCTATAGCTTCAAACATAGCCTCCCATATATCAGGTCTATAAGCTATATTCGCCATACAATTCTCTATAGCTATCCTAACATTATGTTTCTCAGCATAATCTACAAGCTTCGAGAAAACCTCTGAGAAAGCTTTGATATTATCTTCCACGGATCCCGGTATACGTCCAACCCATGTAGATACGACAGGTATATCCAACAAGTTAGCAGCTTCTATCATCTTCATGAGATGCTCGTTATTCCTCCTACGCTTCTCCAGATCCAGATCTATATGGTTTACATACCATGCGAGAGAGGATATAATGACGCCTGAATCTTCGAGAATCTTCCTAACACTACCAGCCCCTTCTGATAGAATCTTAACAGGGTCTAGCAATACGCTTCCAGGTCCAGCTAGAACTTCGATTGCCTCAAACCCATTCCTATTAGCCCACTCGAGAGTTTCTTCAAGCCCACCTAGCTGACCTCCGACTAGGAAACCTAGCTTCAACTATGAGTACACCTCCTAGAAGCTAGGGGTATCCCAACGCTATATATGTCTATCGGCTATAAGTTGGAGTAGTAATGTTGATAATTCTTATAAGGTGTAAGCCTACGGATAACTCTATAAGATTTGATGGAGCAACCTATCTTCGATTATAGAAGGCATTTAGATGAGCTTTATAGATCCATACATCGCAGGTTTGAATTTCGTGCGAAAACTTTGGAGGAATTCAAGGAGTGGCGGAGAGAATTCAGGAGGGCATTGAAGGATGCGTTAGGATTGAGTAATATGGAGATTGATCTTGATGGGTATACACCGAAAGCTATAAAGATGGATTTCGCAGAGTTGGATAGCTATATCCGTGAGAAATGGTATATATGGGTGGAGCCGACGGTACCCCTTCCATTCTGGCTTCTAAAACCTAAAAGGATCGATCGACCACTACCCCTAATTCTAACACCTCATGGTCATAACCACCCAGATATCTATGTAGGGATAGCGCATAACGAGCAGGAGAGAAGAGCTATCTTGGAAGGGGAGCGGGATATCGCTGTACAGGCTGTTATGGAGGGTTATATCGCTATAGCTCCGACGGCTCGAGGATTCGGGGAGACTATGGATAAAGTGGAATGCGAAGAAGGAGCTGTAAGCTCGTGCCGTTCACAGCTTAAACACTGTCTACTAGTTGGTCGCACACCTATAGGTGAACGTGTATGGGATATATCACGGATTATAGATTGGAGTTTAACGCAGGATTACATAGATCCTAGACGTATAGCTATCACAGGGAATTCTGGAGGAGGGACTACCTCGCTATTCGCAGCTGCATGCGATGAGCGTATATCCATAGCTGTTCCAAGCTGCTACTTCTGTACCTTCGTGGGGAGTATAGGAAGGATCCGACATTGTGATTGCAACTATATACCAGGGATACTCAGGTTAGGCGAAATGTACGAAGTTGCCGGACTCATAGCTCCTAGACCGTTCCGTGCTATAGCTGGTAGGAAAGATCCGATCTTCCCTATAGAATCCGTTCTCGAAGCATTCGAGAAGCTTAAAGCTATATATGAAGTAGCAGGTGCTCTGGATAGATGCGAGTTATACATAGGTGAAGGAGGGCATAGGTACTATAAGGATGGAGCATGGCCGTTCATTAGAAAATGGTTCGATTACATCGATAGGCATGGACATTTATAGTTATCAAGCTTTTCTCAACGGTTAAAGGACTTCGAATGCGTATACCAGGAAAATCGGACTACTACCTTTCAGGAAGTTGGGTAAATGCTACTACCCATATGAAAAGATCATAGAGATGCCCGGGGCCGGATTTGAACCGGCGACAACCCGGTCTTCAGCCGGGCGCTCTCCCAGGCTGAGCTACCCGGGCTCAGGATTCTAGATTAGTTCATCCTACTTATAAAACTGTCGGCTTCCCTCTAACCTATTCACCGATCACCTGAATTATTACCTTTCTAGTTCTAGGCGTGGTATCGACTTCTATGAAGAATATCGATTGCCATGTTCCCAACGCTATCCTACCATCTATCAGCGGAAATACCTTCGAAGGGGATAGGAATAGCGATCTTATATGTGAATGTGCATTCTCCGGGTGTCTATAGCTTTTATCCCTAGGTATGAGTATATTCAGCGTATCCCATATATCCCTCAGGAGGCTTGGATCATACTCTGTCACACCTATTACGCCTGTAGCATGAGGTGCGAATACGTTCACCATTCCATTCCTTATACCTGAACGTGTTACGACGGATTCGATCATACTGGTTAGGTTTATGAAGTCTCCTTCGCCTTTCGTTCTAAAAGTTAGGATCTCTTGATACACCCTCAGCTGGGATCCCTCCTAGAGGCTGTCGATAGATTCCTTAAATAGATGAAGTATTTGTTTATAAAGGATCGGCTTCCACGCTTATTCTCTTTGCAATCTCCCTAGCTAGGATCCTATCATATACACCCCCATGGAATGTATAGACTTTTTTAGGTTTAATCTCCTCTATGTATTCTAGGATGGATTTGAAATCAGCATGGTCTGAGAATGGGATAGGGTATCTATCGTTCGAGAATCTTAAAGCCCAGCCCGATGCGAATCCTATCCTGAACCTAGGATCATCGAAGAACAGGTCTTTAGGTACTATGTAAACTCCATCGGGGATGCTGGGCTTAGAGATCGTATATTCTAATCTATGTCCATACTCTCCATATATATAGCTGTATCTAGCTACATGTGGATGTACGTAAACTTTGATGTTAGTGAGTTTATTGATCATAGCGTTTAGTTCTTGGCTATTCCCGAGTATATCGGTCTGGATAACCGGTATAAATCCGTCACCTAGACTTCTGATGATCCATGATATAAGGTCTAGATAAACCTTCCCTCTAGGTGGGAGTATGAAGTTTGGGGATCCGTATGTTGATTCTACGATCGCTATATCGCATTCTACTACCTCAGCAGGCTCCACGGTGAATCCTCTGATAGTGTTGAAATCGCCTGTGTATAGGATGGTGGCTTCAGGTGTCTCTATCCTGAACATAGCTGAACCGAGTATATGTCCAGCGTTAAGCACCTCCACATCGATACTGTATGGTAGGGATAGTATATCACCATAACCTACGGTATACACTCCGTATATATTCTGACCTCTAGCTCTACATAGAGCGATAGTTTGAGGTGTAGCATACCTTCTAAGCGATGTATCACCTAGACTTCTAGAATGATCTGTATGTGCATGGCTTATGAACGCGTAGTAATTTACGCTATCCCCGACGCCTACATGCATCGACGGATCTAAAAGTATGCTTACATCCCTATACATTACTAGAACTCCTCCGCGATACCTAGCTATCCTTAGAAGAGACATATGCCTCCCCATACCACTGCCTCTCTAGCCGATCCTAAAATTAACGATAAGATCGATAGGTGGTTTGGATTCATCCCGATTTATCCACTATAACGAGGAATCATATAGAGGCTATATAAACTAGTTTAGCTCCTCCCTATCATCTATAAATCTCATCTAAGTCTTCATAGGAACCTGAACCTAGATCTTATTCAGCTTTCACCCTCTTAACGATAGGGGGTCTTATCTTCCTTAGAACTCTATACCCGCATCTAGTACACCTTACATCATCGTATAATCTAAGCTCTTCAGAGGATACTTTATGACCGCATCTAACGCATTCATAGATTATCTCCCCGGTGCTGCTCATCGCTCACTACTAGTTGTTTTAACGGTAGAGGTAATGTAAAAGGTTTTCGCAATCTATGGATTTAATCTTCTCGCTAGTTTGTAGGCTGCACCTAGCGCTGTACAGTAATCTCCATTTTCTGGGAAGCATATATCCGCTTCGAATATCGCTGCTACATCCCTCATAGCTTTAACTATAAGCTTAGATGAAGCAAGCTTCCCTACTGCTACTATATCCTTCTCCATACCATAGATCTTCGAGGCGAAGATAGCTAGGACGCCTATAACTTGACCTACGAGGTTGAAGAGAGCTGCAGCTATATCCTCATCTGTAGCTTCATCGCTTATCTTACCGAAATTCGAAGCCGTAGCTTCGCTAGGTATTATACCTACCGGGCCTCCAGCTATATCTGCAACCGTAAGATCGACTTTAACAGAATTACCCTTTTCCGCTAGGTTTTCTAGAGCTTCTATGCTATGCTTATTCAAGATTAGACGGCCTAAGCCTAAGAGGGTGCCACCGCCTACACCTGTACCTCCTATATGCTTTATACTCCTACCATGATCTTCTACGATAACCATAGCCGTACCTGTACCCATGCTAACTACTAGAGCTCTATCCTTACCAGTAAGTGCTATACCTCCTAGACCTATAGCCTCAACCTCATCCACCATGGTCAAGGGTATTCCGAATAATTCGTTCATCCTTAGAAATCTAGCTCCTCCACCTGTAACGGCTATCCGTAGTACGTCTTCAAGCCTATAACCTTGTTCAGCTAGAAGCTTGCCTATAGCACCTGAAGCCGCGGCTATAGGATCCATAGTAACAGTGGAAGTAAACCCGGCTATAGTGTCCTCCCTCAGAGCTACAGCCTTAGTTATACTGCTACCTATATCGACCCCTAGGTATAGCTTCATTTAACCTCCACCAACCATGGGAAAACCTTCTTCGCAGCTCTAGCGATAGGAGGTACTAGAAATGTGAGGAATGGTATTTCTGATAGGAACGTCCATGCTGCTACCACTATGCTCATGTATAGTGGTAACGGCTCTCCGATCCCTAGTATCTTCGGCATAACGAACAGCTGACTATACCCCCATACTCCTAGACCAATTATCAAGCTACCTACACCCAACCCTACTATAGCTGCTAGTATGTAGCTCTCCCATCCTTTAAAATATCTAGAGGCGGAGGAGTATATGATCAGACAAGAGGAGCTCAACGATATACCGATGATCGATGATATTATATCCGTTAATCCATAGATATGGAGTAAAGCTATTAGTAGAGATAGGGTTGTTGAGAATACGGTAACGCCCACCGATGCATTTCTTCTAGGCTTCGAGGATGATAATCTCCCGACTATATAGAATCCTATGAAGTTAGCTGGTACGCCTACGGTTAAACTTAGGAATGGATCTCCGTGTATGATAACATCGCTTACAAATATCCCTACAGCGGCACCTACCCCTCCGACTACGCCTCCGAAGATATATGAGAATAAGCCTGGAACTATCACCGCAGGCCAGAATCTAACTCCTCCGACGAATATACCGAAGTAGGTAATGTAGCCTAATGCTGCATAGAGGGATGCGTTCACAGCTATCGCAGCTATCTTTAAGGTCCTAGTTTTCATGTAGAGGTTCTATGGATCTATGTCTGAGATAAGACTATCTATATATCTGAAAATGGTGTCTAGTATATCTATAGATACATCTTAAGCGGATCTTCCTTTCGCTGTTTATTATCGGTGGGTTCCACTTATGGAAGTCTATGCGACGTTCTATCGGATAGCTGGAAGCTTCGCTGTAGATTCTCAGCGTATCAATATTTATGTATCGCTAGGATACAACTCTATTATCCGAGGTGCTTTACCTATGTCTATCTTCGATGAGGTAAGCCGTATAAGCGATGAGGTTAGGAGGGAGCTTGAGAAAGCTTTTAGGAGTATAGCGGATAGGTTCCTGTACACGGAGGAGGGCTATCGTAAAGCTCTAGTCGATATCGAAGAGACGGATGAGGAGTATATCGCGAGATTGGAGGCTCCAGGTGTACCCAAGGATAGGATAGATATTCGTATAGAAGGTAGGATTGTAGAGGTTAAAGCCGACTACCCTGTAGAGAAGGATAAGGAGAAGCGCAGATACGTATTGAAGGAGAGAAGTGGTAAGGGGTTCTATAGGAGGATCGAAATGCCCTCAGATATAGCTCCTGAGAACGTTAAAGCATCCTATAACGACGGTATACTCTCCATATATATGCGTAAAGCTAAACCTACGGTGAGGTGGAGGATACCTGTGGAGTGATCTTGACTTGATCGATAGAGATGAAGCGATTAAGCTTGTAAAACGCTACGTATCTGATGATAGGTATGTGAAGCATATGATAGCCGTAGAAGCTGTTATGAGGGGGTTAGCTAAACATCTGGGGGAGGATGAATCTCTATGGGGTTTAACAGGTCTACTACACGATATAGATTATACCATGGTTAAAGGAGATCTGGATAAGCATGGATTGGAATCTTCTAGGATTCTCGAAGGTATACTCCCAGAGAAGGCTATCGAAGCTATAAAAGCACATAACTATGAGCATACAGGTATAACTCCGGATAGCAAGCTGAGTAAAGCCCTCATAGCTGCAGATGCTATCTCCGGTCTTATAGTAGCTGTAGCTCTAGTTATGCCGAGTAAGAAGTTGGATGAAGTTAAGGTGAGCAGTGTTATGAGTAAGTTTAAATCTAAGGATTTCGCTCGCGGAGTCGATAGGAGCCGTATCCTCTTCTGCGAGAAGCTAGGGTTGAAGCTTGAAGAATTCATCGATATATCACTCCAGTCTATGAAGAATGTAGCTGTGGAGCTAGGATTGTAGACCCCGGCTCCAGTGATCCATAGGAGGCGATGTGTATGAGTTATGTGAAGGCTACCTTAGAGGAGCTTATAGATGTATGTAAGGGTGTGAGGTATGCTACACTGCTACTGGAGAATTGTAGGTTAATCAACGTATTCACAGGGGAGATCTATGAGGCTTCAATCGGTGTGTATAAGGATAGGATAGCATATATAGCCGAGGAGAGCGTAGAGGGTTTTAAAACCTTAGAGCGTATCGATCTTAAGAATAAATTCTACCTATCCCCAGGCTTCATAGATTCACATGTACATATAGAGAGTAGTATGGTTACACCTAGAAGGTTTGCCGAAGCAGTCTTGATACATGGTACCACATGCGTAGCAGCAGATCCGCATGAGATAGTTAACGTGCTAGGTGTCCGGGGGGTAGAGGTTATGGCTGAACTCAGTCGCAACCTACCTTTGAAAATATACCTCTGGATACCTACTTGTATACCATCGGTTCTAGGTATCGAGACAGCTGGAGCCGAGCTATATTCCGGGGATATAGCTTCGATGCTTCGTGAAGATTACGCTATAGGTTTAGGCGAGGTTATGGATTACCTAGGTTTACTCAAATTAGATAGGAGGATTCTAGATATAATTAAGGTGGGGAGAGCTTACGGTAAGGTTATAGATGGGCATGCACCTCTACTATCCGGTAGGTTGCTTGATGGATACGTATCCGCGGGTATAGATGCGGATCATGAAGTATTTTCTTTCGAGGAGGCTTTAGAGAAGGCAAGACGCGGATTGTATGTCAAGATTAGACGTTATCTGCTGGAATCTAGCGACTTCACAGATAAGGTTAAACGTATACCTGATAAGAGTAGGCTGCTATTAGCTACTGATGATACTCCACCAGATATACTCGAATACGAAGGTCATATGGATAGCCTCTTACGTAGAGCTGTAGAGCTAGGTTTAGATCCTATAGATGCTATACAAGCGGCTACTATTAGACCTGCTATACACCTTAGATTAAACGATATAGGGGCTATAGCTCCTGGTAGGATGGCTGATATGGTTATACTAGATGATCTGAAGGATTTCAGGGTTAAAAGGGTATACGTGGATGGTAAGCTTATAGTTGATGATGGGAAACTTACCGTACATACTGAATCTAAACCTCTACCTAGCGATGTGTTGAATACTGTTAAAATCGATAGGCTTAGCTCAAGCGATCTTAGAGTTAAAGCTCCGATCACGGATGGCTACGTAGAAGCTAGGATATTGAGAGTTAAAGGTTTAGAGACGGAGATATTCGTAGATAGGCTTAGAGTCGAGCAAGGGATTGTGGATCCAGGACGATATGCCTACATAGCTGTAATAGAGAGGCATGGAAGATATGGAGGGTTAACAGTTGGGTTTATAGATGGTATAGGATTAAAGGAGGGGGCTATAGCATCTACAGTAGCACATGATTCACATAACATAGTAGTCGTAGGCAGGGATCCTGATGATATGATTTCCGCCATAGAAGAGTTAAGGAAGATTCAAGGTGGATATATAGCTGTTAGGAGAGGAGAGATTCTAGCCGTAGTTAAGCTGCCTATAGCTGGGCTTATGTCCGATGAACCTGTATCCCATGTAGCTAGTGAACTACGTAGATTTAGGGAAGTTGAAGCCATGCTAGGTGTAGTAGATCCCTATCCCATACCTATGATCTCCTTACTAGCACTCCCTGTTATACCCCATGCTAGGATGACGGATAAGGGTATTTACGATGTAGATAGGGGAATCCTACTAAGCGTTATAGTAGGGTGTGAAAGCTAGCTTTCAAGGATTCTTAGAATATTGCCTCCTAATATCATCTCTTCATCCTCCTTCCGAAGCTTTAGTATCTTTATCTTCATAAGCTCCACGAGTGGATGCATCCAGTATCCGTCTGAACCCCATACAAGCTTATCCACCCCTGCTAAAGCTACAGCTTCCGATATAACCCTATAGACGTGTATGAACGATGTATCTAGGTATACATGCTTATACATCTTAGAGAGCTTACAGAATCTTTCCAGGAATCGTATATCCCCACCTAGATGCGGGATTATTATAGGCTTCCTACTAAACTCTCTAGCGATATCCTCGGCTATATCGTATCTACCAGCGAAATCTATAACTAAGATTAACCCGTAATCTTGAGCTTCACCTACAACTTCGAATAACGATTCTACATCTACTCCTTTAAAATATCTCGAGGATAGATCGTTCACCCTCTGAGGATGACTAACCGTGAATTCACCTAGATGCAACTTCAACCCCTTCCATCCAAGATCGACTGCTATTCTTCTAAGCTCGCTCCTCCAGTATCGATCCGAAGGTCTTATATGACCGAACGGTATGAAGAATCCTGGATATTTCTCATACGCTTTTAACGTTAGATCGTTCGATTCTTTAGAAGGATTCCATATAGACCATATAACAGCTTTATCTACTCCGGCTTCCCTCTCCATAGCGTATATCAGATCCGGATCTTCATGCTCTATATGCATATGAGCATCTACCACTAGCAATTATACTCACCCCACCTATATTCAAAATTTTAGAAATATAAATCGAAACGTTAGAGCGATATACTCGATATCATACTACGTTATAAGTGGATACTATGGACAGGAAAATATCTGTAATCCTAATAGTGGTAACGGTAGCGGCGATACTTCTACAGGCAGCGTATGCATTCATATATTATGAGAATATCGTAGGAAGCATATATGGTGGATACAGGTTTCCTTTGCTTAAACACTTCGAATCGTATACAGAGATAGAAGCTTATGTGAAGGCTAAGAAGAGCCTTGAGAAAACGTTCTATACGCTTCGTGGAGGAGCATTCTTCGAATCCTTCACTTCTCTTAAAGCTTCTACACCCGAATACTCTGTTACCAATGTTCAGATCGAAGGAGTGGATGAAGCGGATATAGTTAAGACTAACGGCGAGTATATATATGCGATATCTAGGGATAGCGTAGTGGTAGTTAAAGCATATCCGCCTGAGGAAGCTATGGTTATAGCGAGGATTAAACTTAACGGTTCACCACAAGGATTATTCATAGCTCCAGGTAAACTAGTAGTCATATCATCTACCGATAGGCTTATCGAGAAACATATCAATAACTCGGTGGGCGAAGTATACTCGATCGTATGGGTGGAGCCTGTAACAGAGATTATTATATACGATCTAGGATGTGAGAACGATATCAAGGTTTCATCGATCTTCAAGGTGGATGGGTTCTATATATCTTCTAGGATGATAGAAGATTATGTATACATATTCACATCGCAGCAAGTTTGCAAGTTTGAAGATGAGGTTAGTATACCTGGATGCGAGATAGACGGCGTATACTCTTGGATCGATCCTAGAGATGTGTACTATGTAGAGGATGATATGGGTCCATACTCTTATACAAATATATTAGCGGTGGATATAGTCGATGGCGGTTATAGTGTTAAAAGCCTTCTAGTAGGTTATGCCGGAGCCGTATACGTTTCTAGGGATAACATATATCTATCTATACCTAAGTGGTCTGAGGATTCATCCTCGTCAACGATATATAGGATAGCTATGGATGGACTTGAGATCAGAGCGGAAGCCTCAGTGGATATTCCAGGTGTGGTTCTAAACCAATTCTCTATGGATGAATACAACGGCTACTTCAGGGTAGCTACATCTACTCAAAGCCTAATCAGGATACCGATTCTAGCCTCTCGTTCAAATCCGCCGGGATCCGGGCTCTCTACGAACGTCTATGTAGCTAGAGTCGAGGATATGGCTATCGTAGGGAGATTGGAGGGTTTAGCTCCAGGTGAGAATATACATTCAGCTAGATTCATAGGTGATAGATGCTACCTCGTAACATTCAAGAAGGTCGATCCGCTCTTCGTGATAGATCTATCCATCCCCGATAAACCTAGTGTTCTAGGATACCTTAAGATACCCGGCTACTCAGATTATCTACATCCATATGGAGAGGGCTATCTGATCGGTATAGGTAAGGAGACGGTGGAAGCTGAGGAGGGGGATTTCGCTTGGTATCAAGGTGTTAAGATATCGCTATTCGATGTTAGGAATACATCTAACCCGGTGGAATCTGGTAAGTATGTGATAGGGGATAGAGGAACCGATACACCTGTCTTGAGGGATCATAAAGCTCTACTCGTAGATTACAGGAATAATCTAATAGTATTTCCAGTCTTGGAGGCTAAGATAGATCCTGGGATTTACCAGGGTGGGGTCCCACCACCCTACGCGTATGGGGAGCCGGTATGGCAGGGTGCATACATCCTGAGAATATCTAATGCCGGCATCGATTATGTAGGTAAGGTAACACACATCGATACGGCTATCGAGCTTAGCGGTAAAAGGGGAGAGGAGCTATGGAGGTATAGCGAGTTCTTCGTAAAGAGGGCTCTCTATATAGATAACATACTCTATACGATATCTGATAGGAGAATAAAGATGAATAGCTTGAACGATCTAAGCGAAGTAGCTACCCTAGATATCTGAATGTTTACCTCCGCATAAGACTGCTACCGATATATCCCCCTATACATTTTTATCATCTCCTGATTTATGGTAGATGGGTGGGGTGCGATCATAGGTGATGCTCGATGCCTAGCTTTAAAGATAGGCCGAACATCCTCATATTGATGACAGAGCATCAGCAAGCTCGAACGATAGATCCCGACTCACCCTGTCGTATGCCTAACGTTAAAGATAGAATCGCCGGTGAGGGAGTATTATTCAAGCTAGGCTATACGCCTACAGCCCTCTGCGCTCCGGCTAGAGCTTCATTCTTCACAGGCTTATACCCTACGGCGCATGGAATGTATAACAACTATCATAGCCTACCCGTGATTCATCGAGGATTATTCGAAGGGGTTAGGTTATTCTCAGATTACCTGAGGGAAGCCGGATATAACCTATCATACATCGGTAAATGGCATGTATCCGGGGAGAAAAGTCCTGCCGATTACGGGTGGAACGTTATCGAGGGGGGAGGACCGTTAAGCTACCCGATGCCTGGATGTAGAAGATCTGTGTGGCAGAAGCAGGTGGGATCCGATCCGCGTTTAGAAGGTTTGAAACGATACGCCATTATCAGGCGTAGGGGGTGGCCTAACTACATATTATACGGTACTAGGGCTGGCAGGATCGAGGATACGATAGATTTTAGGAGGGGTAGGATCGCCGTAGAAGAGATAAAGAGGCTCTCCAAGAAGCAGGAGCCGTGGGTGATATACGTAGGTTTCACCGAAATACATGATCCATATATAGTGGTGGAACCCTATGCAAGCATGTACGACCCTGGTGATATACCGCTTCCTGAAAACTATTATGATACTATGGAGGATAAACCTGCGATATACCGTAGGATGCGGATGCAGCTATGGTCTCAACTCAGCGAGGAGCAGGTTAGGGAGGCTATAGCTCATTATTGGGGGTTATGTACGATGACTGACGATATAGTTGGGATGATCCTCGACGCATTGGAGGATGCGGGTGTCGAGGATAATACGCTAGTCGTCTATACTTCTGATCATGGAGATCAGGTAGGTGGGCATGGCTTATTCCTTAAAGGTGTTATGCCGTTCGAAGAAAGCTATAGGATACCGATAGCTGTTAGGTGGCCGCATGTAGTTAAACCGAATACGGTATGCCTAGAATTCGTAACGCTCTGCGATTTCGCTCCGACTTTCTGCGAGATTGCTGGGGTAGAGATGACTGGCCCATGTCATGGAAGATCCCTTCTGCAGATTCTTCAAGGATCTACTCCCAGAGATTGGCGGAAAAGCTTCTTCGGACAATTCCTAGGTACTGAATACTACTATACGCAGAGGATAGTGCGGAACCGTAGATTCAAGTATGTTTTCAACGGCTTCGATTTTGATGAACTATACGATCTTCAGGAGGATCCATATGAGATGAGGAATCTCGCCATGGATCCAAATTACGAAGATGTTAAAATCGAATTGATAGAGGAGATGTGGAGATGGTGTGTAGAAGTCGACGACATACTATTCGACCCATACCCTACGGTTGCTTTAATACCATATGGACCGCGTATATGTAGGAAGGTTTCAGGAGAAGCTACGTGGAAACTTACGATGGATGATCTAAGGTGAAGGTATCAGTATCTCGAAATTTATCGATAGGGCCCCTCAATAATGTAGTTAAAGTTAAACTATTTAGGCGATATACGTTTTATTATTAATCGAGTAGATTTCTCAAATTCAATCTTATAATACGTAATGTAATAATCCAATATTTAAATCATTATATCGATAGAGGTTAATATTAAGTATGAATAAACCAAATATATTGATGGTTATATCGCATGATACCGGTAGACATCTAGGATGCTACGGTGTAGATGTGGATACACCTAACTTCGATAGAATCGCTAAGGATGGGCTAATATTCACAAACCTATTCTGTACAGCTCCTCAATGCAGTCCTAGCCGTGCATCCATACTGACTGGTATGTACCCGCATAATCATGGGCTCATAGGTTTAACTCATAGAGGTTTTAGACTCGGCGTATGTAACCTTCTCCCAGCTATACTCTCTGAAAACGGTTACCAGACCTATCTCTTCGGTTTTCAACACGAATCTCCAGATCCGTATCTCCTAGGATATAGAAATGTGGTCCGAGGTAAGAGTAACTCCTGCATAGATGTTACGCCTCTACTCGTAGAATTCCTGAGATCTAAACCTAGGAAGCCCTTCTTCGCTATGGTAGGATTCAACGAAACGCATAGACCATTCCCGCCGTATGATGGATCTATAGATAGAATCAAGCCTCTACCGTATCTACCAGATGAACTTGATGTTAGGAGGGATATCGGAGGACTTAACATATTAGTCCGTAGAATGGATGAGAGTATAGGCTGTATACTGGATACGCTTGAGGAGACAGGTTTAGATGAGGATACCCTCTTCATCTATACTACGGATCATGGTATAGCATTCCCAGGAGCTAAAGCTACACTCTTCGATCCAGGTATAGAGGTTGCCCTACTGATGCGTGGACCTGAACCATTCTGCGGAGGTAGAGTAGTAAATGCCCTCCTATCGAACGTCGATATAATGCCTACTATACTCGATCTCTGCGGTATACCTATACCGGTTGAGGTTCAAGGTAAAAGTATGCTTCCATTGATCAGGGGCGAGATCGATAGGATTCGTAGTGAAGTATACTTAGAGCTTACGTATCATGCCGCTTACGATCCTATCAGGGGTGTAAGAACCGAAAGGTATAAGTATATTAGGAGCTTCGAGTGGAGGCCATACTGGCTTCCACCAAACGTCGATCCAGGCTTATCTAAAGAGGTTGCTCGTAGATATGGATATTTCAATAGGATTAGGCCTGTCGAAATGTTATTCGATCTATTTAAGGATCCGTTTGAAAGGATCAACCTAGCTGATGATCCAAGCTATAGGGATGTATTGAAGCATATGCGTTATAAGCTATATAACTGGATGAAGGAGACAAAAGATCCACTACTAACTCAGGGTTACATCCAGCCTCCACCTGGAGCTAGAGTTACCCCTCCGCTATCCTATGAACCACATGATATGAATCCATTCCCTCTAGAATCTTAACACGATCTGATCTCCTACAATTACATTTCCTCCAGGCTCGCTATGAGTATTAGGAATGTACGCAGAGCAAGGGTAGTACCACCACCGAGGAGAAAGCGGGTGAGACATCAACACGAGAATGAGACTAGTGCACGCACACTATGATAAACATTAACATGAATACTTGTTACATCTGTACCACCAAAATCTATAGGAATTCTATCGGGTTCCTCGTGTTTTAGAGAGATCAATACACATTCAGAGTTTTCGTAAACTTACCTAGGAATTGGGTTTGAAAATAAAAATCTATTATCTATCTCTGTATTACTGCGTCCTAGTGTTTATGAGGTACAACAACAGCTTTGATATGTGAAGTAGGATCATATGCTATTGTATGCATTTGCTTTACTAATTCATCTAAACTTAGCATATGGGTTATCATCTTATCGAATGGATATTGTTTTCTGTAACGACTTAATATCTTAATAACTCTATCCCATCTGTACCCACAGTGGTATACACTATGGATATGTATATTCTTGGAGCATATATATTTTTGAACATTTATCGTGATATCCGATATTGGTGAGTCAACCCAATTACCTACTTCGATTACCACTCCACTCTTTCTCACCATCTCTAACGCTTCTACAAAAGGTTCTGGGTAGCCAGCTGCTTCAACAATAACATCTGGTCCTACATCTTCAGTCAACTCTTTGACTATCTGTATTCTCTCCTCGCGGGTAGTCTTTTTTGCATTAACTATGTAATCAGCAAACACTTGTTTTGCATAATCTAGTCTATTATCTGCTATATCTATACATATTATGATATCAGCTCCCATGATTCTAGCCATGATACCGTGCAGAATACCTAAAGGTCCACAACCAATTATTGCTACACTAGATCCCGGAGTAAATCCTTCGTATATGCCAGGAAACATCCTTGCCGCTCGAAGCATAGCACTATAGGCTACAGCCATTTCTTCTGTAAATACAGCTACTTCCATTGGAAGATCCTCAGGTATTTTGTGGAGAATAGACCCTGGAAATATGTACATGTACTCAGCCCATCCTCCTCTAAGCGGTGGGAAAGGTGGCTCTGTAATAGGTGGGCGAACACCATATGCCATGATCTGGTTTTCGCAAGTTATATTATCGAACTGCCTCTTACAGTACCAGCATTTACCACAGTTAACTTCAACTGCAACAGCTATTCTATCACCTACTTCCAGTTTTTTTACCTGAGTACTCCATAGTTTCCGCAGCTTTTCTCCCTATCTCAACAATTGTGCCTATTATTTCGTGGCCTGGTATTATAGGGAAAATAGTTTTTCCTCTAAGTGTAGTAGCTTCACCTTTGAATACATGTTTATCTGTTCCACATATTCCACACATTTCAACTTTTATAATAGCAGAGTTTTCATCAATATGTGGATACTCAAAGGATTGAATTTCTATTTTCCCAGAACCTGTCATAACCGTTGCTCTAACATAACTAGGTTTTTCAATCACGGCAACGCCCTTTATTTTCAGTATATAATGCTGCATATTTAAATTTTCTTCCAACATAATTTAATGGTAAAATATCATAAATTCATAGCCTAATAGTAGAAAGGGTACCTAGATCCACGACTAAGTACCAGCTTCCACATATAGTAAAATATTTATTGTTTTCCATAGAACAATATATTGTTCTCCATGCAACAGTATGCATGGAGAGGGGGTATCCTTTACTATTATTATATGGAGAACGATAGCTTATTTCCATGCTTTAGCGCATTGTTCTATGGAAAACAGTGCGTTTATATAATAATATAGGGGCCAGTGGTATTGGTTATGATTGTTGACTAGAGCCAGCCTCAGGTTCCCTAGGCATAGCTAGCTAAAGGTGCGGTCTGAGGATCCATGCACCCTGAGCTCAAGTATAGGCTCACTCGATAGTTCACAATCTATTCTACTTAACGGTATGAAGAGTGAAGGAATCCATCGAGGATTCATAGGATTGTGGAGTTCTATGCTTATCAGAGGAAGGCTGGTTTCAAGCTGAATGAAGTCCTAGGATCAGACATTTGTACCGAGCGAGTACTATAATCTACGGATAGTATATGGTTGGACGCGGTGCTGTTAACGTTTACGGAACTTGAATCCGAGATGGAAAGTATGGTACCGAAGGATGCATCGATGCATCTGGTTAGGATACTCTAAACGTTAAACTTGATTCAACTATGTTTTTAAGTTTTATAAATCTCTCATGAGTATATTCGAAGAATCTTTTATACGATCTGCAGAAATAGTTTTCAGAGTATCCTGTAATCTCCCAGTGTCTTGGACATCCGCTATTGCAGTATCTTATCCATCTGCAATCTCTACACTTCTCGATGAGTTTTTCCTTCGCAGATGCGAACTCTATGAACTTCTCGCTCGATACTATATCCTCTATACTATCCTCCATTATATTTCCTAGAAGCCATCTGCGATCCACGTAGAAATCGCATGGATATACATCCCCGTTATACTCTACTACTACATATCTTCCACATCTACGTCCGAATATGCAGCTGGGTGTTTCACCTAGGATATAGGATATGAGGAGATCCTCGAAATCCCTAACGTAGACTTCAGGGCTGCCATCGTTAAACCATTCATCGAATATCTCGCATAGGAATCTACCGTAATCTTCCGGTGATATCGAATAGCTTGCCACCCCTCCGTTAGAATCTACTTCTACACATGGTATGAACTGGAGGTATTTAAACCCCATATCCACCATGAATCTGTAGAGGCTTCTAGGATCCCTAACGTTACGATCGTTAACTACGGTTAGTATATTGAATTTTACGCCATAACTACGTAGCGTATCTATACATCTGACTACGGCTTCATAGGAGCCTAAACCGGTGCGATTCCTACGGTAGTAATCATGTATCTCTCTAGGTCCATCGAGACTTACACCGACTAGGAAATCGTATCTGGATAGGAAGCTAGCCCATCTATCATCTATAAGCATACCGTTGGTCTGTAGACTATTCTCGACTACTTGGAAGGGAGCTTTAAACATAGACTGGTATCGAAGCACCCTCCTATAGAAATCTATACCCGCTAAAGTCGGCTCCCCACCTTGCCAGCAGAAGGATACCCTCTCGGCTGAGAGCGAGAGTATCTGAGCTATAAGCTTCGCTAGAACCTCATCGCTCATCCTATGAGTCTCCACCTCAGGATAGAGTCTAGCTTTAGGTAGGTAGAAGCAATAGGTGCATGAAAGATTGCAATCGGCTGAAACAGGCTTAACGAGAACCGATGATATAGGAGGGCTAGAGTCATATTGTTTCATCGTTGATCCCAAGTAGAATCTGATGCGGTGGGCGGGATTTGAACCCGCGATCAGGGGCTTGGGGGGCCCCTATCCTAACCAGACTAGACCACCACCGCGCCTAATATCTAGTAGATCTACAGAGGATGATTATCAATTTTTCGCTTAATTTAGGGGGATGGTAAGCGATAGAAGCCACCTACACCCATCCATATACTGTCTACAACCATTTCTGATATTGGGGTCTAGATCCGTGAGCAGCCTTCTGAGGTGGCGGTATACTTCCATCGTGGATGCAGGTGTACGCATACCTATGTCTCTCAATGTATTGCTGGAAGCCTTCGAAGCCGACCTCTCTCTGGAGATCCTCCAACCTTATGCTTTCATCCATACACTCTACTATGAAGAGATCGTCATCCCTATACGATCTAACCCTAACTTTATCACCGTACCTCTGCATGATCATATCTGGGATACTATAGTTGAAGTCGTGATGGCATACGATATAATCTAAGCCTACATCGTAGTATGCTACATTCATTATATAATCCGTCTCTGCTAGTATACGTCCGCATGGATCTATTATCATAGATCTATCCGTGCGAACCGATGATACCACATAGTATTTATTAAGGCAAGCGTAAGCCTGCAAGGGAAATCCTCCGTTATAAGCCGATACCCAGAATACGATTTTCGCACCTCTACGAGCTAGATCGATCCATCCTTCAGGGAAGCATATATCGAAACATATTTGTATGCCTATACGTCCGAAATCTAGATCGAAGACCGGGTACTCCCTACCAGGTGTTACGCCATCTTCGAATACCGTGTAATCTGGTACGCTAGTCACCGGATGCACCTTATCGTATACACCTACAACCTCTCCAGATCTATCTATCACTATAGCTGAATTCCATATCCTACCATCACGTCTAGTTATTATCGGGCAGATTATGTAGCAACAGCCTTCGATAGCCTTTTCAGAGAAGGCTTTAACCGTAGGCCCAGATATCTCTTCGGCGAGTTTATCTAAAGGTCTATACTTCTTAACAGTGAATGTAGTGAATGCTTCTGGAAGACATATTAGATCAGGGTTAATCTTCAATGCTTCATCGACAAGCTTCAACGCATATCTACGATTCTCATCGACTGTAGGGTAGCCTCTAGATGCTAGGCATACGGTAGCTATGCGTATCCCAGCCATACCAGATTATAACTACTATCGACAGCTTATTTAGCGTTATATACCCAAGAATATCCACCTAAAGTATCTACCTCTACGGAGTAGAATTTATTAGGATTAATCTCGTCCCGTTATAGGCTAGCTGAGCTTCCTGCGCGTTTGTATCAGCATTATAGCTTCAGCTATATCTCCAGAAGTCTCCTTTAACGCAGCTATAGCTTCTTCTATAGGTACATTGAGTTGAGCTGCGATTAGCTGAGCATCCTCCTCGGATACCCTTACCTCGGCTTTCCCGGTTACCCTCTCCTTAGCAGAGCCGAGGATCTGAAATATCTTCTGCCCGGAAACTTCGAGTATGGATACCTTAGGATTCTCTATAATTATCTCCCTATCCTCCATCCTTATGATAACTTCCCTCACACCATCCAGCTCACTAACCTTTAAACCCATCTGCTTCATAAGTCTACGCGCTTCCCTACTCGATAACCCCCTCATACCGAAATATTATTTACCGTCATAATACACTGAAATAAATCTGTCTGAATAGTTCTGGGAAGGTGTATCTAGATATGCCTATCTGCGAGCTCTGCGGTAGGAAAGTATCTAGAGCTGTGAAGATAGAGGTTGAGGGGGCTATAGTCGAGGTTTGCGGTGAATGCGCATCCAAAGCTAAAGCTAGGATAATACGTGAGATTAGAAGAGAGTCTACTAGTAGTAAGCCTAAACCGTATGCGAACCCTGAGAAGGATGATATATCGATGGAGCTTGAATCTAGGATACTACGTCTAGATTATAGTAGGATAGTAAGGGAGGCTAGGGAGAGGAGTGGATTGAAGGTGGATGATCTAGCTCGTATCATAGGCGAGAAATCATCGATTATACAGAGGATAGAAGCTGGGAAGCTTAAACCAGATGTAGGATTAGCTACCAAGCTTGAGAAGATTCTTAAGATAAGATTATTCGAGGAGACTCCATCTAAAACCTATAAGTTTAACGTAGCCGATAGTTTTGAAGCTGGGTTAACAGTAGCCGATATATTAGCAGTATCGGAGGGAAGGGTTAAACGTAGGGTTGAAGATCTACATACTGAGACTGGGTCATAGAATCCATAGGGATAGAAGGATAACTACCCATGTAGGATTAGCTGCTAGAGCCTTCGGAGCTGATGGAATCATAATATCAGGCGATATGGATCCATCCGTTTCGAGGAGTCTATCCAAGATTACCGAGGTTTGGGGTGGACCGTTCACGATCCGCTACGAGAGGGATTGGCGTAGGGTTATCGAGGATTATAAGAGTAGCGGTTGGAGGATTATACATCTAACCATGTACGGGTTACCACTATTAGATGTCATAGATTCTATCAGAATGGATCCGGCTGATAAACTTGTGATAGTGGGATCGGAGAAGGTTCCGGGTATAGTTTATAGGCTTGCAGATTGGAATGTAGCTGTAACATCCCAGCCGCACTCGGAGGTATCAGCCTTGGCGGTATTCCTAGATAGGCTATTCGAAGGCAGAGAGTTCTATAAGGAATTTACTTCCGCGAAGCTAAGAATTATACCTCAGGAGAGGGGGAAGAAGGTTTTAAAGCTCGTAGAATATGGGGGTACGTAAGGTGTACAGGTATGTGCTTCTATGTGTTTTAATACTTCTACTCGGTTTAGTTTTAGGCTATCTACTATGCTATATCCAGCTTCAACCAGAGATAGGTAAGTTACCCTCCATCTTAGAGGCTATGTCTGAGGAGCTGGCCTCCATAGAGGAGGCTAGGTTGGAGCTTATGGATAGGCTTTCCAAGCTCGAAGAAACGTTAGATCTAGTTAGCGGTGAGTATCTGAAGCTGAGGGGGTCCGTAGATATAACTGTGAAGCTTATACCTGATAGGAGCTATTTCGAGGAGGCATATCGTTTGATAGCGGATGCTAGGGATAGCGTATACCTAGTAATGTACTTAGCCGAGTATAATCCTACGGGTAGGGATAATCATGCTAACCTACTGGTGGATATGCTTATAGCCGCTCATCTAAGGGGTGTGGATGTAAGGATCTTATTCGATGAGGATGTTGTCGTAAGCTATCCAGAAACCATAGCTAGACTCAAATCCTACGGTGTATGCGTAAGATTGGATGGAGATAAAAACGCTACTATACATACTAAGCTCCTAGTCGTAGATAGATTCTATGTCTTAGCCGGTAGCCATGACTGGATCGAGGATTCTCTAAACCGTAACTACGAGTATAGCATCATGCTAGCTTCGCACAGATATGGATCTGAAGCTGCATACTACGCTGAAGATATGTGGAGTAAAGGGTATGATGTCTAATCCTCGTAGCGTACCTCACACCATACGATCTCGCTGCATCTAAGCTTCGAGGATACGAAGGATAGTAACGTATCCGTATCGAAATCTATACAGCTATAAACGTCTAACGTGAAGAATCTATGCTCCCTCCATGTGTATATGGAAACCCCGGATCCAACCCAAGCTAGATATCCTCCAATACCATGATGTAGCTTAGAATACCTATCTGGTGAGAATACTATGGGACCTACTAAGATATCCATATGTAGAATCCTACTAAGATCGATAAGGAGGGATTCTACGAACTCTTCGGATACTTCGACGTCGTATAACCCTTCCACTATGATCCTCTTCCTGAATATCTCGGGTTTAAGATTCTTCAAGCCTACTGGATCAATTTGATTAGACGAAAGACATTAATATTTATCCTAAACCTAATATTTAGAGGGATTAAGCTTTATCATACTTAATCCCGGTGGTAATCTTTGGAAGGTTATAAGATAGTACTTACATCTGATAGGACTCTGATGAGTGAGTATGGCGGAGCTGTATTCATGGGTTTCAGCGCATGTATACCTAAAGGGGTTATACCTGATTGGGTTTACTTCAATATATTCTGTCCTTCTGTGAAGGTGGATAGGAGCGGCTCCCCCCTTTACGCGAGTTATGGTTTAAGGAAGATAGAAGCTGCCCTCCTAGATTACGGCTTCGGTGAAGATGAGGTAGCAGTAGCTCACCCAGATTACATAGATAGATTCGTAGGGGATTCGACTAGGGTTATAGGTGTATCCGAGAATGATCCGCTAGGTATAGGTCCTGCTACGACTACGTTCACAGAGATACTCGGTGGGGAAGCGTACATGGCTATCAAATTCAGGGAGCTTCTATCCAACCAATCCATAGCGAGGTATCGTAGGAATATTAGGGTTATAGTCGGTGGACCGGGTGCATGGCAGCTCGAGGATGGAGAGACGCGTAGCAAGCTTGGAATAGATTGCGTAGTTATAGGTGAGGGTGAGAAGGTTGTAGGTCCACTATTCGAGAAAGCTGCTAGAGGGGAGGAGATACCTAGCATAGTCTACGGGGATATAGTCGATGTCGATGAAATGCCTATAATAAGAAGGCCGGCTGTATGCGGGTTAGTAGAAATATCTAGAGGGTGCGGTAGAGGTTGCGCATTCTGCGTACCTACTATGTTGAAGTTCAGATGCAGACCTATAGACGATATACTAGCTGAAGTTAGGGTTACGGTTAGAGGTGGTAAGAATCCGCTGCTTCATGGGGAGGATGTATTGAGGTATGGTGCTAAAGGTATAGAAGCTAATCCTGAAGCCGTCTTGAAGCTCTTTAAATCCGTATTATCGGAGCCCGGCGTTACCGGGGTGAGTATAAGCCATTTCACACTATCGACGGTTGTCGCTACACCTAGACTTATAGAGGAATTATCTTCGCTCCTAGGTTTATCTAGGGGTAGATGGATAAGCGGGCAGACCGGTATAGAGACCGGTAGTCCTAGGATAATGTCCGTGCATATGAGGGGTAAGTGTAAACCTTTCAGACCTGATGATTGGCCTGATATCGTAGTAGAAGCTTTCCAGATACTCTCTGATAATAACTGGGTTCCATGCGGTACGATGATACTAGGCTTACCGGGTGAGGAGCCTAAAGATGTAGATTACAGTATAGAGCTTGTAAGGAAACTCAGATCTTTTAAGAGTCTTATAGTACCCTTATTCTTCGTATCAGCCGGATCCCTCAAAGATAAGGTTAGATCGTTTAAGCTTGAAGATTTAACGGTTAAGCATTCCGAGCTTATACTCGAATGCTGGGAGCATAACCTTAGATGGACACCCATACTCATGAAGGAATACTTTAAGCTTTCATCTAGGAATAGGATTATATGCAATCTCATGAGCGTAGTCATAAGGTACGGTATCAGGAAGACATTGAGGCTTATAGATGAGTGTCGCAGGGTGTATGGCGGAGATATAAAAGCTATGGTGGAAGCTTATAGGAGGGGGGCTAAGAAGGTGTACGGCGAAGCTTACCCGATTCCATCGACACCATAGCTATCCAGCCCTAGCCTTAACCTATCGCTCTTAATCGATGGTATGAGATGCGTTCCATCACATGTGGGTGAACTCTGTAGTTCAGGGAACCCCTCACGGCAAGAGGAGAATGTCATACCATACGCTTCGACAGCCTCCTTAACCATACGCATATAATCCAATCTAAGCTTGGAGGGTAGATACCTTGCTCCATGGATAACGGAGCCTTCATCATAGTATAGCCTCCGCAGCAACCTTGATCTCTCAGGTATAGCTTCGATAATACGCTTGAAGTTATCGGGTTTAACCTTATACGTCGATGAAGCTATATGCTTCACACCGGCTTCAGAGAGCTTCCTGACAAGCTTAACCATAGATTCATAATCATCGTTAACCCCTGGGATTACAGGATCTATCCTAGCTGAACATGGTATACCTGTATTCGAGAGTATTTTCAAAGCTTTAATCCTAGATGATGATGGAGGGGCGTAGGGCTCTAGGATTCTTGCGATCCTATCATCCACCGTAGTTACGGTTATACTAACGGTAAACATACCTCTACGTAGAATATCGATATCCCTAACAACCATATCGGATTTCGTTAAAACTATCACCCTACAACCGGTGGAAGCTAAAATCCTCAGAACCTCGCGTGTAATCTTCAGTACACGCTCCTCAGGGGTGTACGGATCAGAACTATTAGAGATGGATACAGGTATCGATAGATCCGCGCTCCTAAGATCTATAAGCAACCTGGAGATAAGCCTCCCCTTAACCCTAGGCTTAAACCCATATCTAATGTACGAGGTTATATAGCAATACCTACACATATGACCGCATCCAGTGTAGGGAGATAGACTATACTTGGGAGGACAGGTACACATAGGACTACGCCAAGGATCGAACAACCTTAACACATAAGGCATCTAAAGTAACCCTCAAACTTCTACGAAGCTCTTAGAGATGGATAAAAGTATCGCTGCGAAACAAGCTAAACCGGAGATAAGCTAGATACCATGAATAAAAAGCAATAAATAAAAGAGTCTATAGAGTATCAGCTAGCCGAGGGCCCGTAGCGCAGTCAGGATAGCGTACCGGCCTTCGGAGCCGGTGGTCCCGGGTTCAAATCCCGGCGGGCCCGCTATCCCCTCAAGTTTAAGACGTAGAAGTCTTTAGGTAACTTTATGCCTGTAAAGCTTCTAAACGATGCCTTCTAAATCGTCTAGGCAAAGCTGGAGCACCCACTAAGCAATCCTTCGCTTATAAGCATCGCTAATCTATAAGAGAATATCGAGCAGAGGATATTTAGTAGCATCCTAGCGTGCTGGGATTAGTGACTTTAAATAAGCTGTTGGGTTAGGGATTTATATTGCGTTATAGTGTATCGAATATAGGGGGTTGTTTAGTTGGATAGGGTTAAGTGGGGTTTAAGAGCTATTACCTCCATCTCCATACTTATCCCGTTATCGTGTGTTCTTGTACCATGCATGTTGACAGGCGATTTTTTAGGAGTATTCCTCCCTCCGCAACTGCGGAGGCTAGCGAGCTCGATTGGCTTAAGTCAAGCTGGTGATCTAAATTCGACTTTATCCGTTCTCGATGTCGATCCGAGCGGCTTTAAGATTCCGAGGTTTGTAGGATTAATGTTCGATAATTCAACAGGGATCGCCACCTTGAAGCTGAATACCACCAATCCGCTGATGCATCAGCGGATCGCTATCAACCAGTTCAGCTTCACCGTGAGGAACAGTACATGGTCGTTCACGGTTCAGCTGAGAGAGCGGGTGGTTATCGAGGCGAACTACATCGGCATCCTCAGCTTCCCCCTCTCATCCACAAACCCTAACGCACTGCGAATCCTCGTCGATATCATTAACGGTGTCGAGCAGCCAGCCTATACTGAGGGCATCCAGCTCCGCGATCTCTACATCGACATCAACTGCATCATAGTTCAGGTATCAGACCTCGGTAGGCTCAGAGAGCTATTCGGCGGAAGCCGGTAGGAGGCTGTAGTATGGTGAGGAGGAACTGGTTCGCTCTCATCGTCTACACGGCTAAACCGGCGGAAAGCTACTCAGAACAACTCCTATCGTTCGGGTGGAAGCGATCGTTGC
>CAZBGY010000015.1:34267-36208 GCA_964491605.1 uncultured Candidatus Bathyarchaeia archaeon
CCGGCGGAAAGCTACTCAGAACAACTCCTATCGTTCGGGTGGAAGCGATCGTTGCATGTAACCATCGGATTCATCGGTATACTAGCATTATCGCTATATGCTATGCCGATAGCAATCAACGCGATAGCCCCAGATATAATAGCTCCAACCCCGATAGCTCCGTTGATAGGGTCATCGACGATACGATTATCGAGTAGCATTTTGAATATCCACGCAGAAGTCGCGATCATAACGACCACGACTTTCACCCACTCTTTCTTCTTAGGGGTGGCTGCCGCTGCACTATCCATCGCGGCGAGGATGTACCATCATAGAATGTTAAGTGCTGGTAATGCTGAGAAAGCGTAAATTTATGAGCTACATGGAAGTTAACGTAGCCTAGAATAGGGGGAGACGATACCGGGATTCTTCACCTACAGGCTTACGGATGATTAACGCAACCCCCCTCACTTGATACTCTCTATGTTTAGGGCTTTAACCTAGCCGCTTAACCGTTTTGCGAGAGTTTTCTCGTGTAGCTTTATCGCCGTGAAGGTGAATGCTACTGTGAAGACTATGAGTGCTAAGTAGTCTAATGCTAGTGGGTAGAAGCCCTTGCTTATGAAAAGCTGTCTAACCATATCTGTGAAGTATGTTAGTGGAGAAATCGAGGCTATGATCATTCCCCATTGGGGAAGCTGTTCCACTGGTATGAAAACCCCGCTTATAAAGACTAGTGGGAATTTGACTAGGGATGATAGCATCATCGTTGTAGCTGGTATATCTGTCGGCGGATAAGCCGAGAGCAATACGCTTAGAGCTGCAAAGCATAGGTTTGCTATTATCAACCCGGGGAGGAGTGCTATGAAGTTTAGCAGCTGAATGCCTAAAGTTAACGTTAAGGCTAACGGGATAACCGATATGATGAGCCCGAAGATGAAGGATGAGAGCATATCCCCGACTATAATCGTCCATAGGGCTACCGGGCAGCATAAAAGCCTCTCAAGGGTTTTTGAGCGTGTCTCCCAAGGTACTATCGAGGGCCCGACGGATGTAGCTGTAAAGAATGTCGTCATGCCGATCAGCCCTGGTAAAACCTCTTTAAGCGGTATGTTCCGTCCGATAACGTAGGCTAAAGCTAGAAAAAGCGGGAAGATAAGCCCAAAGACTATGACAGGCCCCTTTAAGTAGTAGATCTTGATATTCTTTCTAGCTATGACGAGGGAACGTTTAAACTGCTCTGTAGGATTGCTCATCGGATCACCGCCCCCTCCCCCTTATGAGTTTCAGGAATACATCCTCTAAGGATGGCATCATAGTGTTTAGGCTTAAAATACGTAGATTACTCCTCTTGGCATACTCCACAAGGAACTCTATTACAGCGGATGGGTCGGCCGTATAGATACGCATCTTATTGCCTGAAGATATAGCCCTGGTTATGCTCGAGTTTTCTGAGAACCACTCTGCATCTACGGTTTTATCGAAGACTACTTCGATGTATTGAAGCTCCATACTCTGAGCTCTAAGGTTTTCAGGAGTATCTATAGCTGCTATCCGCCCATGATTTATCACAGCTATCCTATGGCATAGCTGATTTGCCTCCTCCATGTTATGGGTTGATAGGAAAACCGTTTTCCCATCCCTATTGTATCGAGCTATCTTCTCCCTTAGTAGCCTCGCGCTCTCAACATCAAGCCCTGATGTCGGTTCATCTAGGAAAAGTACTTCCGGATCGTTAACTAAAGCCATGCATAGAAGAAGCCTCTGCTTCATTCCTTTTGAGAAGGCTCTGACAAGCTTATCCTTAACCTCGTATAATCCAAACTCTTTTAGAAGATTCACAGCGTTCTCCCTAAGTTTTCGCGATGGGATGCCATAAAGCTTACCTATTAGGACTAGGTTTTCCCATGCCGTAAGATCTACATAGGCGTTTGAAACTTCTGGAACAACACCGATACGCTG
>CAZBGY010000015.1:36308-38522 GCA_964491605.1 uncultured Candidatus Bathyarchaeia archaeon
CCGATACGCTGTATCCGGCTACAAAGGCTTTACCCCAGTCAGGCTTTATTAAACCCGTTAATATCCTGATAGTCGTCGTTTTCCCAGCTCCATTCGGACCTAAAAAACCGAAGATTTCACCTTTCTCAACCTCGAAGCTTATATGGTCTACCGCCGTTACATCTCCGTAATACTTTGTCAATTCTTGAACAGCTATCGCATACTCCATTTATAAAAACCTCCTACCTGGGATTCCCGTACGCTTAAAATAACCGTCTGCCCTTCTAGAAAGGTTTAACACATCCAACTTTCCTCGATCCCGATTCCAACTCTCAAGAGCGTATATATCGAGCTAGACTCGAGTTTAAGATATCCAGCATTACCAGGAATCGTAGCCATCCCACTCTGAGTACTCGTACCAGCATCCACCACTCCTCGAACCATACAATTTAACTGAAGATAGGTAGAAGTGTTACCTATAAACGTTATTTAGATGAGGAGTGGAGTCTAAGGCGGACGTAGAATCTTCCAAGCTTCTCCAATCCAGTGGAGCTAGCTGCTCAACTCTTTGAAAGCATGTTTCAATGTTATGGAGGATACGGACGCCCCCCATACTAGGGTGTTTAGCTATAATTCCTCCCTATGGATATAAGTACTTTATTCTCTCATGGAAGTTTACAGCTACGCCTCCGAGTATAGCATCCCTAACCGCCACTCCCAGTTCAACCCTTCATTCGTAAGGGTTGGGGTTGAATGAGGCGGCGAACCTAGAGTTCCTCTAGGTCTCTAGAAGCTACCAGTTATATACAAACTTTCCCTACCCATCCTGCTTCATAAGCTTCGATAAACATTAACTACCAGGTAACAGGGACGATGTAGAAGCACCGTTCCAAGATAGATCTTTCCGTTACCGATTATCTACCAGAGAGTATCCTAGATAAATACAGCCCTCAAAACCGTAAATCTTATATATTTATTAATAATCATACTCTAACTTTAATGTATCCTAATGTATATTTAACGACAATCTTCCCTCGAGTGGTGAATCGATGAGTAGCCTTATCTCGTATTCCGAGCTTGAGCGTTATGTTAGGGTTGGTGTGCGTAATGGTGTGTTTCGTAGGCTTAGTATGGTTCAGAAGGCTTTCCTTAGAGCCTGCCTCCTGTTCGCTAGGCGTGTTGGCGTTATATCTAGTAGGGTTGTGGTATCCCAGCTTAGGGATATACTAAGGTTTCTCGCTCCTCCTAGGGTTAAGGCTTTGGAGGCTGGATTGAGGAGGGTTGGGGAGATGCTTAAATGCTTCGAGAGTAGAGGAGTCTTCAAGTTTGCTCCTCAGGTTAAGCTGTGGCTTATGGATGAATCCTACCGGTTATATCTAGGTTTCATGTATCTTAACGAACCGTTCAGGATATGGTGATGGATGTGAGTAGGGATCAGGCTATCGGATTAGCGATATGCATCGCGAGCATCCTAGGAATAATAGTCTACGGATGGCTAGTATTCCTATCAGGATGGGCTATGCTAACCCTACAGCTAACAGGATTCATAGCAGTCGGAGCAGTATTAGGCGTATTAGCATGGATAGGCTATACACTCGCCACAACACCGCCACCGAAACCGATCGAAGAAATAGAGAAGGAGATAGAAGATGAGCTTAGGAAGAGTGAAGAAGGATCTAAAAGCGGAGAAACCTCTAGAGAAGGATAGGAGAAAGGATCATACCCTGAATAAAACCGCTATAGTTAAAATCCCGGTATCATCCATTAGCAGTAGTCCTAATACCGTTAACCCGAGCTCTAGATAAACGCAACTAGGATGCATCGATACCTAAGTAACGTATTCTCTATAAGTCTTCGATTAGCCAACTTACTCATAGATTTAGCTACACTCATCCTGAGATAGTCTATAAGCGGATTCTGGATTGCAGCTTCAATTATCTCTGTAGCTGTGAGGATTCCGCATGGAAGAGCATTTGGTGGGGGTGAGGGGTATACCTATGAGCTGGATCTTCGATGAGGAGGTCTTAGCAGTTTTAACAGCTATAGTTATCGTCGTAGGCGTATTCGCAGGGGTCCAAGCTCTCTCTACTAGAAGGGTTATCGAGCCTTTTAGCGAGCTCGGTCTTCTAGGACCTTCTGGGAAGATAGGCGATTATCCGAGGGAGGTTGTCGCCGGTATGCCGATACTATTGAACATCTATGTCGGGAATCATGAGGGTAGAACGATGTACTACA
>CAZBGY010000016.1:0-38090 GCA_964491605.1 uncultured Candidatus Bathyarchaeia archaeon
CCTCAGCTTGACGCTCCATACCTCCCAGCCAGGATTCGATACGGCTTACGATACCGCGTATCCAACCCCAATCGACCTGCGGAGCTTCGACTACGCGTTCAGGAATCTCCTTCTCGACGGCTTCGACTGCTTCCTCAACCTCCTCAGGCCTAGCCTTCGGGACAGCTATACGCTCAGCCTCCTCGGCGAAGGTTACGACGTTGACAGGCCTACCCTCCTTATTCGTTATCGTTATCACCCTATACTTCTCAGTGTCGGGGGGCGAAAATTTTATATTGATGAATGAATTTGACTAATGTGCGGGGTGTGGGGGTTGAAAATAAGTAGTGGAATTGCATATGTACTTTCCCGTCTTATGGTGTTTGCTATCGTCGTGTATCTAGGTATTACTCTTTGCTTTGTAATTCCACGTTTGTCACCGATTAATCCTGTCGAAACGGTTCTATCACGCTTCCTAGCGTACTTGGACTATCAAGATCCGAAAGAAGTAGAATATCTCCGTAATGCATTAATGGAAATTTACGGGCTTAAAGGTAGCTTACTAGAGCAATACATAGGTTTTTGGAGACGTGTGATAGTTGGAGATTTCGGTCCTTCACTAGCAAATTTCCCGACACCAGTAAGTAAGATTATAGGTAATAGTTTACCATGGACGATTGGGTTATTAATGACATGTACATTACTTTCATGGTTTATCACAAATATTATAGGTGGATTTGCAGGATATTTTAACGATAGGAAATGGGCTAAATCACTTTCAGCTTTTGCAGTTATTGTGAATCCGATTCCATACTATATTATGGCTTTACTACTAATAATGCTGTTTTCATATGCTATTCCTATATTTCCAATGATGGGGGGCATGTCTATAGGTATGAAAGCTTCTCTTTCACTAGAATTCATATTAAATGTAATATATCATTCTACTCTTCCAGCTTTATCACTTATTATAGTTTCATATGGAGGACAATTTATAACTATGCGTGCACTAGTTATTAATACAAAAGTAGAAGACTATGTAGAGTTTGCAGAATCATTAGGAATACCCAAAAGAACTATAGTAAACAGATACATTATACGTAATTGTCTTCTCCCAAGAGTTACAGGTTTAGCTCTATCTTTAGGAGGAATATTCACAGGAGCCTTAGCTATGGAAGTTATCTTCGCATATCCAGGTATAGGTACATTATTGCAAAATGCTATACTAAACGGAGATTACAATCTAGTAATGGGTATATGTACATACTCTATCATAAGCATAGCTTTCGCCACTCTCCTATTAGATCTTTTATATCCGCTTGTGGATCCAAGAATAAGGTATAGATAGGTGGAAACTATGTCTATGCGACATGAATTCATAGCATTTCTCAGAAAAAATAAATCTTTTTCCTTTGGACTAACTTTATTAATCTTTTGCTTAATACTTGGATTTATAGTGTCTTTATTTGCACCTTATGATCCTAGAAGATGGAACGTAGCTCCTATAAGCAAGCCCCCATCCTTAAAATATCCTTTAGGAACGACAGCGTTAGGGCAGGATGTATTCTGGCTTCTTTCATTGTCTTTAAGGAATTCTATCATCATCGGAGTGTTGGGGTCTGCGGTCGGTTTACTCGTAGGTGTGGTGCTAGGTCCATTTGCTGCGTATAAAGGAGGATTGTTAGATAAATTAACAATAACAGTTGCGGATACATTTCATGTCATACCTAACATTATGATTCTAATATTAATAGCGTCTATGTTAAGAGGACAATTAAGTGTACCATTGATCGGGATACTTATAGGTTTACTGACATGGAGTGCGCCTGTTAGAAATGTGAGATCTATGGTCTTAAGCTTGAGAGAAAGAGAATTCACATACGTAGCAACATTTTCAGGAATGAGTACTACAAGAATTCTATTTAGTCAATATTTACCACACATTTTCCCATGGGTTTCATCTGCCTTTATAAATAGGATTATAATGAGTATGGGTACCGAAATAACGTTAGCTATATTCGGTTTATCAAGTATGGATGAAGCAACTTTAGGGACAATGTTGCATTGGTCTTTAAGATATCAAGCACTTTTTACTGGATTATTATGGTGGATTCTAACTCCTATAGTATTCTCTATAATACTATTTATATCACTCTACATTATATCAATAGGGTTAAGTGAATATTTAAACCCACGTACTCGTTTGAGGTGATCCATCTTGCATAGTAAAGAAAATATTATGTACGTACGTAATTTAAGAGCGTATTATACAATCCATAAATTATATAGCGAATATAATGTATATGCTGTAGATGGAGTAAATTTTTCATTAAAACAAAATGAAATAGTTGGTATAGCTGGCGAATCTGGATGTGGAAAATCCACTCTAATTAAGGTGCTATACGGTTTAATTTCTCCACCTCTTAATGTATATAGCGGTGAAATTATATATGATTTAGGAAATAAAGTAATTAACATACTTTCACTTGGTGAAAAAGAATTAGAAAATATATGGGGAAATTATTTAGCATACATACCACAAGGATCTATGGGCTCTCTTAATCCTACTATGCGTATCAAGGATCATTTTATTAATTTAATTAAACATAAAACTAAAACTTTTGATAAAACGCTAATCGAAGAAAGTATTGCGAAATATCTAGATAGTCTCGGTTTACCTATAGAAGTTTTAACATCTTACCCGCATCAGCTAAGTGGTGGTATGAGGCAGAGAATAGTTATAGCGTTAGCTACGATATTGCAGCCGAAGATAATATTTGCAGATGAACCTACTACAGCATTAGACGTCATCGTACAGAGAGGTATCATTCAGCTATTAGGTAGGATACAGAAGAAGCAAAAAAGTACGTTAGTTATGGTTACTCATGATATGAATGTTCATGCGGAGCTTACTCAAAGAATGTTTATAATGTATGCAGGAAAGATTATTGAAGTTGGCTCTACGGAAGATATCTTTGAGGAACCTTTACATCCATACACGTATTTCCTTATAAATTCATTACCGCAGATAGGGGATAAATCCAGAAAGCTAAGTTTAAGCGGGAAACCCCCCTCATTAATTAATCCTCCGCCAGGCTGTAGGTTTAATCCTAGATGCCCTTATGCAAAAGATATATGTCGAAGGGAAGAACCACCCTTAAGAGATGTTGATTCAAACCGTTTAGTAGCCTGCCATATGGTTTAGGGTGAGAGCTGTGTCTAGCAATATATTATTAGATGTTAGTAATGTCACAAAAATATTCAAGATAGGAGGTATTTATTTTGGAGAAAAACTAACAGCTGTAGATAACATAAGTTTAAAGTTTATGGATGATAAGAAAATAATTTTATCCATAGTAGGTGAGAGCGGAAGCGGGAAGTCCACGTTGGCTAAAATGATACTGGGTATCGAAAAACCAACAAGCGGTAGCATATTGTATAGAGGTAAGGATATCTTCAAGCTTAATAAGAAGGAGAGGAAAGATTTTAGAAAAGATGTCCAACCTATTTTCCAGAACCCATACGAATCATTCAATCCACTAAGGAAAGTTGACGAGTATCTTTATTCTACTGCGCTAAGTTATCTGGAAGTAGATCGTAGTAGCCTCGAAAAAGTCATCGAAGAATCATTCAGTATCGTTGGATTGGATTTTGAGAGGGTTAAGGGTAAATATCCGCATGAATTTTCAGGTGGTGAACTTCAGAGAGTAGCTATAGCACGTGCCTTGATAACAAAGCCGCATCTATTAATTGCTGATGAACCAGTCTCTATGGTTGATGCTACTCTTAGAATGAGTATTCTAAACATTTTTTCCGAGCTTAAAGAAAAGCTTTATAGTTCCATCATGTATATTACACATGACCTATCCACCGCCTACTATATAAGCGACTACATAATGGTGATGTATAGGGGAAGCATGGTCGAATATGGGAATACAAGGGAAGTATTAGAGGAACCGCTTCACCCATATACAAAAATTCTTCTAGAAAGCATCCCTAAGCCGAATCCGAAGTTGAGATGGAGGGAGGAAATAAAACTTTCAGGATTAGAAGTTAAGGAGTTTGAGGCTTTAGGATGCAAATTTTCAAATAGATGCGCGAATGCTACAGAAAAATGCTTCAAGGAGAGACCACCAGAAATAGTTTTAAATGAAAGAAAAGTTTGTTGCTGGCTTTACTCGCACTAAAAATATTTTAAATAGTTTCTATGAGACATCTGCCGAGCTAATACTTTAATCACAGAATATCCGTTACATCCCCTATAAGGGGCAATCTCTCTGGGAACTTCATAGGTCTCCATTCGCGTCTCATATCTGATATATCCCAGTCTTCGAAAAAGTCGTAAAGTATGCTTCCTTGACAATGTCTTGGCGGCTTTATACCTAATATGTATGATATCGTTGGTGCTATATCCACAAGTTTGACCGGTCCAACCCTATCGATAGGTCTTACATAACCTTTCTTAATATCCTTCCCCACGATCATGAAAGTTGCATAGTTTGATGAGATTTCTGTTTCTGCTGTAGGTATCTGGGGGCCGTGATTTGCACCTCCAACCCTTACAGAACCATCGGAACCTAAAAGGATATGGCCCCACGTGAAACCCGGTGAATAAGCGAAAACGATATCGCCTACATGTTCACCCCAGAGCCCTACTATAGACGCGTCTTCTCTTCTTAGAGCAAAAGCAACTACATATTCCCCATCCTGATCTTTACAACTTCTAAGCACATCTATAACCTCCTTCCTAATATCTTCATACTCTGAATCTTCGACTATGCCCATCTTATATCTGCTTTTCAAATTCACATAAATATTTGTTAGATCTATGAAGATTTTGCTTTTAGCCCAATTAACGCGTCGCTTCCCCTCATACTCCTCTACTTCTATTAATCCCCTATCAGCTAAAGCTTTCAGAATCGAATATACTTTTCTGTTCGGCGAATTCCCATGGTCTGAGACTACGATTAAGTATGTCTCCTCATCTAGATACCTCAAGAATTCTCCAACAAGCCTATCAGCTATCTGGTATCCCAATCTAAGGAGATGCCAAGCCCACTCAGCCTTATCTGGATCATACATTCCGCCGACGGGATCAGCCATACCTAGAACCGTATGTTGCAATGCATCGATGAAGTGCCAATGCATCATGTAGAGGGAAGCATTATACTTATCCATCAGATATCTAGCAGCATTAGAAATCCACCTTATTTGATACTCGAACTCTTCGACTAAGGTTTTCTCATCGACAAATCCGGCGAAGAAAGCTGTAGAGACCGCCTCGTTAATGTAGGGTCCAAATTTTTCAGTAAGTTCACCGCCAATCTCTGGTGGATGGGTAAAGCCGGAAAGAGGATATACTTGAGACCTATAGAGAATAAGCTCTCTTCCATCCCTAGAGAGTTTAACGAGTTTAAACCGTACAGCTCCAACCTTCTCCTCACCTTCTACGATGAAAATCTCTCTCAACCATCCACTCCATTCGCCCTCTTTAAGAGAGCATAAAACTTTGGATCCGTCTCTCTCCTTCGAGAGGAGTAGTTCTTGATATCCACATCCATCTGAATCTAAAAGTAAAGCATAATACGTCACACCTCTACCTTTAGGCTTAGGCTGAACCTCTATCTTGGCTTCTAATGGAGGATTATAACTCTTAGGCGTATTAATCCATTCCGCCCTTCTAAATTCGACGGGAATGATTTGAAATCCTCCTTCTTTACGTGTATGCTGTGAGATGCCGTGGACGTAACAGGCGTTCGGGCATATTTCAAAGTAGAATAGCCCAGGTCTCCAGAACCAGTCTACATGGATTGTTATATTGGTTGTCGGCGGATAACCTACGAAGTATAGTAGGATGCTTCTTAAACCTTGCCTTGCAGCAGCTTCCCAGAGGTATTCAGCCTTACAGAGGTTTGAGGACATAGCTTCATCTCCATGCTTCTCCATAACGGTTTCACCGTAACTATGCCTACCCCAGACGGCTATTCCATGAGTCCCAGGCCAAGACCCCGTTGCTATGGTAGTCCAATTCTCAGGGGTTTGCGCTGGGATAGCTGGAAGAGCTTTAGAGAAACCGCCATTATCCATGATCCACTTGAAATTTGGGCATACACCTTCATTCGCAAACCTTTCGACAAGTTTCGGTGAGAGCGCATCTAACCCGATTACAAAAACCCGTTTCATGTACTCCCCCTATTTTACGATGAGATAATTAATTCTCTTATTATTTCTGCTAAATGCTTGAAGAATTTTTCTGGAAGCAATTTATACGGTTGTAGTTCAGCTGTTAGATAATCTTTGTAGCCTATGTTTTTCAGGCTTCTGATAACTTCAGGCCAGTTTACATCTCCTTGGAGGATGTATGTTATACTCTTCGTCCTCTCAGAGTAGTCTTTCAAATGTACCTTCTTTATCCTTCCGCCTAGTATTCTTATCCAGTGTTGAGGATATGATTGATATCTAGCTAGTACGTTCCCTACATCCAAGTATACTCCCACCATATCACTTCCTACATCATCTACGAATCTACGCATCTCAAGCGGGCTTAATAGAAAGTTATTCTCCACGTTCTCTATGCATAGGTATACCCCCTCCTCTTCAGCCTTCCTAGATAGCCTTCTAATAGTCTGTAGGACTAGCTGGTATGTCTCCTCGTATGGTGTATCCTCGGTCACAACGGCCGGTACTAAGAGTAGACTCGTAGCTCTAAGCCTATTAGCCACCTCTAACCCCTTCTCCACGATTCTGAAAGCCTTATCTCTGACGCTTGGATCTGGAGAGTTAAGCGGATACTTCCATAGCAATCCACCTCTAACGCTATGCACTTCCAACCCCGTCTTACGGCTAGCCTCGAGGAGCTTCTCAGCATCATCGAATAAACTCTCTATCCTCAAGTATCCTCTCGCAGAGAGAGGCTGTATAGGTTCGGAAGCCTCCGATATCGTAACCTCAACCCCGTCGAACCCTGCATCCCTGTAGAAATCGAACTCCTCTATGAAGGAGGCTCCGTTCCTATGCCAGAATACGGTTCCGACTTTCATTACGAATCCACCGCTCTCCATTCTTGTGGAGTTCGGTAGATCTCTTAAATCTTACCCTTGTCCTGCTAGGTTTTCAGCCACTCCTCGGTACTGCCACCATATCATGATAGTTTGTTCATAGGAGTGGAGGGATGTGTGGAATTCATAGCTAGGTTTAGAATTGTCTTAGAAATTTTAGGATGTTATGGAGTGTTATAGTGGTTGGCCTTCTGATATTAAATCTAATTTTCTGATGCTAGATTCGTAGATAATGTATCGAATTTCATCTATGTATAGCTCTAGACTTTACAAAAGAAATGTTTACATCAAGCGCCGGGCATCTATACTTATCGAATAGCTTGAAATCTAGTGATCTAGAATCTAGGAATCGCGTAGATCTCCTCGTAGAAGAGCTAGACGGGTTGTTGGATATCGTTAGAGATAGATACTCTAAAGCTATAGAGGATTGTATGAAGCGTTTCCCTTTAACGCTATCTAGTATACTTCTAGGTAAAGCCGCATCCAGTGTAGACGATCTCGTAGTAATCCTGGATTACGCCATTAAGCTATTATCCCATCCAGAACCGTCGATTAGGAGCTTAGCTATACTATCGTTATATGAGTTGAAGAGTCTACTATACTTCACTACCTCTCGATCATCCATAAAGCCGGTGGATGATAGTGAAGCTAGAAGCTATGCTTTCAAGCTGATCTCAGGTGCAGCTCCAGGACTACTTATAATCTTAGGGGATGACCCTTTAGCTTTAGAGAGGGTGTTATCTAAAGCTCAACGGCTAGGCTTCATAGTATTAGTCGTATCTAATCGATTTCGAGAGGTAATCGACGGTGGACTCGTGATAGATGGGAGGAGGGGGTTGATACGCTACGTAGCGGATAATCCTATCGATGGGCTGGTATACTCTCTAGGTTTAGCTGCGAGGCTCCTATCGATTTCGACCGGGTCCCTCGATCGCGATAGTCTATCAAAATACCTAGAGAGGAGGATGCATGTAGGAGTAGCTATCCTCTCTACCTCGAAGAGTTTTGATGCGATACTTGATGCTATCTCTGATTTAGGACTACATACGGTTGTATTAGCTGATATAACCTGCGATAAAGGTAGGGTTGTCTACGTAGATAGGATCGATGATATAATACCCACGATATGCGGTAAGCTCGGTATAACGATCCTCCTAGAGGAGCTTCCGATAGGCTTCAGCAGTATATATGAAGGTAAGAGTGTGAGGGATAGAGATGTCTATGTAGAGTTCGGCAGCGTGAAACCATACTTCGAACTCGTATTATCGCGTAAGCTTGAGGAGGTTGTAGATGGACGTGTAGAAGTTATAGGACCTGATATAGATTCCATGCCCGAAGGATCGATACAGCCTCTAGGTATACTAGTAGAGGTGGCTGGAGCTAGGATGAAACGTGAATACGAGCCTATAATCGAGAGGAGTATCCATAGGATAGTGAATTACGGTGAGGAGACTTGGCATGTTGGTCAGAGGGATTCCGGGTGGATAAGGATAACTAGAAAGGGTTTCGATAAGGGTTTCAGGCTTAAACATCTAGGATGCATGCTCTACATAGGGTTGAAGAGGTTATACGGCGATATCATCGATAAAATCCAAGTTAAGATATATACGGATGAAAGCCGGGTTAACGAGTTTCTCAAGATAGCTAGGAGTATATACGGCGAGAGGGATCGTAGGCTAATAGGGCTATCCGATGAGGATGTTGAGAGATACTATATATGCAGTATATGTCAGAGCTTCCTCTCGAACCATGTATGCGTAGTAACACCGGAGAGACCCGGCCTCTGTGGTACCGTGACATATATGGATGCTGAGATAGCATACGAGCTTAAAGGGGAGGCTTCAGGTATCAGGCCTGTAGAGAGGGGTAAGCCTATAGATCCATCGAAGGGTGAATGGGATGGTTTAGATAGAGCTGTATCCCAGATTACCCATGGAGCTGTGAATAGGATATCCCTATACAGTTTAGTCTCCTATCCTACGACATCTACGCTTAGTTTTGAATGTATATCCGTCTTCATACCGGAATGCAACGGTATCATGGTCGCGGATTACAGCTATAGGGGTGAAACACCTATCGGTCTACCGTTCGCTAGTATCGCAGGTATGATAAGCGGTCTACAGATGTCTGGATTCCTAGGGCATTCACGTAGATGGATACTAAGCCGTAAATACTTCAAAGCTGATGGTGGATTAAAGCGTATAGTATGGATGCCTAGATCCCTTAAGGAAGCTTTAGATAGAGAGTTTAAAGCTAGATGTATCGAGGAGGGTATTCCGGATTTACCTGAGAAGATAGCCGATGAGTATACAGCTAAAACCCTAGATGAGCTTCTAGAATGGCTTGTTAAAGTTAGGCATCCAGTCCTAGAGCTTCCACCTATACTAACCTTCTAACGGTGTCCGCTATGATTCTTAAACATGACGGTATAGATAAGATCGAGGTTAAAGTTAATAGATTCTCGCTAGATTTAGAAAGCTGGAATCCCCCGCTTCTAGCTCTAACCGTACCGTTGGATCCAGCCGGTATCCATACGTATATTTTTAAGGCTAGAGGATTGGAGACGAGTAGTATCGATAAGCTAGCATTAGATTTACATCATAGATTCAACCCGGATATTCTATGCGTAACGCTTCCGAGACATGGAGAACCCCGCGACTTAGAGGATTATGTGGAGATATGCCTATCGATAATCGATAGGATCGGTAAGCCGCTGATGATCCTAGGGGAGGGATCCGCTTTCGATAGGATGATCTTCGAGGGTATAGTCGAGAAAGTTGGAGCTGATGAGCTTATAATAGGCCCCGTCGATATAGGCAACTATAGAACGTATGCCGCTCTAGCATCCATCTATAAGCAGAATCTTCTAGCTAGATCTACTACGGATATCAATCAAGCTAAGCAGCTTATACAGCTTATAGTAGATGCAGGTCTACCGCGGGAACGTATACTACTCGATATAGCATCAACGGGGCTTGGACTAGGACTTGAAGATACATACAACCTCGTAGAGCAGGCTAAGCTACTGTACGGTAGGGGGGACCCCTTACTCTCTATACCTATAGCTGCGTTCACATGGGAAGCTTGGGATTCACCTGAAATCTATATGGACGGCTTATCCATATATAGAGGTATGGTGTGGGAGCTAATCTCAGCTTCAGCTTACATCCTAGCCTCAGCCGATCTCATAGTACTCCTTGACCCAGAAGCCTTCCTACACGCTAGGAGGCTCATAGGCATGCTATCTACGGTGGGATAATCCTTGTCGAGAAAAGTTCAACCCATACATATATACGGGTTTCTACCTAAACGTAATTGTGGTAGATGCGGTGTAACTACATGCCTAGCGTTCGCAGCTAAGCTTGCTAGCGGTGAAGCTACACCAGATTTATGCCCATTCCTCACACCTCAATCTAGAGCTCGGATATTCGCGTTAATCATGCCTCCGGTAAGACCTGTAGCTATAGCTTCATCAAAGATCACGGTAGAGGTTGGAGGTGAAGAAGGCTTATTCAGACATGATGGCGGTTTCAGGAGGGAAGCTAGGATAGCTTATCCTATCGATCTAACGTTGAATCATACAGAGATAACTGGTAAGGTTTCATACGTAGAGTCGATCGTATTAGAGCGTATGGATTCAAAGCTATCTGTAGATCTCTATATAGTAGACCTGAAGATGTTACCCCCAGAGCTTGTAGAGGATAGATTAGCAGCTATCCGTAAAGTTACAGATAAGCCTCTCATACTGAAAGCTAGTAGCATGGATGCCTACGATTCAGCTTTAAAATTCTTGAGGGATGAGAAGCCCGCCGTTATGATCGACCCCTCAACCATGTCCATAGAGGAGCTTGCGGGAATGCGATCCATAAGAGACTACCCCATCGTAATAATGGTGGATAGCATAGATCCGCTGGAAGAAGCTTTAACTAGGATCGAAGGGATGGGTTTAGATAGAGTGATTATAGGTATCCGATATCCTGATGTTAGGAAGCTTTTAAAATACGTTTCGAGTGTAAGGGTGAGGAGTGTAGAGGGGGATAGGAAGTTCGGCTACCCCATACTGGTAGATGTAGGTGAAGCTACGCATCCGTACGGATGCATAGCTATCCTAGCTGCAGTCCTCCTCAGATACGCATCCATACTAGTACTACCTAGATCGATAGCTAGGGAGGGAGTTGAAGGCCTACTAGTTTTCAAGCAATCCCTATACATGGATCCTAAGAAGCCTAGGACTGTAGATCCAGGTCTCTACGAGGTCGGCATACCATCTAAGTCGTCGCCTGTAATCGTAACCTCGAACTATGCGTTAACATTCTACATAGTTAGGAAGGCTCTCGAGGTATCCGGTATAGAATGCTGGATCTTAGCTGTCGATACCGGTGGATTATCCGTAGCTTCAGCTATAGGTGGAGGTAAATTCACGGCTAAACAGATAGTCGAAGCTATCCAAGCTCATAGAGATAGGATAGATCCACGTGAAGTGCTCGTAGTACTTCCAGGTTTAGCTTCGCATATCAAACCTGAGATCGAAGCAGTAGGGTTTAACGTCGTGGTAGGACCTGTTAAAGCTAGGGATATCCCAGTATTCGTGAGATCTCTAGAGTATGGAGAGTCTTCTAGCCATAGATTTAACGGCTAGTAGCGATGGACTATCATTCGGTAGTCGTAGTATAGGGATACCCTTCATATTGTATAGAGATACATTCCTATCGTATGGTATATACCCTCCATACTCTAAGCCTATACTTCTCGCATACTCTATCAGGATCGATTCATCCCCTTCATCGAATAAGTTTCCTACGAGTATCATACGCTTCACATCCACGTGAACCTCTTCCGCTACCTCCTTTATCCTGGCCGCGGTTTTAAACCCCATACGTGATCTATCGGTTACTATGAACATGATATCTACATCGCTATCCACCCTTCTACTTATATGCTCCAACCCGGCTTCCATATCCATTATCGTCACATCGTAGTTGCTTATGAGATTCGTCAGTATTAGAGTTAACATGTAATTGACGCTGCAGTAGCATCCCTCCCCCTCCCCCCTACCCATCGCTAATAGATCGAATCTAGGATTCTCCAGTAATATCTCGTATATCCATCCCTCCAGTATATCCTTCTTAGTGGAAGCGTAGCCTATCTTACCCATCTCTATATCGTCTTTAAGTTTGGCAGCTATATCTGCCACAGTACCTTTAATCTCTACACCTAATGCATCCGGTAGATTCGTGGCTGGATCCCCATCCACCATCAACACCGTTTTATCTGTTTCATCTAGGTATACTCTTAGGAGTAAGACTGATAGAAGGGTTTTACCCACCCCACCCTTACCAGATACAGAGATAACGAATCCTCTACGCTTCACCCTCTACATCCTCCCAGAACCCATCATATATTATGGAGGGTAAGCTATACTATTAACATTACGTAATGAACTCTTAACTTATCCAATCCTCCTCTGAATAATGCTTAGATAGAAACGTTATGTCTAGAAGGGATTTTAACCTTAGAGTTAAGAAGCTTGTATCGGATATACTCCAAGCTGAAGGGCTTGAAATATCCTTCGGAAGAGTACTCGAAGAATGGGAGGAGCCTCTTGGACCTACACCCTTCCCCTCGATAACAGATCTCAGACGCTGGGATCATATACTCCTAGAGAGGTATAAACCGTTCTATATGCCCTTCTGTGATCTATGCTGCCTATGTACGATGGGTAAGTGTGATCTAACCGGAGGTAAGAGGGGGGCATGCGGTATAGATATGCCCGCACAGCAATCCCGTATAGTCCTCCTAGCAGCTTGCATAGGTGCGGCCACCCATACCAGTCATGCTAGACATCTCCTCGAACTCCTCATATCACGGTACGGTAGGGATCACCCGATAGACCTCGGCGGTAACATATATATTGAAGCACCTATAACCAGGCTCGTATGCGGTATAAAGCCTAGGATCTTAGGGGATCTAGAGGATGCTTTAAGCTATGTCGAGGAGCAGATAGTCTCCCTCCTTGCAGCTACACATACAGGTCAGGAAGATAGCTGGATCGATTTCGAATCTAAAGTGTTCCATGCAGGTATGCTCGATCACGTAGCTATGGAGGTAGCCGATATAGCGCAAATAGTCGCTCTGGGGTATCCGAAGGGTGATCCTGAGGCTCCTCTTACGGAGATAGGCTTAGGGGCTATCGATCAAAATAAACCGGTTATACTAGTGGTAGGTCATAATGTTCCATCGGCTGCCTCGATAGTAGACTATCTAACCGGGAATAAAATGTATGGTGCAGTCGAGGTTGCGGGGATATGCTGTACAGCTCACGATGTAGCTAGATATAACCCTACTGCTAAAATAGTCGGGCCCCTCTCATGGCAGTTGAGATTCATCAGGAGCGGCCTACCAGATGTCGTAGTAGTAGATGAGCAATGTATAAGAGCGGATATATTACTCGAGGCTGCTAGGGTGAAGGCCCCCCTCATAGCTACCTCTATGGAGAAGTGTATGGGTCTACCAGATGCTACCGGTGAACACGTAGATCTGATAGTCGATAAGCTTGTAAGCGGATCTATGCAAGGGGTTCTATTCCTAGATCCCGATAGGATTGGAGAGCTAGCTGTTAAAACCGCTCTAAAGATCTTCCCCTATAGGCAGAAGATCAGAGCGCTGCCATCGGATGAAGAGTTGAAGATCCTCGCTTCCAAGTGTAGAGGATGTAGATTCTGCGAGAGAGTATGCCCCAATAATCTACCTATCGCTGAAGCTATGAACGCTGCTTCTAAAGGCGATTTCAACGTTCTCGCATACCTATATGAGGTATGTATAGGATGCGGTAAATGCGAAGAGGCATGCCCCCAGAGGATACCTGTACATAGCGTCATAGTTCAGGGTGCTAGGAAGATATGGCGGAACGAGAGGTTCAAGATAAGGGTAGGTAGAGGACCTATACAGGATGTGGAGATAAGGAATGTCGGTAGACCCATTGTCTTCGGAGAGATACCTGGAGTAGTAGCCTTCGTAGGATGCCCGAACTACTATAACGGTGGACGTGAGATAGTGGAGATGGCTGAGGAGTTCCTGAAGAGGAACTATATCGTCGTAGCTTCCGGGTGCGCTGCTATGACGCTAGCTATGGCTAAGGATGAGGAGGGCAGATCGCTGTACGAGAAGTATAGCGGGGCATTCGATGCAGGTGGGTTGGTGAACGTAGGCTCTTGCGTATCGAATAGCCATATAGCTGGCGCCGCGGTAAAGATAGCGGCTATATTCGCTAAGAGGAATCTTAGAGCTAACTACGAGGAGATAGCCGACTATATACTAAATAGAGTTGGAGCCGTAGGTGTAGCTTGGGGGGCTATGAGTCAGAAAGCTGCGGCTATAGCCGCAGGATTCTGGCGTCTAGGTATACCGGTTCTAGTAGGCCCTCACGGAGCTAAGTATAGACGCTTCCTACTAGGTCGTAAGGAGGATGAAAAGTCATGGTATGCCTACGATGCCAGAACCGGTGAAAGGGTGTATGTAGGTCCAGCTCCGGAGCATCTCTTCGTAGCCGCTGAGAGTAAGGAGGAGGCTATAGTTATGATAGCTAAACTATGTATGAGACCTAACGATACGAGTAAAGGTAGAGCTATAAAGCTTTCACACTACATAGATTTGAGTAAAAAGTTCTTCGGCTGTCTACCAGACGATTTGCATCTATACGTGAGGAGGGAGGCGGATATACCTCTAACGCTGAAATCCGAGGTCCTGGAGTTTCTCAAGGAGAAAGGGTGGAGGGAGACGACTATACCTGATCCGACACTCCTACCGAGGCTTATCAGGAAGAGGTGAATATCCATGTCTATGTATAGATTTCCTGAGCCTTGGGCTACGGCGGAGATACCTGGACCTAAGAAGGCTGCTATCCTTTCTAGACCTGAAGCGTTAGTAGCCGTATTGAGGAGAGCTAATCGTAGACTCCTCGTTACAGGATCGAAGGCTCTAGATAGGGTGGAGGGTATCGATACTATAGAGCTTATCCGCATTCTATACTCGACTAGGCTATTTACGGTTGCCGCTTCTAGGAATATTGCATCTAAGCTTGAAGATACAGGTATACCTGTAGCTGCGTCTATATCTGTATATGAGCTTGGAGATAGATTGAGGGATACTGGTTGGACTGGTTTCGATGGGTTTGGAAGATATGATCTAGCAGCTTTCATAGGATTTCCGTATATAACGTTATGGCTGGTGTTATCCGGACTTAAACACTTCGCTCCAGGTTTATCCACTATCAGTTTAGATCCGTATTATCAGCCTCATGCATCTTGGTCTCTACCTAACGTTAAAGGTGATGAATGGTATTCGTTTATTAGGAAGGTTTCTGATAGTTTGAGGTGATGTAGTCTATGTCCATGTTTCAGGATATACCTGTAGATGTAGGTATAGCTTATGAAGGTGAGCGGATCCGTAGGGATGATATGTACGTAGAGTTTGGAGGCCCTAGGATCGATAAGAAGTTCGAGCTTCTAAGAGTTAAACCGTTGGAGGAGATTGAGGATGGAAAGATATCGGTGGTAGGTCCAGATATCTCCCAACTTAAGGAGGGTGGAAGCTATAGGCTTGGTATCTACGTAGAGGTAGCTGGGAGTCAGCTCTCAGAGGATCTGGAGGGAGTTTTCGAAAGACGTATACACGAATACCTCAACTATATACAGGGATTCATGCATCTCAATCAGAGGTATGATATATGGTGTAGACTCAGCAAGGCTAGCTACAATAAAGGTCTTAACAGCTTCAAATACCTAGGCCTTGTATTGATACGCCTATTCAAATCAGAGTTTCCGATTATAGAGAAGATGCAAGTTACATTCATAACAGATCCAGATAGAGTTGCCGAGATGTGGGAGGAAGCTATGAAGGTCTATGAAGCTAGGGATTCTAGAGCTAGAGGGTTGAAGGATGAAGAAGTGGATACATTCTATGGATGCATTCTATGCCAGAGCTTCGCGCCTACCCACGTATGCATAATAACACCTCAAAGATACTCTAACTGCGGAGCTATGAGCTGGTTCGACTGCGGAGCTGCTGCACGTATAGATCCTAAAGGTCCTATCTTCCCTATACCTAAAGGTGAACTTGTAGATCCTATTAGAGGCGAATATACTGGCATCAACGAAGCGGCGAAGGCGCGTTCACTTGGAGCTATAGAACGTGTATACCTCTACACCATGTTCGGTTATCCTCACACAAGTTGCGGATGCTTCGAAGGAGTAGCATTCTACATACCCGAGGTTGACGGTATAGGTATAGTCCATAGGGATTTCAAAGGGCCTACCGTTAACGGGCTTACCTTCGCAGCTCTAGCGGATGCTACGGCTGGAGGGAGGCAGGTTGACGGATTCCACGGTATATCGATAGAGTATCTTAGATCATCGAAATTCCTACAAGCGGATGGAGGGTGGGAGAGGGTTGTATGGATGCCATCGGCGGTTAAGGAGAGAGTGAAAGGCTTCGTACCAAATGAACTCTTAGATAAGATAGCTACGGAGAAGGATGTATCGAATGTGGATGAGCTTAAACGATGGCTTGAGGAGAAGGGCCACCCGATAGCTGGACGTTGGGTTAAAGCTGCTAAGCCAGCTCCAGCTATCGAAGCTAAACCTGAAGAAGTTAGAGCTGTTGAAGCTAAGCCTGAGGTGCCAACTGTCTCCATTCCCTCCGTTGAAGCTGTAGTACCTACGGCTAGACCTGGTGTATCTCTCAGGATAACGTTCAAAGATGCTAAGATCTATGCTAGGAAGGTTATCGTTAGAAGGGTTAGAATCGGTGAGCAGGGTTGACTACGCGTAGAAAGGATCTTGGAGAGTCATTCTTAGAATGGCTTTTGAAGCTATTATCGGGATCAGAAGAGGTGGAATTCGAGGATTTCAGCTTAGAAGCTTCCGAGCTTCAACTCGATATAACAGGCGTCGCTCCGGTGATTAGACCTATACTAGAAGCCGCTAAACCTACCGAGGCTAAAGCAGTAGAGCTTCTAGAGGAGCTTCCTAAGCCTGAAGTGATGTTTACGAATCGTATAGCTGAGGTTAGGATAGGTGCTACTAAGTCTGAAGGCGGATCTAGAGATAGGGTTATAGTCATAGGCGGGGAGGTAACCATGCCCTTCTACAGCTTCTCAGCTCTAAACCCGAATCCGCCGGTAGTCTCCGGGGATGTGTTCGATTGGAAGCTCTCTCTACCTAAGCCTTTGAAGGATCAATTCGGGGATGCTATGGATGACCCGGCTGAATGGGCTAAGCTATACGTCGATAAGTTTGGTGCAGATATGGTGACCCTCGAGTTAACTAGTACGGATCCATCGATAAAGGATACACCTGTAAGGGAAGCTGTGAAAACTGTGGAAAACGTCCTTCAAGCTGTAGATTCACCGGTTATGGTTGGAGGCTCAGGTGATCCTATTAAGGATGTGGAGCTTCTAACAGAGGTCGCGGCTACGTTCGAGGGTGAAAGACTTCTCTTAAGCTCGATACCATCGCCTGAGGATAGGTTTAAACCTATAGCCGAAGCTGCTAAACGTTACGGGCATAACGTAGTAGCATGGGCCTCCCTAGATCTAAATCTTCAGAGGGATCTAGATAGATCTCTACTACAGGTACTTCCACCGGAGCGTATCGTTATAGATCCTACCTCAGCCCCGCTAGGCTACGGTATAGAGTATGCGTTCTCGGTTATGGAGCGTATACGTATAGCAGGGCTTATGGGCGATAGTGAACTAGCCCTCCCGATGCTGTCTGGTACGAGTAATGCTTGGGGTGCACGTGAAGCATGGCTTAAAGCACCTGAGCTCGGACCTAGAGAGGTTAGAGGCCCTATCTGGGAGACGGTTACGGCGTTAACCCTCCTCCTAGCTGGATGCGATCTATTCATAATGATGCATCCTCTAGCGATAAAGACTGTTAAGCAGGTTATCTCATGGCTTCACGGTAGATGGGATACACCGGTTAAGGGTGTACCCGACTGGCTAGGAGGGATGTAGATGGCTAAGAGGCTCAGCCCGATGGATGTATATAAGCTTCTACCTAGACTTAACTGCGGTAGATGCGGGGTATCCACATGCCTAGGATTCTCGGCTAAGCTTGTAGAGAGGACTGCAAGGCTTGAAGAGTGTAAACCATTATTCGAAGAGGAGCGATACAAGGATAACCTAGCTCAGCTTAAGGATATCTTAAGACCTCCGGTATTAGAGGTAGCCTTCGGTCCACCTGGTAGGGAGGTTCGGGTTGGAGGTAAACTCGTACTGCATAGACATGAGCTGCGGTATATGAATCCTACAGTTATAGCCGTCGATGTATGGGATGATATAGGTGAATCCGATCTGGAATCTAGGGTGAAGTTTATCGAGAGTTTCAGGTACACCTATATAGGGCGTGAGCTTAGACTTAACGCTTTAGCGTTAAGATGTAGATCTGGTAATCCAACTAAATTCCAGAATATAGCTGAGAGGGTATCTAAGCTTACGGATCTACCGATCATACTATGCAGCCTCGATCCAGAAACATTGGAAGCAGCTCTGATAAGGATCGGTGATAGAAGACCTCTAATATACGCGGCTACAGAGGATAACTGGAAGGATGTAGCTGAGCTAGCTAAGATGTATAGATGCCCCATAGTAGCATCAGCTCCTGGGAATCTAGCGAAGCTTAGAGGCCTCGTCAAAGCTTTAAACAGTGAAGGTATAGATGAGCTTGTACTAGATCCAGGTACGTATACAGGTGAAGGATTAGCCTACACCGTGAATAGTTTCACCCTTCTAAGATGGCTTGCATGCAGGCAGGGTGATAGGTTGTCAGGCTATCCACTCCTAGCTATACCTGCAGCCGTATGGGTTGATGAAGATCTCAAGGATAAAGCAGAGGAAGCCGGCTGGATGGAAGCTATAATCACCGCTATGATGATAGCTAGATATGCTGATATAGCTATAATCCATGGACTCGAGGTATGGCAACTACTTCCAAACCTCATACTTAGGGAGAACATCTATACAGACCCGGTTAAACCTGTAAGCGTAGAACCCGGACTTAGAGAGTTCGGATCCCCCGATGATAAATCCCCCCTCCTCGTAACTACGAACTTCGCTTTAACATACTTCACGGTAGCTTCAGACATAGAATCCGCTAGGCTTAACTGCTACTTACTAGTAGTCGATACCGAAGGCTTATCCGTAGAATCCTCCGTAGCCGGGCGTAAGCTTACAGCCGAGAAGATAGCTGAAGCTATGAAGGAGTACAAGGTCTCCGAGAAGGTCTCACATCGTAAGGTGATAATACCGGGCTTAGCGGCTAGGCTTAAGGGGGAGCTTGAGGATCTAACCGGATGGGAGGTACTGGTAGGTCCTAGAGACTCTTCGGATATACCCAGCTTCCTAGCTAAGTACTGGAAGGTTTAAACCTCCTCTCCATATACAACTCTAGGAGTTTTCTAAACCTCTCCTCGGATAATATGCCTGTAGCTGAAGGCGTTTCAAACAGCCTTCTAGGTATATAGATCCTTCTTGGATCGAACCCCTCCTTAGATTTCAAACCGTATATATCCATGTATATCTCCCTCCCGATCTCCATAAGCTCCTCTACACCGTAATCGAATCCTACTGTCCTAAGAGCTTCCACTACTAGATCCGGGGTGTACACCCTCCTAGAGAACATGCATGCAACCAGGCTTACGAGGATATTACGCCAATCCTCCTCCGCCGCGATCCTATCGACAAGCTCCTCATCGGTGAAAGGCTTTTTCAAAGCCTGCTGATCTATATCGTAGCCTGCATTACTATTATGCGAATGACGTGAAGCTACTAGAAATCCTAGTATCGAAGCATAGCCGGTGTGATATCCGGGTATACCGTTACCGGCTATCTGCATAGCGTAATCCCTTCCACCATATATGTCGGTCAGCTGCTTCAAGCCTTGAGCCGCGTAGATGTATAGATCCCCATCACCGTAGGCTATACGCTTCACAGCATCTAGGTATGCATCGATATCCCCCCAATTAAGCTTCAACCCGTTCGTATCTCTATCGCTTATCAACCCCGATTCATATGCTTCAGTCATCCATGCAAGTACGTTTCCTAGAAGCATCGTATCGAACCCGTATAGATTCGCCGTATATATAAGCCTCAGTATATCTGTAGGATTCTTCAGGCATAGATTCGTACCTAAAGCATACATAGATTCATAGTTGTAGTAGACATCGATAGGCTCATACTCATAGCCTCTAGCGAACTCTAATCTAAGCCTAGCTATATGCATACATCCTATAGGGCATAGAGGGCATGAAACCTTCCTTTCAAGCAGTGTCTCTCCAACTCTCTCCCCTGAGATATCCTCTGCATATTCAAACCTGGATTCCCTGAAATTCCTTGTAGGAAGGGCACCGATCTCGTTTAAGACCATTATATTCGCCGGAGTCCCTGTATAGTGGTATTTAGCCATAGCATCTGTCTCGACGATCCTCTTATATAGCTTCTCAAATAGCTTCCTATAACCTTCAGGATCTGTAGGCTTCAGGGAGCCGCTACCCCTTATCCTTAAAGCCTTCAGGTTTCTAGAGCCCAATATCGCTCCGAGACCTAATCTACCGAAATAATTGTATCTATCAACGTTAACCGAGGCATAGAAACATACTCTCTCCCCGGCTAAACCTATACTAGCTATACTCTCCACAGCTCTTGTACTCGTTCTAAGCCTTTCCTCGACTTCCAAACTGCTGAGGCCGAGCAGTGGCTTTGCATCCCTAAACCTCACCTCTGAATTCTCTATATCGATGAATACCGGTTTATCCGAATACCCTACGAGTACTATAGCACCGTATCCAGCCATCCTCACAGCCATCGCAAGCCTTCCACCTGCATGGCTCTCACCATAAGTCCCTGTTATAGGCGATTTAAAAACAGCTACAGTCTTAGATATCGATGGATATAAACCGTTAAGCGGACCTACGGCGAATACTACAGGATTCTCCGGATCCATCGGATCGGATCCAAGCTTACATCCCTCGGAATAGAGCTTCACGGCTATACCAAGCCCTCCTATCCTATCCTCTATTAAATCCTTCCTATCCTCCACCCAGCTCTTCTTCTCCGATAGATCTATGTACAGTATTCTCGATAGACCATCCATCGTAGCTTAAACCTCCTTATACATTATAACTTCATGTGGGCAGTATTTAGCACATTCCCCGCATTGAGTGCATATTATAGGGGCTCTACGTTCATCATCCCAGAATAACACCCCTAATATACACGCTTTTATACAATCTCTAGTTTCGCATGAACGGCATTTCTCAGGATCGATTAGTGTAGGTCCCCCTCCAGGCTGCTCGGCTAAAGCTTTATGAGGACAGGCGTTCACGCATGGAGCATCAACGCATCCGGGGCATATCGATACTATAAACTTCCTAGAGGGTGTATCGTATACGAGTTTTAGAGCGGATTTCAACGGTGATAAGACCCCTCCGTATAACTCCCTAGAACATGTGAATATGCAGTTCATACAGCCTATGCATCGCTCTGGATTAGCTAGTCTTATCCTCGCAGGCATATCTAGGCAATCAGCCCTCTACACACTAGGGATAGATCGCTTCGATTTAACACATAGCGTAGTAGTTTAAGTATAATAGTTTGATGATGCAGCTCAAGTTATGATGGATGCCTATACCTAGAATACCACATCCTATAAGCCTCCATATCCAATCCCGCTGCATGATTCTCAGCTAGGACGATCGATTATCACGATGGTTAAGGAATGGTAAACTTTATCTATTTATCCTGATCTATTCGATAATTAAAATGATATCGCTAAACGAGATTCTAGCAGCTTTGATACTCTTCACATGGGTTCTAATACTGGTTTCCGTTGTCACTAAGAAGCTGTACACCTATATGCGTTCTAAGGGTTTGGAACATAACGTAGCCGTATACTATAATCGTAAGGTTATACATGTGTTAGCCGGAGGGTTATGCGCTGCGTTTGTACCGCTATTATTCGAAACACCTATAGTGCCGCTCATATTTGCTTTAGCGTTAGCCCTCCTAACATATATACCTCATAGGATTGGTAAGCTTATGTACTGGTTTCAGATCGAAGAGAACGCTTACGAAACATCCTTCTGTATAATGTGGGGTGTAGTAATATCTCTAGGATGGTTTTTATCAAATGGGAATTTCTGGATCGGGGTTCTACCAGTACTCTTCATGTCGCTTGGGGATGCTGTCACAGGTATAGTTAGGAATAAACTGTACGGTAGGAGGACTAAATCCTGGTGGGGTAATCTAGCTATGGCCCTCCTCTCGATACCGTTAGGAAGTATCCTAGGATTAGCCGGAGCTATAGCTGGAGCTATAGCATCTATAGTTGAGCATTTCGAATTCAAATTCATAGACGATAATGTATCCATACCTCTAGTATCGCTTATAATACTTCTACTAGCTGAATTCTACGCACCTTGGATGCTATACGTGTAGGTTGGCGTCTACATACGTATCGATCGTAAACGTTTATTATAGGGTTACCAGGCTTAATCTGGCTTTAAACGAATTGAAGCCTCATCCGGAATGTATACTATGCCTAATACATGTTAGGGGTAGAGAGATCGTATCATCCGGATTAAGCTTAGATGATAAACGTAGATGTTTGGAGTGTATACTGGAGGAGATGTCGAGGCTTCTATCGAACGATATAGATGTACCGGTTATAGCTACGAAGCTATTCAGACTAGTTCGAAGGCTTACGGGTATCGATGACCCTTATGCTGTGGAGAAGAAGCTAGCTAATAGCATAGCCTCCAGGTTTAGACCTATAGTCGAGAATTGGATCCGCTCCATCGATGACTCGTATCAACGTTTCCGTAGAGCCTGTATATCGGCGGTAGTAGGTAATACGATAGATGTAGGTGCATCCGAACATAAATTCTCTCTCGATAATCTCTTAGACTCTATAATTAAAGCCGAATTAACCATAGACGATACGATAAGCATCTTCGATATGGTGCATAGGTATAAGGGTAGGATAGTCTATGTGTGCGATAATGCAGGTGAGATAGTTTTCGATGGTATACTCATCCAGATCCTAGAGGATATGGGTTTGAGGGTATCCGTACTCGTTAAAAGTGAGCCATACCAGAATGACGCTATGCTGATAGATGCGTGGGAGGCAGGTATACCTGAAGTCGCATCCGAAGTTCTACCGCTTATACCAGGTACATCTGGGTTGATAGTAGATGAACTGCCGGTGGAAGCTATAGAGAAGCTTAGAAACGCCGATCTCATATTCATGAAGGGTATGGCTAACCTAGAGACTCTAGAGAATGTGAGAGCCTATGGTAAGCCTGTAGTATGCCTACTGCAAGCTAAATGCACGCCTATCGCTCGCATCCTGAACGTACCGCTTAAATCCAACGTTGTGAAACTATTCAAAGCTTAAATACCTCGATCTCCGATCTAATGCCTATGGATCGTATATTCCGGTACATCGATAAAGTGTATAGTCATCTAAACGGTGAAGGTTTACTTCTAGGATCCGTATCGAGGGATGGATATTTCAACCTCATGACTATAGGATGGGGATTTCTAGGTGTTATATGGCGTAAACCATGCTTCATAGTAGCGGTTAGACCTAGTAGGTATACGCATAGACTTATAGATGATACAGGTGTATTCACCGTTAACGTTCTACCCAAGGGTATGGAGGATATAGCTTCCTACTGCGGGTCTGTTTCAGGTAAGGAGCATGATAAGATAGCTGAGCTTAAGCTTAAAGCTTCAAAGGGGGTTAAGATCGATGCCCCAATTATCCAGGTCTGTCCTATAGTATACGAGTGTATGGTGCGTTACAAATTTCAACTCGAAAGGGATAAGATTCCTAAAGATGTATTACTCCTAGCTTATCCTTCAGATGATCTTCATACACTATACCTCGGGGAGATAGTCTACGCTCATATAGATGAATCGAGGATAGATCTTCTATAGTTTTAATGGGAAGCCTAATATAGGTTTTGAGTAGATCACCGTTAAAGGGTTTGAGAGTATGAGCTACGGGGGTAGGTTGAAGGTAGTATTGATAACGGGGAGGAGTATTAAGCAGGGTAAATCTAAGGATGTAGGTAAATTCTTCGATGAATACCGTGAAGCTATAGCTATATGCGAGATGAATCCTATGGATATGGAAGCGTTAGGTATACCTGAAGGTGGGTATATCGATGTATCCTCCCCATACGGATCTATAACGGTTCTAGCTAAGCCGTCACCCGATATTCCTAGTGGGGTAGCATTCATTCCATACGGAATACTAGTTAACACCATCATACCCCCAGATACGGATAGCACCGGTATTCCTAGATCTAAAGGTTTAGAGGTATGGATAACCCCCTCAGCGAAGCATCTCCCTGACCTTAAATTTATCGTGAAATTGATAGGAGGTGTATAGTCGGATTCATGATCATACCTTCTATCGTAGTCGAGGAGAAAGCGGCTGAATATACGATGGAGGATGTTATCTGCCCATTCTGCGGATGCTGCTGCGACGATATAATAGTATCGGTTAAAGATGGTAGGATAATCGATGTTAAGAATGCTTGCATCCTAGGAGCGTCGAAATTCCTCCATATAGATGATGGTAGGCTTCTTAAACCTAAGATAGGTAGGTTTGAATCGGCTAGAGAGGTTTCGCTAAGTGAAGCTATCGAAACAGTGGTAGGTCTCTTGAAGGATAGCTGCTACCCGCTACTCTACGGATGGGCTTGCACATCGTGTGAAGCTATACTCTTAGGTTTAGATCTAGCTGAGATCCTCGGCGGTGCTATAGATAATACGAGTATCGTCTGTCATGGTCCGACTATACTCGCAGGTCAGGATTTAGGTTTGATAACGGCGACACTAGGTCAGGTTAAGAATAGAGCGGATCTAATAGTATTCTGGGGGTGTAATCCTCTAGAAGCTCATCCTAGACATATAGCTAGATATAGTGTATCTTCTAGGGGTAGATTCATCAGCGGTAGAAGGGATCGTAAAGTAGTAGTGGTGGATGTTAGAAGGACTAATACCGCTAGGATAGCGGATTTATTCATAGAGGTGAAGCCTGGCTATGACTATGAAGTACTATCAGCGTTGAAGATGCTTGTTAAGGACCTCGACTTGGAGGTAGATGAGGTCGGGGGTATTCCCGTATCTAAGCTTGAAGAGCTTGCAGATATGATGGTGGAAGCTAAATTCGGTGCTTTATTCTTCGGTACTGGTTTAACGATGAGTAGGGGTAGGGATAAGAACATCGAGGCTGCTATAGAGCTTGTTAGATACCTTAACTTTAAGACTAAATTCGTCTTAATACCTATGCGTGGGCACTTCAACGTTACAGGAGCTAACGAAGCGTTCACTTGGAGGACTGGATACCCTGTAAGCATCGATTTCAGTCAAGGATACCCGCGTTATCTCCCAGGTGAAACCACAGCTGTGGATATACTCCGTAGAGGTGAATGTGATCTATTCTTCGTCGTAGCATCCGATCCCGTCTCCCATATGCCTAGACGTGCCGTAGAGCATCTAAGCAATATACCAGTTATAACGTTGGATCCTAAACTTACGCCTACGGTGTATCTATCGGATATAGCTATACCGGTAGCGTATACCGGTATAGAGGTTGATGGATCCGTGTACCGTATGGATACCGTTCCGCTTAGGATGAGGAAGATAGTCGATCCTCCTCCAGGTATTCTACCGGATACAGAGATACTGAGGATGATATTGGAGAAGGTGAGGGGTGAGTATAGTTGAAGGATGTTCTCCTTATACGTAACGGTGTGGTGTACGATCCGATGAACGGTGTAGAGGGGGAGGTTATGGATATAGCTATCAAGGATGGGGTTATAGTGGAAGCTATCGATGAGAGGAAGGCTAAGGTTATAGATGCATCTGGTATGCTTGTAATGCCTGGAGGTGTGGATATTCATAGCCATATAGCTGGATCTAAGTCGAATATAGGTAGGCTGCTAAGACCTGAGGATCATAGAAGGAGCTATGAACCTAAGACGGCTTTAACCTGTTCAGGCGTAGGTCATAGTGTTCCATCGACTAAAACTACGGGTTACAGGTATGCTAGGATGGGTTATACCACCGTTTTCGAAGCAGCTTCTCCTCCGCTTAAGCAGAAGCATACATGGGAAGAGCTTAACGATATACCTATAATCGATAAAGCAGCTTTAACGGTTATGGGTAATAACTGGTTTATCATGGATTTCATCAGTCAAGGTCGTATAGAAGATGCGGCTATCTACGCCGCATGGCTTCTAAAAGCTACGAAAGGCTATGGGATTAAGATAGTGAATCCGGGAGGTGTCGAGGCATGGGGTTGGGGTGGAAATGTATACGATCTAGATGAACTCGTCCCATATTTCAGTATAACTCCGAGAGAGATAGTGGAGGGTTTATGTAAGATTAACTCTATGCTTAACCTCCCCCACACTATACATGTACATGTTAATAGGCTGGGTATGCCTAATAACTGCTGGACTACGCTTAGGACAGCTCATACGGTGCGTAAAGCATTTGGTGGAGGTAAGCTATTAATCCATATAACTCACTGTCAGTTTTCAGGTTACGCTGGATCCACGTGGACTACTCTTAGATCTGGAGCTGAGTATATCGCTAAATACGTTAACTCTGTGGATCATGTATCGCTCGATATGGGGCAGGTTGTATTCACGGATACTACGACTATGACTGGTGATGGACCGTTAGAATTCAGGTTGTTCCAATCACTAGCCGGTAAATGGGCTAACGCAGACGTAGAGGTTGAAACCGGTGCAGGGGTTGTTCCGATTAGGTATAGTCGCAGAAGCTATGTGGGTACTATCCAATGGGCTGTAGGTTTAGAGCTAGCTCTCCTAGTGAACGATCCGTGGAAGATAGTCCTTACAACTGATCATCCGAACGGTGGACCCTTCACAGCTTATCCTAGGGTTATATCTTGGCTTATGAGTTCTAAAGCTAGGAGTAAGGTTATGGAGAGAGTTAATCGTAGAGCTTTGAAGTATACTGCCCTTCCATCCATCGATAGAGAGTATACGTTTACGGATATAGCTATAGTTACTAGAGCTTCACCAGCTAGACTATTAGGTCTGAAAAGGAAGGGTCATCTAGGCGTAGGAGCTGATGCCGATATAGCTATATACGATCTAGATCCTAGGAAAGTAGATCCATCGGTAGATTATCGCAGAGTTAGGAGAGCTTTAAGAAGAGCTGCCTATACGATAAAAGGTGGACGTATAGTCATCGTTAAAGGCGAGGTTGTAGAAGATATACCTGGGCGTAGTATATGGGTTGATGTAGATATTCCAGAAGATGAGATCGAAGAGCTTCTCAGAGAAGTTAAACCCAGATTCGAGGAATTCTATACGGTTAAACTTAGAAACTACCCGGTACCGGAGGATATGATCTTAAACCCGTCTCCCATCAAGATTAATCCATCTATATAGGGGAGGTATATACCGTGAGGATAACGTTTAAACCTTTAACTCCATTCAAGGTTCCGGTGGATCTCTCACCTATAACCCCGGATAATCTTGAGGGTATGGATATCGGTGAAGTTAAATCTCTGCAGATATGGGTTGGCTCTAAACGTAAGAGAATCGATGAAATATTCCTGGTAGAACTATCCGAAGATGGAAGGGAAGAGATAGCTATAGTGTTTATGGGTGATTTCAGTAAAGCTAGGGGGATAGGCTCCGGGATGAGTAGGGGTAGCATTACCGTGAAAGGCTCAGGCGGCCTCAGGGTTGGGGAGTATATGCGCGGTGGGACGATAGTGGTGGAAGGTGACGTCGATCATTGGCTCGGCATGGCTATGCATGGCGGATCCATATATGTCAAGGGAGCGGCTGGAAGCTATGTAGGTGCTCCTCCGAAAGGATCATCCAAAGGTATGCGCGGCGGATCCATAATAATCGATGGTGATGCAGGTGAATGTATAGGAGCCTACATGCGTGATGGAAGTATAGAGGTTAAAGGTAATGTAGGTCTATTCCCGGGATTGAGAATGCTCGGAGGGACAATAGTCGTATACGGAAATTGTATGGGTAGAGCCGCCGCTAGGATGAAGGATGGTAGGGTAATAATACTTGGTAGTGTAGGCTCCATACTTCCTACATTCCAGATAGAGGAGATACGCCCGTCTGTTAGAGGTGTACGAGAGAGATTAGAGGGGCCGTTCTACGTATTTCAAGGCGATCTATCGGAGGATGGTAGGGGGCGCCTCTTCGTATCGAAGCCGTCGAATCCTGAGCTAGCATTCTTCGAAAAGCTACTCTAAAGTTCTACATCTTTACGCTTCACCCTATCCTCACCTATACTTCTACGTTTAAGAATTATATGCACGACTTCGACACCTTTCTCAGCTAATGCCTCGGCTATAAACCTTCTATGGCATCGTCTTGGATCAGATTCGAGACATAGTATGCATAACCTAGTAGATGATGCTAATTCTATAAGCTTTGATATAGCTTTTTGGAAATCTGCACTCTCCATGTACTTCTCGTATCCACCCCTCCTGTATCCTCCAAGCTCTACTCCCATCCAAAGATAATCTATCCCCTTAGATTTCAATCTACGTTCAAGATCATCCCTATCGTATCCCTCTATCCTCGATCTAGGCCATCTACGGATATCTACGACAAACTGTATACCGTAACCCATTAATGCGTCTATAAGCCTATCTATACTCGATTCAGAATAGCCTATAGTCCATACGGTCAGCGTTATATCTGCCGCCCCCTGCTACGTGGGGTTCTATACTTACATACGAAACATACCTCAGCTTCTTCGCCTATCGTTATCTCATACTTAGAGCAGAAGTATAGTTTAGAGCCGCTTCTACTTTCGATACCTAGCTTAGATAGGTATATGCAATCAATGGACTCCATGGTTGCAGGATGCTCTTCAAGCCTAGCTTCGCCGACTCCCTCAAGTTTGAAACATATCTTATTATCTTCACTCTTAATGAGCCCAGCTTCTTCTAAGACTGCCAGTATGCTATCCACCCTCTTCTGCGCTACACCTTTCTCCCTAAGCTTAGAATATAGATCCTCGATAGCTATAGGCTCCTTAATACTTTCTAAGACTAATCTAATCCATTTCCTCCAGGTTTCAGGTTTAACCTCATGCTTACCCGGCATCACGTACACCCTCAACCATGTTGGTCGATGTAAAATTATATAAGGGGTATGATTTATCTAAATTTTTCCGAGCTGACATGGGTATCATATCCGTGAATAAGCTTGCTTTAAACCTTGTCAAGGAGCTTATGGATAACCAGGAGTATTACCAGGTTAAAGTTTTAAGCGGACCCCTAGGATCGTCGATAATAGACGCTGGTATCGAAGCTAGAGGTGGGTTCGAAGCTGGTAGAATCATAACGGAGATATGTATGGGCGGTTTAGGTAAAGCCTCTCTAAGCTTCGAATATTTCGACGGAAAGATTCTTCCGGCGATAAGAGTCTATACGGATCACCCTATCGTAGCTACGATGGCTAGCCAGTATGCCGGATGGAGGATAAAGGTGGGTAAATTCTTCGCTCTAGGCTCGGGTCCTGCTAGAGCTTTAAGCCTAGAACCTAAAATGCTATATGAGAAGATAGGGTATAGAGATGAATCAGATGAAGCTGTCATAGTTTTCGAAACATCTTCTAAGCCTGATGAGGCTGTCGTAGAGTATATAGCGAATAAGTGCGGTGTTAAACCTAGCAATCTATACATAATCCTTACGCCTACCACAAGTCTATCCGCCCTAGTTCAGATAGCTGGACGTATAGTCGAGACAGGTGTACATAAGCTTAACGAAATAGGTTTCGATATAAATAGGATAGTGTATGGGTGCGGTTATGCTCCTATAGCCTTCCCTCACCCAGATTTCGGTAGATCTATGGGTAGGAGTAACGATGTGATACTCTACGGAGGTGTAGCGTTCTACGGAGTAGATTTTGAAGATGATGAAGCATTAGATAAATTCATATCTGAAACTCCAAGTTCAGCTAGTAAGGATTATGGTAGGCCATTCCATCAGATATTCAAGGAAGCCGGATACGATTTCTACAAGATAGATCCGCACTTATTCGCACCAGCATCGGTGATAGCGTTCAACGTGAGGACTGGCAAAGTTCATAAAGCCGGTAGGGTGGATGTAGAGATCCTATTAAGATCGCTTGGTATATCCTAGGATATTAGCTGCTCCCAATATCTTTATTTAGGCTGTAGAGTCATAATTAGTCTACTGAAGCCTTGATACAGGGTATAGTACTCATAAACATAGCTTCAGGTCTTGAAGAAGAGGTTGTATCTAAGATTAAGGATATACCATCCGTATATCAAGTATTCCTAGTTTACGGTACATACGATGCTGTAGCTCTAGTAGAAGTCGATGATATGGGGAAGCTTAGGGATGTAGTTTTAGGTAATATTAGACGTATTAAGGGTGTTCTATCGACTACCACGCTTATAGTTATGGAGAGTATGAAAGGGATGAGACAGGCTACCTAGATAGTTCGAATGGATCCGACGTCATAGTTTATGCATACAAATGTATATCGAACCCCCTATTTACCGTATGCTATACATAGGTAGTATGATGAAATATTCATTAACTGATAGCTGTACAGCTAATCGTTAGGTATGTGCGTAATAGGTAGGGATAAGCTGGAGAAGCTTGTCGAAAAATATAAGTGTATATATCCAGCTTCATCCTCGCTATTCGATGGGGATGGATACGTATTAACCGTGATGGAGGATGTAACTCTACAATACCTAGAGCATAAGAATCTCATATCGTATGAGGTGGTATTCACCCCACCGAATATGGTTGCGCATTTAACCGCTAAGAGTAAGTATGGACGCATGGGTTTATCCTTCCTCAACGCCGCTAAAGTTCACTCAGGATTCATAGGTAGATTAGCGTTGGAGGTGGTGAATTTAAGTAACGATCGTATGCCGATAACCATCATGCATGGTGATCCGTTCATGCATATAGAATTCATAACTAGGGATGGAGCGCCATCACCGTATATGGGTCCATACATGTTCCAGTACATGACCGACGATGAGATATCGATATACATGGATATAGTGAATAGGTACTTCTCGGATATATACGATATGGAGGTGCTTAAAAAACTAGCTTTATCTAGGATAAAAATTTAGATGATATATCGGCAGGTACACTATATTTAGTTTAGATGCTGCTACCTACTCAACCTTTATCTTATATCCTTTAGATCTACCTTTACGCGGCAATATTATTTCTAGAACGCCATTCTTATAGTTACTCTTCGCTCTCTCAGGATCTACTGGTACAGGTAGCTTTACCTCCTTATAATACTTCCTTTCAGGTGTATCTACCGAGATTATTAGCGTATCCTCAGTCCCTTCAAGCTTTATATCATCCTTCTCGACTCCAGGTAACTCTGCTATAACCTTCACCTCATCATCCGCTGTTATAACATCTACCAGCGGCTCTCTTTCCTCCTTTATAGAAACGCTAGGTCTACCGTAAGGTTGAGGCTTAACATTACCGAATTCTCTTACTATAGGCTTCCCATCCGGTCCTATAGTTATGGAATATCCGTACACAAATGGACCGTACTCTCTAACCCTACTACCATCAGGTAGGGTACGCTCCCTCACATACCTTTCAGGCATTCCGCTGAGCATCTTCTCTATATCTTCGAATTCCCTCTCGAAGGCCTCCTCAATCTCCCTCATCATCTCATCGAAAAAGCTCCATATCCTTCTCCTTCTAAACGGGAACCATTCCTCACCCAAACCTATCACCCTCGATTAGATAGTCGGATCGCTCGTATTTAACCCTTAGCTATCCACGGTTCTGGATACATATAGATCTATAACTACTTGCACCCAGTTTGGACCTACACTTCGAACACTCCTAGCCCTAGTATACGTAATCCTCCCTCCCATCTTTTCGATCCTACGCTTGATTCTATAAACTTCGTGATCTAACCCCATATTCTTTACATGTATGAAGTTATAGTAGTGTATCCAGCCCCCTTCTGGCTTCAATGCTTTCAAAGCTACATCTAGATATGCATAAGCTAAATCGGGTAGAGGCTCTAATACGCGATCTGCTATCCCTCTCAACCTAGATTCGACTGTTTGACGAGCATCCCCTAAAATCGGTATAACTATGTGATCTACGCCATTCATAGATACATTCTCTCTCATCAGAGTATAGGCATCCCTACTAATGTCTATCGAATATACTGCTCTAGGTTTCGCTAATCGAGCGATAGCTATGGAGAAGCATCCTACACCGGAAAACATATTCACGATATATTCCCCATCGCGGATGGATTCCGCTATCCTAACCCTTTCATAGGATAATCTAGGTGAGAAGAATACCTTAGATAGATCGATTTTATATACGCATCCATACTCTCTATGGATCGTTACCGTCCGGTCCTCTCCAGCTATATAGGTTAGACGCCTAACCCTAAACGGGGATCTTACAGGGCTATCCTGACGCAGTATAGTCTTAATTCTAGGATTTGATTCGAATATTATCTCCGCTATAACCTCATAATCTCTCTCATCTAAAATCTCCGGTCTAAGAATTCTTACGATAGCTATATCCCCTACTACATCATAGCTGGACGATACGGCTTTAGCTTTCGATGAACTAAGTGCACATTTAATCCTATCCTTGAAGGGTTTCGACATAGTCTTCCTTCATGATTTTATCGTACAGCTATCTCCCCCCTTATAGGTATACTATACCCGCATCTAGGGCATCTCTTATCCTTCGTAAGCTTCACTGATACTACGGTTAACCCGTAACGTTTTATAAGCAGCTCACCACATTCAGGGCAATACGTATTCTCGTATGGATGCCCAGGTACATTGCCTATATATACGTACTTTAAACCATACCTCCTAGCTATCCTATAAGCTTCCTCTAACTTCGATACAGGTGTCGGAGGAGCATCGAATCTGTAAGCCGGATAGTAAGCCGTGAAATGTAGAGGCGTATCCTCCCCTACGCTTTCCAGATGCATCCTACAAACCTCTTCTATGCAATCCTCTGAATCGTTTACACCCGGTATGATTAGATTCACTATCTCCACATGCACACCCATATCTAACGCTTTAGAAGCATTCCTCCAGCAGACATCGACATCAGCGGAACAATATCTACGTACAGAATCCCTACATCCCTTCACATCTATCTTAAGCCCATCCATACCAGCTTCCACTAGCATACGTAGAGCCTCAAAGCTCATGTAACCGTTTGAAACGAAGTTGCAGTACAACCCTCTAGCCCTCGCCAATGGGAATAAATCCAAGCAGTATTCGAAGAGTAGCGTAGGCTCTGTGAATGATACAGATAAGCCTCTACATTTAGATCTAACAGCAAGCTCCACCATCCTATCCACCGGTATGTAGCTCGCTCTATACGGGTCTGGATCGAATTTAGATAGATGCCAGTTCTGACACCATGGACATGGGAAGTTACAGCTCCAAGTAGAGAAGGTTAAAGCTATACTCCCAGGCCAGTAGTGGTAGAACGGTTTTATCGAGGGAGGGTTAAACCTCCTTTCTCGATAGGATTCTCTGATATAGCGTTTATATCTCCGTAAACCAATGTATAGAGTTCCCCGTCTATATTGATCCTAGTTTTGCAGAACCCCCTGCCGCCATTAGGAATGATGCATCTTCTCTCGCAGAGGATGCATTTAACCCTTCCATCACCGAGCGGCTCCTGAAGTCTGGCTCTCCTAACGACGGGTAACTCTAGTAGCTTCATCACTATAGATCGTTAAACTTAGTGAAAAGTAGATAAACTTCACTAGACTATAATATAGCTATCGGTCGGCTTGAGGAATGTAGAGAAACTTATAGCAACTATAGTAGCCCTTATCGTAGTAAGTATACCGATATACCTATACTACGATCAGATAGAATATTTTCTATTGAAGACGAACCCATACTACATAGGGTTAACTATGTTGATCTTATGTCTCCTAGGATCTATAACTCCGTTCGTACCGTATACGGCTGTCATCCTTTCCCTGGCAGCTGCGATGCCTCGACTGAATATATTGGAAGTAGCCGTATGGGGTGGGGTTGGATCCGGTTTAGGTGAAACTATAGGTTGGCTGATAGGTCATTATCTGGGTGAAGCTTTAAGGGATTCAAGGTATGGTGGTAAGATGGAGGCATTTTCAGCTATAATGGGTATGCGTCGATATAGATGGCTAATTCCTATCGCTATATTCCTATTCGCTTATACACCTCTACCTGATAAATTCCTCTTTCTAATACTAGGAGCTGCTAGATACAGTTTAATTAAAGCTATACCCTTCAGTATAGCTGGTAAGATATCTATGCTATATACTATAGGCTTATTCGGTAGATTCCTTGGGACGGTAACATCCGAGCTTCCGGTATGGGTGCCCCTCTCTTTAGCGATAGCTTTAATCATAGGATTCACGATCCTGATAGGCATTATAGATTGGGAAGAAGTTGCTAGAAAGCTTTCCGTGTACCCAAGCGATGAAGCGGATAAAGATTTATCCAGACCTACTAGGGAGTAGATTAAGTTAGATCAAAATTTATGTCCGTATCTGATGCAGCTAGGAAGCTTAGATACCACACCTTATACCTGTTAGATATCTATAGATCTAGGGTTGAAAAGCTTAGAGAAGCATATGATCTAGTTAAGATCGCTAAGAATCTAGATGTATGTAAGGCTATAGATTTCGCTAAGAGATTCTTCGGTGAGGGAGAGTTCAGAGTGATAGGTATCGATGGATCTATGAAAACTGAGGAGCGTCTAGAGATGCTTCTATTCTATATATGTACTGCAGGCTATTCATGCATATTCGATGTATCTGACTCCGGAATCGAATTCCACGTAGATAATATCGAACGAGATGCATCTTTATCGTTCTCGACGGCTATACCATTATGGTTTGAGGATATATCGAGTATAGCTACCGTAGAGGAGCTTACAGATGCTGAGATAGATGTCGATAGATTCATCGATAGGATACCGAGCGTCTTCATGGCTTTAGCTGAGATCTACACAGCCTATAGATCTGCTTCACCCGATAGAAAGGATATAAAGATAATATTACTCGATAAATCGATCTACTCGACTTACAGCTACCTATCGGTCCGTGTTAGGAGGCTTATAAGCATCGGTAGATCAGCTTTAGAAGGTTTAGAAACTAGGTATGGTCCTTTCACGATCGCAGACCTACTCTTATCATTCATGTTCGGTTCAGGAGATGCCTACATACCTTATAGACCATCATACCTTCAGTTCCATTCTTTAAAGCTTATAATAGATGAGGGGCCTATATCATGGCATTCTATAAAGGAAAGACTTAACATACCTTCGCCGCTCGAAGACCATGTGCTTAGGAAGCTTCGTAATATAAACAAGAAATGCGGTTACGCATTATTCGTGGAGGATAGAGGCCTATTCTATCCATCTGAGAATTCTAGAAGCTACTGGTATAGATCAGTGGAAGCCGCGTTGAGTGTTGCAAATAGACTTCTAGGAGGCGGGGATTACCCCCTAACCATAGAGAATAGATGGATCAGACTATTGGACTGGGAAGCTGTAACATTCATAATACTACAAGCGTTGATAGATCTATGCGTAAAGGATCGTAAACTTCTAGTAGGTATAGCTAAGGATACGACGGCTACAGATCTAACTAGATCCACCATACCCTACATGAAGCTTAACAGAGAGTTAGATCCCTCCACGCCTGTACCAAACCTCAAGAGCGATAGAGCTCTTCTATCAATCCTAAGTGCTGAAAGGTATGAGGATATAAAGACTCCATGGCGTACCGTAGCATACGATGCATGCTTCTCTACTCTATTCCATCCATCCGGGTTTAACGTTATGAGAGCTGCTCGTAAAAGGGTTGGTCGTGAAAAGCTCTTCGCTAAATCATACTTCCAGCTTAGAGAGTTTTCATCGGATCCTAGAGTTAGAACCCTAGTATTCCTCTACGATAGGCCGATCTACGGTGAGGATTTAAACCTGGTTAGACGTATAGAGGTCGAGGAGGCGAGCGGAAGAATGATTATCGAGCCATTCTATGAAGGTGTAGGTGGCTTAAGCCTTATAGATAATCTCATACTATACGTACTATCTATGATGGATGAGCCTCAAGTCCTAGAGGCTGCAGGACATAATAAGCTGCTGTATATAGCAGATAAAGCCGTTAAAGCTGAAGCAAGTATGGCTATAGGTCTACTTAAAGGTATAGCAAACCTGCATCTCGAATCGTTCTCACGTAAGATGAAAACGTTCTACCTATCTAGGAGCTTCAGAGAATATAGACGTGAATCTGAATACGCTAGGAGGCTGATTTCGAGTGGGAGAGCAGATTAGGATATTCGACGATATAAGCGGATTCTTTCAAGCTAGACTTAGAGAGTATCGTCTAGTTATGAGGACATCTAGGATAGGTGGATCTGAGGTATCGCTTAAAAGCCATTTAGCACGATTCGATGTTAAATTTAATCATCTCGTGTTAGATAAGCTGCATGAGCCATGCTTCATAGCGGTCGAGAGGCCTACATCTAAGGGTGGAACCTACCTTATATACGAGGCTACAGCATTGAAAGCCGAGCATTTCCAGATGCTCGGTATGGAGATATCCCTACCGATACCCGTACGACAGGAATTCCTAGACCGTGTAAGGGAGGGTTGGGGTACGGATGAAACTTGGATAGATCTGGAGGCAGTATTCACAGGCTACCGTATGGATGTAATCGACGGTATACCTGTATTCAGCCGCTCAAACCTAACGCCCCTACCTGGGTTCGAGGCTAAACTCCTCTCGGCTGAAGCTTTAAGATACCTACTATGCGTAGAGGGGGGTGTAGATATAGGTAGACTCATAGGCTTCGATATACCTTTAACGATAGATATCGAAGCTTTGATAAAGTATCATACAGGAGTCTTCGGCTTCACCGGATGCGGTAAATCCAATCTCACATCACTGATCATACGTAAAGCTATAGAACGTATACCAGATCTATCGATAGTAGTATTCGATATAGCCGGGGAATACGCTATACATCTACTCGATAAACTGATAGCTGCTAATGGCTTCATGATATCTAGCGAGCATTACGAATCCTACCAGTCGATTCTCGATTCTCAAGCTATACCTGAATCCCTCGAGGAGAGGATAGGGTATAAGCCTCTTGAGGAGGGGTTAAGATTGCTGATGGAATCTGGTAGAATCGTGCATATGCAAGCTTCAAGCTACATGGAATATACAGGTTTAACGTTGCACGATCTATTCGAGTATCTAGAGGAGAGGGCGTCGAAGACTGAGACTAGCAGTCTACAGGTGAGGTATGCTTTAAAGAAGCTTAGCGACTTCCTACTCAGGGTTAAACGGTTTACCGAATCTGATCTCAGGGAGCTTAGTATAACGGATCTAGAGCCTGAAGTTAAAGCCTTCGTAGAGCATACCCTCGTAGAGCTTGCACGTAGTGTACACGAGAAATCTGGTGTGAGAACTATGGTGGAATTCCTACTAGGAGAGATTAAGAAGACTGGCGAAGAAGAGTTCGAGATACTTACACCTCAAACACTTGTAGAGGAAGTTTTAAAGCCGGGTTTCAAGCTATCAATCATCTATATACCAGACCCGTTATCAGCTAGGAGAACCGTAACATCATTCCTAGATCGTCTACTACTAGTTAAGAAGACTGTAGGTGTGAAGCGTAAGGTACTGGTGGTCTTGGATGAAGCTCAAGAATACATACCTGATAGAACTAGTAAGGAGGATGGAACTCTAGATTCTAATAGAAGCGTCGAAGCACTCCTAAGACAGGGTCGTAAGTATAGAGTCTATGGATGGATAGCATCGCAGAGGCTAGCACACATGAATGTGAACGCATTACAACAGCTACATAGCTATTTCGTAAGCACCCTCCCAAGATACTACGATCGCATGGTGGTAGCAGATGCATTCTCGCTAAGCTACGAGCTC
>CAZBGY010000017.1:0-34542 GCA_964491605.1 uncultured Candidatus Bathyarchaeia archaeon
CCAATTCCTTTAAGTTTCAGCCTTGCGGCCGTACTCCCCAGGCGGCGGGCTTAGTTGCTTCCATTCGGCACCGGGTCGGCTCTTAGCCGACCCGACACCTAGCCCGCATGGTTTACAGCTGGGACTACCCGGGTCTCTAATCCGGCTCGCTCCCCCAGCTTTCGTCCCTCACCGTCGGGCGTGTTCCAGCCGACCGCCTTCGCCACTGGTGGTCCTCCCGGGATCTGAGGATTTTACTCCTCCCCCGGGAATACCGTCGGCCTCTCCCACCCCCTAGCCTGGCAGTATCCCCTGCAGTCCAGCGATTGGATCGCTGGATTTAACAGGGGACTTACCAGGCCGGCTACGGACGCTTTAGGCCCAATAATCGTCCCGACCACTCGGGGAGCTGGTATTACCGCGGCGGCTGACACCAGGCTTGCCCTCCCCTTATTCCCCCAGCTGTTTACACTGGGGAAAAGCCCCCCTCAGCGGGAGGCACTCGGGGTAACCCCGTCGCGCTTTCGCGCATAGCGGAGTTTTCGCGCCTGCTGCGCCCCGTAGGGCCTGGGCCCTTGTCTCAGGGCCCATCTGGGGGCTCCCGCTCTCACGGCCCCTACCCGTTATAGGCTTGGCGGGCCGTTACCCCGCCAACTACCTGATGGGCCGCAGCCCCATCCTCAGGCGGCTTCTAGAGGCATGGTCTAGAAGCCCTTTCAGCGAGGACCCAGTTCCAGGAGTCCTCGCCTATAGGGGTTTAACCCCAGTTTCCCGGGGTTATCCCCTTCCTGAGGGTAGGTTAGCTACGTGTTACTCAGCCGTGCGCCGGGCCCCACCTTAGCCTGGAGCCCTAGACTCGCATGGCTCAGCCTTACCCCGATAGCAGTCGGGTCCGGCAGGATCAACCGGAGTTACGGCCGCTTGCGGCAGGGTTCTTCTACTGCTAAGTTTCCCTCTCCTTCTTCAGGCCTAACTATCGATTTTCAGTTAGGCCTACATTACTGTACCCGTAACCGGAGGTTCAACCTCTCATCCTCTGGGGTTCACCCGTCAACGTAGAGGTCGACCGCCGCCGGGTTGTTACGGGTGGAGTCCTGTAGACTCCGTCTATTGTTTATGATCAGCTGTGTGATATAAGGGTTTCTATACTCCTCTAATATGGTTTAATCCATCTCCTACTATCTCTTAGTGGTTAAAGCTAGGGAGATTATAATCGCCGCGGAGCCTGCCAACCGTCTCAACGTAAAGTATTCGCCTATAGCTATGTATGCGAATATAGCTGCGAATATAGGTTCCATCATGTATATTATGGAGGCTTCTACGCTTCCTATAGCCTTCTGCCCGTAAAGCTGTAGAGCGTTAGCTATTACCGTGCATACCAATGCTAGGTAGACTATGTATGGGAGGGAGGCGGATATCAGGTATAAGCTTGGGGGAGGTTGTAGGAGGATTAAGGGTATGGATCCGGCTGATGATAGGGTTATCTCGAGGAATAGTAGGTTTGACGGATTAAATCTTCTGGACGATATACCTACGTAGACTATCTGTAGAGCCCATATAAACGCCGCCCCGAGTACTATGATATCCCCAAGGTTGAACACTATAGTATCCGTAGATGATAGTAAGTATACGCCTAGGATTGCTAAGCATACAGCCGATACTATCCTAGAATCTAGAGGGCTTCTACCATAACGTACCTCGATCAAGTATACGAATATCACGTTTAGACTGGTTATGAAGGCAGCGTTCGAGGCAGATGTGTAGCTCATACCTAAACCCTGTAGAGCGATACCTAAGAGGAATAATGTGGATAGAGTGAAGCCAGGTTTCAGACATTTCCGAAGGGTACTGAAATTCATCCTGATTAGGGCATATAGGAGCATAGGTATAGATGCTATAGTGAGACGTAAGGCTATATAGTATGCGTATCCTATAGCTTCCACAGCTATTTTAGTTGAAGGGAAGCTTGTAGCCCATACTATAGTTAAAGCTAGCAGTAGGATCCTACCCATAAACGTAGAGCGAACAAACAAAACCTAGCACCCCATACACATTCAAATACCTCTCCCAAACTCTACGGGAAAAACTTCTAGCTACCATCCCAAATTTACGTTGTATACGTATATCTTTGAAGCGATTCTTCAAAAATCGTAGGATTTCATCACCCCTCAGATACCTTTAGGTGTAGGAGCGTATGATATCTACCCTACTGAAGCTAGGTTTCCTCGATTACCTACGGATTGTTAGGATTAAGCATTTATCTATCTGGTAAATCTCACTAAAGTTTACGTCTGGAGTTGCCCGTATTGGAGCGTATAGTTAGGTGGGCTAGAGCTAGATCACCGTGGATACTACACCTTAATACCGGTGGATGTAATGGATGCGATATAGAGGTGGTCGCAGCTCTAACCCCTAGATACGATGTTGAAAGGTTCGGTATACTCCTTAGAGGAAGCCCTAGACATGCAGATATCATAGTCGTAACAGGTCCTATAACCGTGCAGATGAGGGAGCGTGTGAAGCGTATATACGACCAGACCCCTGAACCTAAATTCGTAGTAGCTGTAGGTCAATGCGCATGCTCAGGCGGGGTTTTCAGGAACTGCTACAGCGTAATAGGCGGTGTCGATAAAGTGATACCTGTAGATGCGTATATACCTGGATGCCCACCTAAACCGGAAGCCATAATATACGGTATAGCTCAGCTTATAGAGAGGATAGCTGGGGGAAGATAGCTTGGATATACCGGTCGAAGTAGATATTCTGAGGAATAGGCTTGGGGATAGGCTTATCGAATACGGATCGATTAAACCTAGGAGGATCTACGTGAAGATCGATAGAGGCGCTGTTAAGGATGCTATAAGCCTACTAGCATCGCAGGGGTATACGCATGTATCGGCTATAACGGGCTTGGATACCGGTAAAGGATTGGAGGTTTTATACCATCTAGACCGTACAGGATCTTTATTAACTGTTAGAGTAGACGTCCCATACGATGACCCTAAGCTCCCTAGTATAACGGATATAGTACCTGGAGCCGTACTCTACGAGGGTGAGGTTAGAGATCTACTTGGAGTAGTATTCGAGGGTAATCCGTATCCGAGGCCTGTAGTACTACCCGATGGATGGCCTGAAGACTTCCATCCTTTAAGGAAGATCTACAGCGTCGATGATGTTAGGAAGACTATAGCTGATAGGGGAGTTGGAGTTCCGCAGATAGAAGTCGAGGAAGGTGGAGGAGCGATATACGTACCGATAGGTCCTCAGCATCCAGCTTTAAAAGAGCCTATAGGATTAAGGTTTGTAGTCGAAGGCGAGTATATAGTTAAGGTGAAAGCTAGGATAGGGTATAATCATAGGGGTATAGAGAAGGCTATGGAGAATCAGACGTATATACAGAATCTGATGCTAGCCGAACGTATCTGTGGTATTTGTAGCGTAGCTCATACACAGTGCTACGTTTTAGCAGTGGAATCCGCTCTAGATCTAGATGTACCAGAGAGAGCTAGGTACATAAGGGTTATTATGAACGAGCTTAACAGGATACACAGCCATATGCTCTGGATGGGTGTAGCTGGGCATGAAGTAGGCTTCGATACGGTCTTGATGTACACATGGCGTGATAGAGAGTATGTACTAGATCTACTCGAAGCTATAAGCGGTAATAGGGTTACGTACTCTATAAACGTAATCGGAGGAGTTAGAAGGGATATACCGGATGAGATGAAGGATAGGGTGATGAAGACTATGGATTATATAGAGGGAAGGGCTAAGCTATATATGGATCTACTATTAAAGGATCCGAGCTTCACCCGTAGAACGGTGGGTGTCGGGAAGGCATCTACCAGGGATGCTTTAACCCTATGCGCCGTAGGCCCTACCGCTAGAGCATTCAACGTAAAGAAGGATATACGTAAGGATGATCCATACGAAGTCTATGGAGATATACCATTCGAAATCGTAGTCGTCGATAACTGCGATGTAGCTGGTACATTCATAGTTAGAGCGAAGGAGATCCTCGAGAGCGTAAATATCATCAGGTATGCTTTAGAACATATGCCAGGCGGAGATTACAGGGTTAAAGCTCCTAGAAGGGTACCACAGATCGAAGCAATAGCTAGAGTTGAAGCTCCTAGAGGAGAACTACTACACTATCTTAAAGGTAGCGGCGGAGAACAGCCGGATAGATATAAGGTTAGAACCCCAACCCTAGCCAACATACCGTTCGTAGCTAAGATGCTTGAAGGATGTAACGTAGCGGATATACCTATAGCCTTCGCGGCTATAGATCCATGCATGGCATGCGAGGATAGGATGGAGTTTATCGATGAATCTAAAGGTGTAACGTGGATATGGAGCTTAGAAGATCTTAGAGCTTATAGAAAGCTTAAAGAGAAGGGATCTGTATCGAAGCCTCTAGAGTATATCGATAGATATGGGGGGTAGGATGGATGTCGCTTGAACCCGAATTATTGAAGCATGCGTTCAAGAAACCTTTCACGCTACTATACCCGTTCGAGAGGAGGGAGACTCCTAAAGGGTTCCGTGGACGCATACAGTATGATATGGCTAAATGTATCGGTTGCGGTCTATGTGCTAGGGATTGCCCTTCGGGAGCTATAGAGATGATAGGTAGGGGGAAAACGGCTGAGTTTAAGGTGCACCTCTATATGTGCACGTTCTGCGGTCAATGCGTAGATAGCTGCCCTGTAGATGCGATAAGCTTCACCAACGAATACGAATACGCATCTCCAGATAAATCTAAGCTTATATTCGAGTTTAAGAGAACACTTGAAACGAAGAAATCGTAGCTTAATTTAAATATCCCCTAGAAAAATACCTAGTTTTCGTTATACTGCATCCTTTGACGCGGCATCCATTCTTTAAAGATTCCGTGTAACAGTTTCGACCCGCTTTCAGACTTGCCGTAGTTATAGTTTACTAAGTAGACTCCCCCCAAGATTAGTACGGATCCGATTATAGTTCTTAGGTTTATCTCCTCTCCTAGCATTAGATGGCTGGATATCATAGCTATCAACGGTACTATGAGGCTTGAACTGGAAAGTACGGATGCATCCATCCTTCCTAGTAGTATAAGCCATATAGTAGCTCCAACCCCGACGGCTATAGGTCCTGAGTATACTAGGATAGATATGTATTCTAGGCTGATTATCGATGGAGGTTCGATTGATAAGCTTACGGCGTAGAGTATGATCGATGAGATCGATGTCTGGACGAAATTCGTTAATAACGGATCCATCCACCTCAGCTTAAGCTTATAGTATATCGTACTAACAGCCCATAGGAATGCTCCGAATAGTAGTAGAAGCGAAGCAGACGATACTGTTAGGGTATGACCACCGGCTAACAGTATAGCTACGCCTAGAAAACCTATTAACGTACCGATAAGCCTTGATAGCAATAACTTCTCCCCTAGGAATATTACCGCTAATACGAAGACTATCATAGGCTGGGTATAGGTTAATACAGCGCTTAAACCCCCACCCTGATAATTCAAGCCTAACCCCGATAGAGCGAACTGCATGGATACTATAAGACTATATACTATCAGAGATGCAGTCGAGCCATCTACAGCGAATCTGGATTCACCGCTCCTCCCGCTACGTATATAACGATACGCTAGTATTATAGGTGATGATAGAGCGAGCCTATCTGCCGTAAACCTTAACGGGTATGCATATTTAAGTCCTAGTTTCATTATAGGCCAGTTTAAGCTCCACGTTAACGTCATCAATACGAATAACGCTAGATCTCTATACCGTCTATCCCTCATAACATAGCGGGTTGATTAGAGAGCTCTAGGTAATAAGGGTTAAGAATCCTAGTTTTAAGGATGTATTTTCGTAAAGTAATATTTTTCAATCGTGAGATGCCAGATCTCTATTGTATAGTTATGGAGATATGGCCCTACATACTACCGCTACCAGTGGATAGGAGTAGACAGGTAGAGTTTCTGATGACTGTTCTAGGCTCCCACGTATCGATGGATATACTCAGATGTATAGGCTCTAAGGGTGTAATCTACCAGAAGGAGCTCATATCCGAGCTTCCATACTCGAATAAGACGGTTATATCGAAATTGAGGAAGCTCGTAGAGTTAGGAGTTCTAGCAGAGGGTATGGAGAAGAAGGTGGAGGATGGTAGGGTTAGATGGGTTAAACGCTATGAAGCTACAGATATAGGTAGATGGATAATATATCTGCTCATACCACCTCAGAGTATGAATAGGGAGGAGGTAATGGATGTTGTTAAGATGCTCTTAAAGCTATACATAGATAGTTTATCGAAGCTATGTAGGAATTACGGTATAGAGAAGAAGATTATACTCAGTATAATATCTGAATACGTTGGGAGATTAGACGAATCTTAAAGCTTCGAGGTTAACCGGGGAGGATGCTTCGATTTTAAACATTCTATTTATCGTGGAAGCTATACTTAGAGTTTTAGATTCCTCTCCGTGGCATACCACTATCCTCTTAGGTTTAGGCTTCATACTCCCTGCATATCTTAGAAGCTGCCTCCTATCCGAGTGACCGCTGAATCCCTCGATCGATAAGACCTCCATCTTAACCTGGTATAACTCCATCCTACCATACTCATCGGGTAGGGTTACCTCCCTCAACCCATTCTTCAGTTTACGTCCAAGAGTCCCTTCAACCTGGTAGCTAACGAATAATAGCGTATTCCTAGGATCTTCGCATAGATTCTTAAAGTATTCTATGACGGGGCCACCCTCCATCATACCGGATGTAGCGATTATTATAGATGGTCTGTTAGGCTCTAAAGCCTCATCTCTACCGCTAGCATCGTTGACTACTATAAACCATTCGGATTTAAAGGGATTAACGTTTTCGTGTAGTATCTTATCCCTTATATCTCTGGATAGATATTCGGGGTAGGCTGTATGTATACCCGTGGCTTCGTTCACCATACCCTCTATATAGACTGGGATCTTCTCAAGTTTACCGTTCTCCATATACTCGTTGATAACCATCAATATCTCTTGAGCTCTACCTATAGCCGGGGTCGGTATCAAGATCTTACCACCCTTCTCTACACATGAATTCACTATGTTTACGAAGCTTGCTTCAACCTCCGCTCTAGGAGCCATTATATCCTTAGGTGCACCATATGTAGACTCCATTATCAGAGCTTCAGCTCTAGGGAAGCTTGCATGAGCAGGTTCGAAGAGCATAGTCTTACCATATTTGAAATCCCCTGTATAGACTATATTGAATAAGCCTTCACCGATATGAAGATGAACTATCGATGAACCTAATATATGCCCCGCATTCCATAAGGTAAGCTTGATATCTGGAGCTATATCTACTACATACCCGTATCTGATGGGGATCGTGTGAACTACCATACTCCTAACATCTTTCTGATCATATGGAGGTATATACCCATTCTTAGTCATAACATCTAAGAAATCGAGTTGTACAAGCGTCATTATAGGTAGCGTAGGTTCACTACAGTACACCGGTCCATCGTAGCCATACTTGTATAGGAATGGTATAGCTCCGCAGTGATCTAGATGTCCGTGGGAAACTACGACAGCATCCAGATCAGATGGATCTAGCTCATCTACATCGAGCCTTGGAAACAGATCTGAGAATCTGGATGCACCTGGGTTTATACCGCAGTCAAGCATAACCTTACTCTCCTTAGTTTCTACGAGTATACAAGATCTACCTACCTCTCTAGAGCCTCCTAGAAACCTTACGATAACCTCGTTCTCTCCGAACGTTAAAGGTCTGAATATAGCTTCACCAAGCGATCTTAGGAAGCGCTCCCTCTCCTTACTCTCAGAGTAAAGTACCTGCCTAACCTGCGTGATAGTTCTTGAAGGTATCTGCGGGCTTCTTAGAACTCTAGGAATCCATTTGGTCTCCTGAATTATATGGTTAAGGTTAGATCCATCCTTACCTACTGCTAGACCTACGTTTTTAGCTTCTATTATAACCTCACCTAGGGTCGGATCGAAAACTATGTTCGTTACACCTGCTTCCTTCGGAAGTATGGATCTTATGATATGCTCTGCATCGGCTTCACTCTTACGTATCGATGGGTCGGATCTGACGACTATACGCTTCCTTATATTGTTAACTATGGATGGCACGATGTACGGCTTATCTATGAGGAGTATTTCAGGCTTCTTAGCGTATAAAGCTATCTTAGCACCTTCAAACTGTATCCTAGTAACTTCTACATCGCTAGGTATGAACGTAGCTAAGGCCTCCGTAACCTTACTCAGTACGTTACTTGTAGTCTGCTGGCCTTTAAGAGCGGATGTCAATCTAATTCACCGTGGATTCTAAACCCCAATGATTCTAGGAGACTCCTCTTCTCATCCTCTGTAAGTTCCCTATAGCCTTCAGTATCTATAATAGCTATATCGAAGCTATCACCGCTAGCGCTATCCCTCCTCATAGCTGATACTATCGCTTTAACAACTATCGGTAGAGCTTCCTTAACCGATAACCCCTCCTTGAACTCTGATTCAAGTATACCGAGAGCTATAGGTGAACCTGAACCTGTAGCTACATAGATCTCACGGGTTACACTTCCAAACGGATCTATCACGAATAGCTTAGCACCTTCATCATCGTGACCACCTATTATAGCTTCGACTAGAAGCACATAGGGACGTTGACTGAATAGTATGTTCGATGCAAGCTTAGCTACAGAATCTACCGGAATCAATCTACCCATCCTAGCGAAGTATAATTTAGCGTTAACCCTAAGTAGCTCGACTATACTTTGACCGTAGCCTGCGATACCAGCGATAGTCATAGCTACATGCCTATCTATCGGGTATAGTTTCCTACCCCTCTTATGAGCTATATAGGACCCCATAGTAACCCTAGTATCCGTAGCCATTATCACTCCATCACGACATACAAGACCTATCGTAGTAGTGCCTGTCTTCATATACTCGTATACGTTGATACGCCTCATACGCTCTACCACCCAGAATACATTATCTCTACGCAACCTATCCAGGAGCTTAGAACCCCAAGCTATACATGAACGGAAAACCTCCTATTTTAATGTTTCCAAATTGTATACTCGTATGCGAGGATTTAAAAGCAGATGCACTATAACATTGTACTGGAATGCTCCTAGACTACATGGAGATACCTAGATATGTGGTTATGGGCCCTAAAGCTTTAGAGCATACTCCAAGTGTATGCTCTAAGCTAGGATTCAAAGGCTTAGGATACATAGTATCAGGCGCGACATTCACCCGTAAGATCGCAGAGGAGGTAGCAAACCTGTTGGAGGGAGGAGGGTTTAAGACAGCTTCAGCTATAGTATCAGGTAATCCCCGTTCTAATGGATTCGTAGAGGAGGTTAAGGGTATATATAAGGATGCTAGAAGGATCTATGCAAATTTCATAGTCGGTGTAGGCGGAGGAACTGTGCTAGATACAGCTAAGCTTATATCGTCATGGCTTAACGTTCCATTCATAAGCATACCTACCTCGACAGCTCATGATGGTATAGCTTCACCAGCTATAAGCTTCCTACTACGCTATAAGCTATACACGTATACTAGGGAGGAGGTTAAGGTATCGGCACCGATAGCTATAATAGCAGATATAGATGTGATAAAGGATGAACCCTACTATATGGTTGTAGCAGGCTTAGGTGACTTGATAGCGAAGTACACTGCCGTAAAGGATTGGAAGCTAGCTGTCAAGGAGAGAGGGGAGGAGTATAGCGAGTATGCTGCATCTATGAGCCTTATGAGCGCGAACCTCTCATCCAAGCATATATCATCTATAAGGGATAAGACGGTATATGGTATACGCGTACTCGTTAAAGCTTTGATAGGTAGCGGTGTAGCTATGAGCATAGCAGGTAGTAGTAGACCTGCGAGCGGTTCTGAGCATCTATTCAGCCATGCTCTAGATCTACTCTCACTTAAGTATGGTTTTGAACCTAGAAGCCACGGTGTCCAATGCGGTGTAGGATCCATCATAGCTATGTACCTCCATGGAGGGGATTGGATGAGGATAAGAAGTCTACTCCTAACGGTGAAAGCTCCCGTCGATTCTAAAACCCTAGGAATAGATAGAGAGTATCTTATAGAAGCACTCATCGAAGCTTCTAAGATAAGACCTGAGCGTTTCACGATACTATCTAAGGTTAAACCCGATAGAAAGAAGGCTGAGGATATACTTACGAACGTATATATAATATAATTCGGTTAATTCTGTCTCTATACATGTATCGGAAGCATTTATGAGGGGGATTTATCTTAAACTTTTCTCTTCGAATAGAGTGGCTAGGAGGATCAAGGTTGAAGCTTGATAAAAAGTCGGACTTCTCAAATTGGTATAACACAGTTATAAGAGAAGCTGAGATAGTGGATGATAGGTATAACGTCAAGGGTTTCGTGGTCCATAGGCCGTGGGGTATGCGTATACTGAAGTCTATATATAAGATGTATGAGGAGGCTCTAGAGAAGCGAGGGCATGAACCGGTACTATTCCCTACCGTTATACCAGAGGAGAATCTACGTAGAGAAGAGGAACATGTAGAGTATTTTAAAGCAGAGGTTTTCTGGGTTACACATGGAGCTGATAAACGTCTCCCGAGAAAGCTAGCTCTCAGACCTACGTCAGAAACAGCATTTTACTACATGTACTCTTACTGGATTAGAAGTTATAGAGATCTACCATTCAAGGCATATCAGTCATGCTCAGTATTCAGGTATGAGACGAAAGCTACTAAACCCCTACTGAGGGGGAGGGAGTTTCTCTGGATAGAAGCTCATGACGTATTCCCTACACCTGAGGATGCTTACAGACAAGTTAGGGAAGATATGGAGATAGCTAAAGAGGTTATCTACGGTAAGCTAGGTATACCGTTCATGTTCTTTCAGAGACCTCAGTGGGATAAATTCAGAGGAGCTGAATATACGTTCGCGGCAGACTGCTTTATGCCTGACGGTAGGTTTAACCAGATAGCTTCTACACACTATCTAGGTCAAAGATTCGCTAAAGCTTTCGAGATAAAATTCCTAGATAAAGATGGCGTGTGGAAATACCCGTACCAGACATGCTATGGCCCAGGTATTTGGAGGATACTAGCGGCTCTTATATCTATACATGGAGATGACCATGGCTTAATCATACCGTTCGATATAGCTCCCATACAAGTAGTGATAGTACCTATACCATCTAAGGATGTAAACTATGATGAACTAATAAACTACTGTAAGATTGTGGAGGATACGCTTAGAGATAGAGGATTTAAGGTTAAATTGGATAGCAATCCAGACGTTACACCTGGAGCTAAATTCTACTTCTGGGAGTTTAGAGGAGTACCATTGAGAGCTGAGGTAGGTTTAACCGAAATGAAGACAAGAAGCGTAACGCTTTGTAGGAGGGATACGTTTGAGAGGATTAGAGTGGAGCTTGAACGTCTACCAGATACCGTAGAGGATCTATCTCGTAAAATCCTAGAGAACCTTAGATCTAGAGCTGAGAAAGAGCTTGAATCTAGAATAGTAGAAGCTTCGAGTATGGAGGAAATCGGTGAAGCTGTATCTAAAGGATTGATTGTTAAAGCGCCGTTCTGCTCGATAGATTATGATGGTGAGGCATGCGGGGAGAAGTTGAAGGAGATGTATTCAGCCGAAGTTAGAGGCGTAAGGATCGATATAAAAGAGGAGCTTCCATATGATGCTAAATGTATAGTTTGCGGTAAACCTGCAAAACACTATGTCTATATAGGTAAATCCTATTAGAAGGATCTTCATAGATTAATCCTGCGAGTTTTATCTACGAGAAGCGAAGCTCTTTCACAGACCTCGCCTAACTCTCCAAACCTTGACGGACCGTAACCTTCTACTATAAACGAAGCAGAGGCTAAACCTAAGGCTGTAGACCATGTTAAATCCTCTCCTTTAACGTATCCGTAGATTAAACCTGCTACGAAGCAATCACCCCCACCGGTCGGATCCACCACTCTACTCCTATACGCCGGTATATGGAATGCATCCGAGCCTGAAGCTACGTACACACCTCTGCCACCAGCAGTTATAGCCACTATTTCCGAGATGCCACTAAGCTTAGCTAACATCCTACCGATACTACTAGAACCCGCTACGACTTCAGCCTCTCTCAAAGAGAGTTTAATTAGCTTAAGCCCCTTAATATGGGATGCATCATAGTTCTTTGTTAGCATCACATACCCATTTCTTGCGAATCTTCTAAGCAAACCCTGGATATCTAGGGAAGTAGGTATCCCAGATTTCAGCACTCTGGTGATAACCGTTTGATCAAGCTCGCATGCTACCGGTCCGAGATGAATCATATCGGAATCCTTAAACTCATCTAGATCGAGCAATGTAATCGGGGAGCATCTACTCCTAAGCCACATCCTCCTACCCTTAGCCGTATACTTTATCAAGTAGCTTGTAGTAGGTTCATACGTATCCATATGGAGATGCCTTAGGTTAATACCTGAACCTTCTAGAAATCTCTTGAAATCTTCTGGGAAATCTGAACCCACCTTGGAGATTACCCTTACGCTGAAACCCAACTTCGAAGCTGCGATCGATGCATACGTAACAGTACCGCCGGGTGTAGGCTTAACAGGTATACCATCTACAACTATGTAATCTATCACAGCATGCCCTACAACGGTTAACTTCACATTAAATCGATATAGGATCCCACATATTTAAATCTAATTAAATATTATATGCCGGATATATAGCATCGCATCCTTCACCTAATCTAAGACCAACTAACTTAGATACACTCAGCTAGATCCAAGATGATACGAGAAGGAAGCTTCAATTTCTATACCCCCTATCTAAGACTATGAGAGCCCCTTAGTAGGGTTTTTGGAGAAGCTATTGATGGGATCTTAATCTAGCTATAATCTAAGAAAAACATGGAAACCGAATAAGTTCTACTCAGTGTCTTTAACACTATCTATACCCATTCCTAGGGTGAGCATGAAATATGAGAGATGAAGGAAGTTTATCTTCTGTGTTCAAGTAAGCGTATGAATAGCTACATCAAGTGTCATAAGGGAGAACCGCGTAGATAAGCAGCATATAGGACTACTTTATCAATGTTAACTGTTAGATTACAGTTCTAGAAGGCCTATCCACCAGCTAAAAGTAGAGGCATAGAATCCTTCTGAAGTCTACATAATTGCTTCAAGTATTTCGATAAAAACCCTCAGACCAGTATACATATAAAGGTAAGGAATCATTCAAAAGAATGATGAGAATCATTCTATTCTAGCGTTAGCTTTCACTACTTCTCGATTTCATCGAAAACTTTCAGAAGAATTTGGAGAACTTCTTCATCTTAAGTAAAAACCGACTACATACAATCCTTAAGGATATTCGAATTTCTCTTCTCATGCGATGGGTAACTAGAATCGATAAACTTTACGTAGGATGGAAGACAGTTTCTCAGCTATAGATTCAACCTAGAAGAGATCTCAGCTAGGAGGATGATGAAGCAGTCTCATCGGGCTGCAGATTCTGAGATTCCAGAAGACTTGATATGGATTATTAGGGGAGTCGTGAAAAAGGAGATGGTGGAGTAAGCAGAGTTTTTCTGCGGAGGCTAAATGGATATGAAACATTTTTCTTTAGGGATGATCGATATGTCGTATCGGTGGTAAGAGCATGCCTAAGAAGAGGAAGTCGAGGGGGAGGAGGAAGGGAAGTAAGGGTAAGGTTCCTAGGGTTCAATGCTCTATGTGCGGACAGCTTATACCTAGGGATAAAGCTAAGAAGGTTACTGTTGCGAAGTATTTAGTTCCTAAAGATTTAGCGAAGGAGTTGAAGGATCAAGGAGCTTATGTAGGTATGCAGAAGGTTGTGAAGTATTATTGCATAAACTGCGCGATATACCATGGTGTGGTTAAGATTAGAGCTGAGGATGAGCGTAAGCTACCCGCACCTATAACTAAGAAGTAGAAGTTGTTCGGAGGAGTAGTATCCGATGGCTATAGTTAGATTGAGGAAGAAGCTTACGAACGAGAATTTATGGATCTATATACTTACATTGCTTATGGAGAGGCCTATGTATGCCTACGAGATCCATAAGCATCTCAAGGAGAGGTTCGCGATATCTATACCGACGGTAACAGTCTATATAGTACTATATAAGATGAGTAGGGAGGGGCTTGTAAGTAAATCTGATAGGGTATCGGTGAGCGGTAGACCTGAGCGTACCTACTATAAGATTACGGAGAAGGGGTTGCAGACTCTTAGCGAAGGATTACGATTTATAAAAAAGATGGTGGAAACCTTAGAGAAGGAGGCTAATCTATCTCTTTAAATGTAGGATTAGATGCCTAGCTTCAGGTATTATCAGTTTCTCTAAAGCTAAAGCTACTGCGTGAGGTGATCCTGGAAGAGCGAATACGATCATACCTTCAGCTATGCATGCGAAAGCTCTTGAAAGCATAGCTCCTGAACCTATCTCTTCGAAGCTTATCTTTCTGAATAGTTCACCGAAGCCAGGTATCTCCCTATCCATCAAAGGTTTCAAAGCTTCAACCGTAACATCCGTAGGTGAAACACCTGTTCCACCTATCAACACTAATATGTCAACCCCACGCTTAGCAGCTTCAACTATGCTATACCTTATATCGAATATATCATCTGATACGAGCTTCCTATAGCGTACTTGGAAACCACTCCTAGTTACGATACTTACGGATAGATCGCCAGATTCATCCACGACTACATCACCTCTCCTTAAAGCTTCCGACCTACTAGAACTGCACGTTACGATACCGAATCTGACGTCACCGAAAGCTCTACTCTTATGCTCACTATAACTTAGACTCACCACCCTTCACCTTACTCACAACTCTGATACCATAGATGAGGGTTTCAGGATATACTCCATGTTCATCCTTCTCCAGCGGTTTAACCATATCGAAGATATTTATCAAAGCAGCAGCAACACCTATCAAAGCTTCAAGTTCAACCCCAGTTTTAGATTCAGACTTAACGGTTACGGATACTTTTATAGACGAGCTGGAAGGCTCTATATCCACGTCTACACCTGTTATAGGGATAGGGTGGGATAGCATGATAAGCCTAGGCGTCATCTTAACAGCGTTTATAGCTGCTATCCTAGCTACGGTTAAAACATCACCTTTAGGAACCTTGCCCTCTTCTATAGCTTTAATCGTAGATGATCTAAGTTTTATGAAGCCCTCAGCTCTAGCTTCCCTATAAACCTCAGGTTTACCTGTTATATCCACCATCGAAGCCATATCGTAGGTTAGATCAATCGAACGGAAATTTAACCTTATCCCCCGCTAAAACTCTACAAACTTATATCTAAATGAGATGATTTGTTTGGATATCGAAAAATAATTAAAGAATATGATCGGCTACATCGTCTACGCCTATACTTTCTCGAAGAGATTGAATCGAGGATACGGGGAGTTATTGTCTATCTAGAGTATACCGCTATGGATGCATATCCGACTACCGCTGAACGGTCACCGGTAATATCACCTGAAGTCGCATAACCTAGTAGTTCAGCTCTCGATGCACCTAGCTTTTTACACGCTACTATCATGGTCGCTACAGGTCCTGAACCGCACATGGATATATCGTTCTCCTCAACCCTCTTAAGGAGAAGCTCCGCGTCTAGTTTTAGTATAGCTTCCACCGCTAATCTATCCTTTTCCACGGCGATCTTATGAGGCTCATAATGCGTGAAATCAGTGCTAGCTAATATGAGGGCGTTGCGTCCAGTTACGCTAGAAGCTATGGATTCACCTAGCTCCTTAGCTGTATCGTAATCTCTAAGCATCATGCATATGGGAACTATCTTGAAGCTCGATCCATATAGGTATTGGAGGAATGGAAGCTGTATCTCTAGAGAATGCTCGAATCTATGAGCATAATCATCTATATCAGCTATACCCGAAGCTTCTACTATCGCTTTAGCTAATGCTGTATCTATCTCTACGAAGCCTAGAGGCGTCTCCCATAAGCCTTCAACCATCACGCTTACAGCGGATCCTAGACCAGTGTGGTTTGGACCTATCATTATCACGGATTCGGGTATACCATCCTCAGCTAGCTTACCATATCCTATAGAAGCTATAGGTCCAGAGTACATGTAACCTGCATGCGGTGATACAAGTCCGATTATAAGCCTTGAACCATCCCTAGCTACCTCAGGTATCCTTCCATAGCCTAACCTATGGGTGAAACACCGTTCTATCTCCCTTCTAAGGGATTCAGCAGTACCAGGATACCATGATCCAGCTACATAGGGTCTTCTAACCTTCAACTCGATACTATCTTAAGTTAGATATTTCTAATTAAGATTTTATCTTAGCTATGCTCAACTAAAGCTGGGTTAGCGTATCTCCACATCGAATCCTATATTGGATGAGCCATCTAGGTAAATCTTTAAAGCATTCTATTAGAACCTACATGTTGATCTTGACAGAATCTACACCGAAAACCTGTAAGTACATATTCGTAACTGGAGGTGTGTTATCTAGCGTAGGTAAGGGTGTAGTCACAGCTTCGATAGGAAAGATGCTTCAAGCTAGAGGGTACAGCGTTACGGTTATAAAGATAGATCCCTATCTCAACGTCGATTGTGGAACGATGAATCCATACCAGCATGGGGAGATATTCGTTACAGAGGATGGAGGCGAGATAGATCTAGATATGGGTCACTACGAGAGGTTTCTCGATATAAACCTATCGAAGGATCAGAATATAACTACAGGGCAGATCTACCTCACCGTCATCGAGAGGGAGAGGAGGGGGGAGTATCTCGGTAAATGCGTCCAGATAGTTCCTCATGTAACAGATGAGATTAAACGTAGAATATACGCTGTATCCGAGAGATCGTCTGTAGATGCTCTTCTAGTCGAAGTAGGGGGGACTGTAGGCGATATAGAGGGGTTACCCTATCTAGAAGCTATAAGGCAGATAAGGTTGGAAAAGGGCTACGATAATACGCTCTTCGTACACGTAGCTTTAGTCCCTATACTCGATATCACAGGTGAGGAGAAGACTAAACCTCTACAGCATAGCGTTAACGAGCTTAGAAGGATAGGTATACAGCCTGATATAATAGTCGCTAGATGCTCTAGAATGATAGGAGAGGAAGCTAGGACTAAGATAGCTTTATTCGGTACGATACCTAAGGAGGCTGTTTTCTGCTCCTATAATCTACCGGTAGTATATCAGGCACCCATCATACTGGATGAGCAGGGTATGGGGGATTACATATCTGCGAGACTTAAACTCGAATCTAGAAAACCTGATTGGAACGAATGGAAGCGTATAGTAGATTCCATGCTGAATGCTAAGTATAAAGTTAAGATAGCTCTATGCGGCAAGTATACGAGCTTAGCAGATTCCTATGTAAGTATACTCGAAGCTTTAAAGCATGCAGGCGGAGCGCTATCGACGAAGGTTGAGGTCGATCTAATAGAAGCTGAAATATTCGAGGAGCCTGAGAAGTTGCACGTACTAGATCTATATGACGGTGTTATAGTACCTCCAGGATTCGGGCGTAGAGGTACAGAAGGTAAGATAGCTGTAGCTAACTACGCTAGAGAGAGGGATATACCCTTCCTAGGATTATGTTTCGGATTCCAGATGGCTATAGTAGCATTCGCTAGATACGTATGCGGGTTGGATAGAGCTAATAGTACTGAAAATGATCCAGATACACCGCATCCAGTACTAGATCTAATGCCTGAACAGAGAGGTATAGAGCAAATGGGTGGATCTATGAGGCTCGGTGCCTACCCTGTGAAGCTTAAACCCGGTACGCTACTGCATAGCTTATATTCGCAGGATATAGTGTACGAGAGGCATCGTCATCGATGGGAGGTTAACCCGGAGTATTGGAGTATACTTGAATCTCACGGTATAGTATTCTCGGGGGTTAGCCTAGATGGGAGGAGGATAGAAGCATTCGAGATACCTAGCTTAAGATTCTATGTAGGTACGCAATACCATCCTGAGTTCAAGAGTAGACCAGGTAAACCGTCACCCGTATTTTACGGATTCATCAGATCCTGCCTAAATAGAGCTATGGAAGCTGAAGTAGAGGCCGTAAAGCTTTAAGAGTTCGCAGCTAACCTCTCTCGATATAGTCTTGCATAAAGTTGATGTAGTGAAGCTTGACGGTAAAGGGAGGATCCTTATACCTATAGATGTCAGGAAGACTCTAGGTTTAAGGGAGGGTATGTATCTACTGCTAGTAGCTGATTCTGAACGTAACGAGGTTAGGCTTACACCATTCATAGATAGCGGGGTGAAGTTAGCTAGGATAACAGTAGGATTGAAGGATGCACCTGGAGCTCTAGCTAGGATAGCGGGAATCCTAGCAGAGATAGGTGTAGACCTACTATTCTCGGAATCCAGGACTATAAGAAGGGGCGAGGAGGCTGAATGGATAGCTGTAGCAGATCTAACAAACTGTAATCTAGACCCAGATACCATGAAAGAGAAGCTTCTAGCAGATGGTAGAGCTATCTCGGTTCGAATAGAGGTTTACAAATAAGCTATATAGGCCTCCTAACACATTTAGGAAGCATCCTTTTATGCTTAGATGATTCAACCATAGATAATATCCTTAACGAAACTTCTCTACCTATACCTGTCTCCCTCTCCAACTCCTCTAACGTTAACCCCAGGTCGAATATTCCATGCAATATTTGATCTATCACAGCGTAGTCTGCGGGAAGCTCTGATCTAGCCGTATGACCTGGGAAGAGCATAGGAGCTGAAGGCTTAGATACTATACGTTCAGGTAATCCTAGATAGCCGGCGATCAACCTAACCTGCGTCTTATATAGATGTATTATAGGCTGTATATCCGCTGCTCCATCCCCATACTTAGTGAAATATCCTATCATATACTCGCTCCTATCGCTTGTACCTACGACTAATAGGTTGAGAGCGTTAGCTAGGTAATAGAGTATAGTCATCCTAACCCTAGCTCTAAGGTTACCTTCAACCATAGGCTTAACTACTCTATAACCTATAGCCTTCAGATACTCCTCCACTACACCGTCTATATCTATGCGAGTAGCTTTAGCTTTAAACATGGAAGCTAACTCTAGAGCATCAGCTATATCTTGAGGAGGTGTGAAGCTTGTAGGCATTATAACCGGGTATACCCTATTAGGCTCTAAGGCTTTCACACATAACGTGAAAGCAACCGAGCTATCCACACCACCACTAAGACCTAGAACAACCCCCTCAGCCCTGGCCTCCGCTACAGATGACGATATAAATTCTACAATCTCAGCTATGGTTCCATCCACATCTATATTTCTAAGCGATTCTTCAACCCTATTCATCGTTAGCCCAAGAATCTTAACATCCATCCTCGATTTATAAGTGTAAACCTAGATTAAACCAGTTATCTCCGAGACGGGATGAATTCCTACTATATACCTACACCATACGTCATATGAAGGAGAGCTAGATTGCCTATATGCACATTTTTGAGGTACTTAGAAGCTATTTCATAACATTTCCTAACATGTTTCGGAGGGGTAACTGGTAGATCCCTCATAGCATAATCTGGGTGAAATATTAGCAGACTGTAAGGTATATCTGGATCTAGATCCGCTAGGAATCTAGCTATACCTTCCACCTCGAATTCATCTACATATCCAGGTACTAGCAGGGTTGTAGCCGTTAGTAATGGTACCTCGAGACGGCTACGATAGAATTTATCATATAAATGTTCAAAGTTTCTGTAAGCTTCCTCGTTATCTACACCGCTTAAGGCGTAGCTAAGCTCCCTACTGAAGGCTTTCAAATCGAATTTAACCACACCACCTGAAATTAAGGCTAGCCTACAAGCTTCCTCTACGAGCTTAGGGTTACCGCATCCATTCCATTCGAAGCATATCCTAACTATACGATCCTCAGGCTTCTCCTCCAACACTTTAGATGAAGCCTTTATAGCGAACGGAAGCTGAGGTTCAGGTGAACCCCCGAAGAAGCACCAACACGATATTCTAGGATTGCTAAGTGTAGCTTCTACAAGCTCATCCACGGTTATCGATGGAGCTTCTCCGAGCATCCTATGACTGTAGTTCTGGCAGAATAGACAATCGAAGTTGCATCCATAGAAGAATAGGGCGTAGTTATAGTATCCATACTCAGCTTTAGATCTATAAGCGTATCTAGGATAGCCTCTTCCAGTTCCTCCTGGACAAAACCATGAAGCACAACAGTTCGTTACATGCGGATCTAGATAGCCGTAGAGTAGCGCTTTAGATGCTGAGATATTCGATCGTAGACGACCATCCTTACAGTATCTTAAACCGCAGAAGCCGTACCCATCCTCAGGTATAATGCACTTATTCGAGCATACCGTGCATCGAACTCCGCTTTCAGATCTAGGTGGAGATCCTGGTAGCCCATACCTACTGCGGGTAACTCTATGTGCTTCCTCTATATATTTTAAAGCTTCGTCGAACTTATTCCTTATACAATCTACGCATACACCTAGTATGGATGAGACAGTTTTATCCCTAGAATCGCAGAGGGTGCAGCGAGCCAACCCACTATAATTTGTAGGGACCACCCCCTAGAGATAAAGGTTAACGTAATCTCTAGATACGTTTATGGATTTAGGCGATAGTATAGGGCTGCATCTAACACGGCGTAGGGTAGATGTATAATCGTGTAGCATCTCGGCTTTAGAGATATCATGTTTAAGCTGAGAATATTTATCGATCCCTGAGAAGTTTATGCTAAGGGTAGATGGATGAAAACAGGCTTAAAGGTATAGTTTTGAAATTGACTCAACTCGGATACCGGGTTACACCTGATGCTTTCGATATCATTAGAGGTATCGATCCATCCGTATTGGAGGATAATCTAGATAGGATTAGGGATATGGCTAGGGATGGATGGATAACTAAAGAGGTCTTAGAGAAGATGATAGGAGGATCTAGATCAGATAGAGTGGAGGTATCCGTCTCGACTACGACGCAGCAGATTATCGAAAGTAGGATCGAGATAGTTAGGGATCCTTATAGAGAGGTTGAGAAGGGTGTTACTATACAGCATTTCTACAAGCTTTTCGTAGATCGATTCGATAAGCTCAGTAAGCTTATAAGGATGCATAGCGGATGGAATACAGCAACATCTATAGAAGCAGCTCTCAAAGCTAGACAGGGGGAGGATGTTAAGGTTATAGGTATGGTTATGGAGAAGAAGGTTACTAAGAGATACATTGGTATACTCCTAGAGGATCTCAATTCTACGGTTAAAGTTATAGTTCCATTCGATGATCCTGAACTTAAAGCTAAAGGTGAGCAGATCCTTGTAGATCAGGTTATAGGTGTAGCCGGTGTTCGGGGAAGGATGGATACCATAATCGCTAAGGAGATAGTGTTCCCAGATATACCTCCTAGAAAACCTAGGAAAGCTGATGAAGAAGTGTATGCTGCTTTAATCTCAGATCTACATGTAGGTAGTAAACTATTCCTAAGGGATAGATTCGAGAAGTTCATCAGATGGATTAAAGGCGATGTATACATAGAAGGGCTGGATCGCATACGATCTAAGCTGAAGTATATAGTGGTAGCTGGGGATATAGTAGATGGTATAGGGATCTACCCTAATCAAGAGAGAGAACTGGAGATCAAGGATACTTATGGGCAATATGATGCTGCTTTAAGAATGATAAAGGAGATACCGAGTAGTGTAGAGATAGTTATCATACCCGGAAATCATGATGCTACCGATAAAACGCAACCTCAACCACCTCCCATGAAGTATGTTAAGGATTATATTGATGGATGTGGGAATATACATATTGTAGGGAATCCTGTATGGGTTAAGATCCATGGGGTGGAAATACTGGTATACCATGGTAGAAGCTTGGATTCTGTTATAGCATCCATACCAGGATTCAGCGCTAACCGAGTAGACGAAGCTATGGAGGTACTGATTAGAGCTAGACATCTAACACCTATCTATAACGATAGCTCCCCGATAACACCTACATCCATCGATACATTGATTATAGATGAGATACCGGATATCTTCCATGCAGGACATGTACACATCGAGAAGCAGAGATACTATAAGGGGGTGTTGATAGTTAACTCAGGAGCATGGCAAGCTCAGACCAGCTATCAGAAGCTTAACGGTATCACGCCTACACCAGCTATAATACCTATAATCGATCTATCGAGGTTGAGCGTAAAGCTAGTAGATTTCAGCTAGACCTAGCTATCTGATCATCTTAATAGCCTCGATAATCATCCTCCACGCCGTTTCAGGATCTTCGCATGATAGAGCGGATCCTTCCTCAGCTCTGAAACTCCAGGTAGCTATAGCATCTGCTCCGAGTTCTACAGCCTTGATAACGCTTCTAAGAATATCCGGTTCACGTCCTCTTGGAACCTTTATAAGCTCCACCCATATCTGAGATATCAGATGAGCTCTCCTAGAGATATCTACAGCTCTACTAGTCCATTCTACAAACCAATCGAAAGGCTTACCTCCCCAAATCCAGTATGGATCCGTCGAGAATACATCTAAGCTTCTAAGATTTAGGATAGGCTCCCACGAATATATTCCATGCATACCCGTATGCTCTGGTATAAGGCAGAGTATATTCGTAAGCTCTCCATCAAGCTTTTTAACCCTAGACGTTAGACTTTCTAGGAGATCGAAGATCGAATTCTGCCTAAACTCCTTAACATCTTCGGTTAGAGTTTCAGGCATATCATATCCATATGTTTCACGGAAAATCCTCCTGCAAACATCACATCTACACGTCCAGATGTCAGGCCAGCCTCTGGGGACTAGTAGGGATGGTTCATCCCAGAATATGCCGTCAGGCTTAAGCATATCGATAAGCTCATCAACCTTACACATCAGCCAACCCCTATAACCTGGATTATTCGGGCATCCCCTAATCGGATGAATACCCCCTCTGTTATCTACCTCACACCATCCAGGATTTCTCGGTACAGCTATACTGAAGTGTCCTGGTACGAAAAATCCGAAACCATGTATATCTACGAATACCTTTAAACCCATACTATGAGCTTTATCGATTATAGCCTTCTTAACCTTCACCATATTAGGCCATTCATATTCGTTAACGCAGAGCGTTATAGAAGTGAAACCTGCTTCACGTATTTCATCTAGATCAGAGTCTATATGTTTAGGATAAGGACATCCATAGTAAGCTACGCTTACATCCCAAACCAAGCTTAATCACAATAATTATTTCGATGAGTTGAACGATTTAAATCTTCAATTAGACATAATTAGTAGACGATATGAAAAATGTGATAGACATCATACCTATAAACAACTGTTGCAATCTACATAAGAAATCTGTTCACATAGATTCATAGGTAAGCTCCTAGCTATAAGTCTAGCAACTCTAAGCGGTTCAGGAAGCTTACCTATAACTGTAAGTTTCCGTAGGATATCTATAGCATGATCCACATCGATGCCATAGCATGAGGTGTATACCGTAAACCCTTTCAGATCTATAGAGAATATAGGCTTAAACTTCTCTAGAAGGTTCAATCTTAAAATCCAATCTTGGAAATGCTTCGTCAAAGCTTCATGGACAGCATCTTCATTCGGTTTAGATGATATCACCGAGATCACAGGCGAAGACAGCTTTGAATACAACCTCTCTACGTCGACTATATTGAATCCCCCATATGGAGCTCCATGAAGTAGGATTACATCGAAATCACCGCTCATCTTTAAACCTAGCTCTACCATGCGATCTGTAACATCCAACCCATCTACAGTTATGTAAGAGAACGATAGATCCGATATATGAAATCCATCCATAACGACAGCTACTAGGAGAGCTTTGCTATTCAACTCGCCTTTCCTGAAGGCTGCGTCTTCGAAAGCTATAGATCTAAGATTAGATAAATCTAGTGGACGATCAAGCCTACCCTTTAGACCAGTATTTCTCGACATACCCTTCTAGAGACGATAGGTACGGATCGGATTTTAGTAATTGAAGTATCATAGATGCAGGGATATTTAACCTTACACGTTTAGATCGGCCATACCTTCCCATACTTACAAGCTTACTGTTAAGTAGACCCATAGCGTCAAGCTCGTTTATAAGACCGCTAATCCTCCTCTGTGTTAAAGGCTCTAACCCCAAACCTTCGCATAATTCCTTATAGACTTCGTAGACCTCGCCTGTAAAACATTTAGATTCGTTACGCTTTAAATTCACATATACAGCGAGGAGTATCATCCTAGAGTGGAGTGGAAGGGTTTTTATAGCCTCCCAAACTCTATCGGACTCTATCTTCTCCTGAGCTCTCCGTACATGTTCATCAGTAACCGATTGGGAGTTGCTTCTCTCAGCAATCTCCCCTGCAACTCTAAGCAGATCTAAAGCTCTACGAGCATCACCATGCTCTGCAGCCGCTAGAGCTGCACATAGACGTAGAGCCGATTCGGATAGTACGTTTTCGTTGAAAGCTATCTCAGCTCTCTCCTTAAGGATATCGTAAAGTTCATCGGCGGTATACGGTCTGAATAATATCTCCTCTTCGCTTAAACTACTTAGAACGCGTGGATCTAGAAACTCTTTGAACTGTAGATCGTTAGATATGCCTATCATCGATACACCACCCCTACCAGAGGAGGATTCCTTTATACGTGTTAATTCGTAGAGTATATCGTCTCCATGAATCTTCACTAAGGCGTCTATCTCGTCTAGAACAACTATAAGTATTCCACCGAATCTTTCAAGTCCGCTCCTAAATCTTTGGAAAACTTCAGCTTTAGATAAACCTGTGAAGGGTACATCTACATCTATAGATGAACATAGAGAAGCTAATACTCGATACTCTGTACCGGCAATTCTACAATTGATATAGCTTATAGCGAGAGTAGATCCCGCCTCCTTAGCTTTCATCTTAAGCCTACTGAGAACGAATTGCGTAACAGCAGTTTTACCAGTGCCAGGTTTACCATACAGGAATACATTGGATGGAAGAGAACCCTTAAGCGAGGGAGCTAGGATGAATGCTAAACGCTGAATCTGCTCGCTTCTATGAGGTAGATTATCCGGTATATAGTCTGGACGAAGAGCATCCCTATTCTTGAATATGGAATACCTAGATAGGACTTTTTCGAATATATCGAAAACGATATCCCTTCCACTATCACTCATGTACATATCGAGAGGAGAGGGATTAGATAATACCGATAAAAACGATTAGTACAGAAGAAAGATTAGAATAAATAGTGCCACCCCCTATTTTCGACTCCAGAGTATATGATCAGCATAGCATGAGGTCTACTTGATAACTACAGAAAAGTGTAGCAAAAGCTCTACAGATTATTGTAGAAATCTATTTAAATAGAAGCTCCAAGTTATAAATTGCCGGAGGAAGTAAACCTACATCCTCTTCCATAAATTCTACATTGCCTAAATTTCACTCGAGTCTCTAGTGGAAATCAAGGGGTCCCCCTCTATTCATCGAGACGGTATTCACATGATTTCACTTCCTGTAGAATCGGTTGGATCCTATGTGAAGTATGTGATTCTACAGACTTAGATTTACTCTTTCTTCACCTTCACTTCACACTTCTAACCCCTTCACTCTTTACACTTTTAAGACCCCTCGATTTCTACTGGAGATCTCAACAGAACTGTCTTCTCTAGGATTTATTTCGAATGAAAGCTTTGTGAAGCTGTGAAGTCAAAAAAACTTGGAATTAAAGGCTATTTTTCGATTTAGATCTTCCCTAAAGCTTCTTCTCTCGATGCTGTTTCACTCAAGATTAATCTAGAGGACTTGTGAAGATTGATAGTGATAGGAGGGGTTGAAGACTTCCAAGTTTAAGATAGAGTTCTTCGACGAGGATGGTAGTCGTTTCGTTGTATCTATCGAAGGTAATGTTTCTCGTAGTAAAATTACCCGTATACTCGATATGATAGAATTTATGGGATCCTTATCTTCTGAATCTGAAATGGAGGAAGAGGTAGGTAGGACGAAGTTTGAGAGAGTTAAGAAGCTTGTAGAGAGTAGATTCCAGAATTCATGGTTTTCTTCTAGAGATGTTAAGTTTGCTTATGAGGATGAGTATGGTGAATCCATACCGTTAAGTACTATCTCCACGTATCTACAGAGGATGCATAAAAACGGTTTTCTACAGCGTAGCGGCTCTCAGAATCAGCATATGTATCGCCTATCAGAGGTTATCAAGAAGTTCTAGCATCTCTCATAATGATATTCTTAACTTCATCTCTCACCCAGTAGACGTATGAATTCCCCCTCCCCTCCCTTTCTACATACCCATCCTCATACATCTTCTTCATCAATCTAGCTATATGCTCCCTACTTTTATTCATGTGGAGCTGTATCTCTCTAACTCCAACCTTCCCTCCAGTTTTACTTAGGAATAATAGCACGTTCTTCTCAGTATCGTTAAGTCTTTCTAAATTTACTGGGTAAGTCTCCCTAGATATACTATCCTCCCTGCTTCTCTTAACGCCGCTAGAATGATTTATACTACCCGCTTCACCTATCCTCCTATACCCAGCTTTATTCGATAGCATGATATTTAGAATTTTATTCTGTGTTTCTAAACTAAACTTTAATCCTCTATTTATCATCATAATCTTCTTATTCTGTTCACCCAAACTATCCTTTAACCTAGCTACCTCGCTATATATCCTATCCTCCATCCCTCTATAGTACTCCATAATCTTAACCATAATCTTTGCTTCAAGATGTTTGTATAGGATCAACATTAGAGATACGCATAAACCTACCATCGTTAAACCAAATATTATCTCGCTCATTTCTCCTCACCCATATTCCTCAGGAAAGATAATATCACATCTATCTTAGTGATGATACCTACCATCCTCCCCTCCTTCTCCACTATCACAGCCGGTTCTCCTCTGCTAAGTATAAGCATAACCTCTTCTAGCAAAGTTTCAGGTGATACTGTCGGAAACGGCTTCTCCATAACCCTAAATACCTTCTGTTCGAAGAATTCACGTGGATTCCTCTCGAATACTAGCATTCTTATCAACGATGCTTCATGTATGCTTCCCACCATCCTTCCATCCTTCTCCACCGGAAGCTGCGATATATCGTATGCTCTCATAAGATCTACAGCATCTCTCACAGTCTCATCATATCTGACAGAGATCACATTAGGGTTCATGACATCACAAGCCCTCTTCCTGATGCTAGTATAGGTATTGAGTACGTTTAATACAGCTTGCAACGTAGAGAGTTTAGGATCCACAGACCCCTTCTCTATCCTAGATATAAGCGATTGACTTACACCAGCTCTTCTAGCTAATTCCTTCTGAGTTAATCCCGCTCTCTTCCTTAGCCTCCTGATAGCTTCACCTGTAGGTATCCATATAGATGTCATGATTGTGAAGATATTTATCAAATTTCCACTCTTAAGTTCTTCCACCGTGTAAGCTTGCTGTAGTTATGCATCATGTAATGGATTATCAGATCATCGATATGCAGTCCTCTGCATACATCCCTATCACAGCTTTTACATGTATGTGATATCATAACCCCTTCCCTACCGATCTATCAGCTTAACGGTATACCGTAAGAATGATCTGTATAAGTTGTGATAGATTTAAACCAGCTCGTATACAGAAATGTATACGGAATGGAGGATTTCAGAGAGCGGATGAGAAGCATCCTCGTATCGATACTTCAAGATCCTGTGGTATCTCTTCTTCTAGAGAGAAGTAGCATCACAAAACAGCAACTTTCAGCATTAATAGTAGATGTTATAAGTGAAAATCTAACCGATAGAAATCTAACCTATGAAGATAAGGCAAAATGTATGCTTAAACCCATATCTAAAGGTGCATATAATCGAAGTTTAATTCAAGCTCGTCAAAATGTTACAAAATCTTTTTTCACGATACTACTTCTAAGCTATATAGGTCTACTAGAAGATTCAGAGATATCCAAGCTCATAGAGCTGGGAGAAAAGCTTAGATCGATCATAGAGATGTATAGGAGGGAGGGTATCGATCGATCTGAAGTTAGTAAGGCTATAGCTAGGTTAGCTGAATTGATAGAGAAATACATGTATTAGGTCATCATCGGTATCGTTAACGTTGAAGCTATGTGATATCTAGATATCGTAACATATTCATCTTTGTGATGTCACATTCTCCCTCCAGATTTCACGGCAGTATCCACCATAGCCTTCACGTTTTCGATCGGTGTATTATACGGTACCTCGCATCCGGAGCTCACTATATAGCCTTGCAACCCAGCCTTACGTATACACCCCACTACTTCCCTCTCGATATCGCTCGGTTTACCTAACTTAAGTAAAGTTGTACTCACATTACCCATAACGCATATGTCTTTAAGGATACTTTTAGCATAGCTTAAATCTACCAGCGTATCTACTTCGAATATCTTAATCCTAAACCTAGCTATGGATGTGAGAATCTTCGAAGTATCCCCGCATATATGTAGGGAAGGTATGGCCCCCCCTCCTATACTCTCTAGGATATGGCTTATATATGGAGATATATACTCCTCGAATATACTTGGTTTAACAAGGCTGGACATAGGATCTGCTACGACTATAACATCGCATCCGCTTTCCATCTTAGCTTCAGCGAAGGATATCGATGCCCTGCATACGATATCCATAAGCTTACCAAGCTTACCCGGTTCGAAGTATAGATATCTGAACGTCTTACCGCTACCTAGTAGTAACGCTGTAAGCGTTAGTGGACCGGGTGTATAGCTTAGCACAGGTACCTCTCCATCGACAGCTTTACATACGATTTCTATAGCTTCTAGATGTATAGGTATACGTCCATCCAGCCATGGATTAGGTATGGATAGCTTATCCACATCATATACATCTTCTAGTATAGGCTTAGAGACTCTAGGAAGCTCTCCTTCAGCTCCTTCTAACGTAGCTCCGAACGCTTCGGCTAAGATGTTAAAGGAAGCTTCCCATCCCACGTATACCCCCTCGTATCCAACTCTCCTCCAACCTTCGATAAGCGAATCAGCCATAAGCTTCGCATCGTATGCAGGTTTCCTCAGATCAATATCTAGCCATCCAGCTACACAGTATGTTGCTTGAGGTATAACCGGAGGTCTATCGAGAGGTATCGATTCTAAGCTCTTATAGAATCTATCTATAGGCTTCATCCTACAATAGATAATCCTTATAGCATCTATAAAGTTTATAGAGCTCCCATACATACCGTTAGATTAGACTCCTTGAAAATTAAACCGCTTATACCCTATCCAGCTCTCCTACTAGAAGATTCTATCAAAGCTCTGGTTATAGCTGATCTACATATAGGCTGGGATATAGAGCTATCATCTAAAGGTATACATATACCATCCCAAACATTTAGGCTTAAAGCTAGGCTTAGAGAGATAGCGGATAAGATCGATGCGGATATACTCTTCATACTAGGAGATGTTAAGCATACGATAGCTTCAGCGGAGCTATCCGAATGGAGAGATATACCTGACTTTTTCGATGAAGCTCTCGAACTTTTCGATAAGGTTGTAGTTGTTCCAGGTAATCATGATGGTGGGCTAGAACTCCTAGCACCTAGAAGTGTCGATATAACGGATACTAAAGGTATATTTTGGAACGGTATAGCTTTAATGCATGGACATACATGGCCGAGACTACACCTTCTTGAGGCTAAGGTTATGTTAATGGGCCACCTTCATCCCACCATCCTATTCAGGGATTCCTTCGGTTTAAGATTCTCTAAACCCGTATGGCTCCGTATACCCTTCGATAGGGATAACCTCGTCAAGATATATTCTCGAAGACTTAGGAAGAGCGTAGAGGAGCTTAGAGATATGGTTAAAGTGGAGAAGCTTATAGTGTTACCATCGTTCAACGATCTTCTAGGAGGTCAACCTGTGAATAGTGTTAAAGGATCTGATGAGCTTCTAGGACCTATACTTAGATCCGAATCGGCTATATTGGATGAAGCTGAGGTATACATCGTTGATGGGACTTATATAGGTAGGTTAAACATTCTGAGGACGGTTTAAGCTATAGCCCTCCTTCCTAAGGATGCCTCTAGCAGCTATTATACCAGATATCGAAGCTTGCATAAGGCTTCTCGTAACTCCAGCTCCATCACCTACTGCATAGAGGTTCCCTATCTCGGTTTCAAGCTCCTTAGAGAGTTTAAGTCTAGAACTGTAGAATTTAACCTCCACTCCATAAAGTAGTGTATGATCTGAAGCTATACCTGGTGCAACCCTATCTAAAGCATCTAGCATCTCGACTATATCCGTGAGATACCTGTATGGAAGCACATAGCTTAGATCACCGGGTGTAGCTGATCTAAGCGTAGGCTCAACTATACTCCTACTTATACGTTCAGGTGTAGATCTACGCCCCCTACGTAGATCTCCAAGCCTCTGGACTATAACGCCTCCGCTTATGATGTTAGCAAGTCTAGCTATATACTTACCGTAGGCTATAGGCTCCTTGAACGGCTCTGTGAACATCGTGCTTACGAGTATAGCGAAATTAGTGTTTCTAGTCTTATCGTCGAAATAGCTCTCACCGTTGACGGTGATTATATCTTCATACCTCTCTGTTATCACCCTACCATACGGGCATACGCAGAACATCCTCGTTTTATCATCGAACTGCTTAGAATAATACACGAATTTAGGTTCGTACAGTATATCGGTAAGCTCCTCCATTATAGCCGCGGGAACCTCCACCCTAACCCCTAGATCCACCGGGTTAGAAATCGTATTCAGACCGAGCCTTCTAGCTTCGCTTACAAGCCATTCAGAGCCGCTCCTACCTGGAGCTAAGACTACGTATCTACCGTATACTTTGGATTCACCGGTGGATACACCTGCAACTCTCCCACCATCTACGAGTATATGTTTAACCTCCAAGCCTGTAGCTATATCCACCCTACCCTTAAGATATGTATACATATTCCTTAGGACTTCCAAGCATTTCTCGGTTCCCATATGCCTAAGCTTAACCGGTATCAAAGTTAAACCAGCAAACGCTGCTCTACGGCTCAGCTCCTCTATAGCATCAAGATCTGTTCCATAGAGCTTATCAGGTGCACCAAACTTAAGGTAGATCCCATCAACCTTCTCGGCGAGTTCGGCTAAAGTAGATTTATCGATATATTCCGATAGCCATCCGCCGACCTCTGTAGATATATGCAGCTTCCCATCGCTGAAAGCTCCAGCTCCACCCCAGCCATATAGTATGGAGCATGGATTACACGTCATAGTGCATTCCAGCCCTCTACTAGCCGGGCAAACCCTCCTATCTATATCCAAGCCCCTATCCAGCATCAGAATATCTAGTCCCCCATACTCTGTAAGCTCGAGAGCGGTGAATATCCCGGCTGGACCGCATCCGACTATTATAACGTCATATCTCTCCTTCAAGGGACAATGGTAGAATATGCCATGCATAAAACCATATAAACCTTACTAACCATAATCTATAAAACATCTATCCGTAGGAGGTAGGGTTTCCGAGTTCATCGATATAATAGGGTTTCGTTTTAAGAAGATTCGGGAATATTATCGGGATCGATCCCCGGGAAGTATGGTTTACGGATCATCGTGAAGATATAGTCTTATATCGCCTAAGATCGCTGATGGTATCTGCATATCCTTCATAGTCTTTAACCCTGGATTAGCTTTGATAACTTTAGGTATAGAATTCACGATTATAGCTGCAGTACCTATATCTCCATGTATGCATGGAGATATCTTCTCGCGGATCGTAGGTATACCCTCTATGGTTATCGAATCGTATTCCTCGCTAGCTCCGATATACGCTTTAAAATCCAGGGTTATAACATGTTCACCTCTATATACTCCGTACGCTACTTGATTCAACCCTGCTACCGATCCAGGTTTAACGGTGATGAAGCTACTCTTAACCTCCCTATCAGCTAATATAGGCTTCGCAGGCTCTTCGACTATCCTATCTAATCTCCAGCGTAGAGCATCAGCTATCATAGCTATCGATTGCCTAAGTCCTACATGACCGGTTATCCCACCGGAGGAAATCTTCTCGTTAAATTCCTTTAGGGTTAACCCTGCACCTATCTTCCTCTGGAACGGTAATCTACGCCTCCCAGCATCCATAACCCTCTCCACATGTATACGCTCGATATCCTGGCATACAGCCGTTAAAACTATCACTAGGGTATCCATGAGGAATCCAGGATTTATCCCAGTACCCAGGACGGTAACACCATGCCTCCTAGCTAGTTCATCTATACTCTTCGCTAAACCTTCATCGACTATATACGGGTATGAAAGTTCCTCACACGTAGATATGACATCGAAACCATGTTCGATCAACTTAACGATCTGAGGATAAGCTTTATCGAGGAAGGATGTCGTAGCATGTATAGCTACGTCGGCATCTACATCAAGCCTATCTACATCTTCGACGACTGTTACCCCTAGCATCCTACCGATCCCTATAACATCTCCTAAATCTCTACCAACCTTCTCAGGAGCAGGATCCACAGCCCCGACTATCCTAACACCAGCCTTCTTTAAGAGTAGCTTACCTATCTCAGAACCTATCGCCCCGACACCTACCAATACTACCCTAACTTCAGAACCCAGGCATTCAGCCTTGCTCATCCAACTCCACCCCATACTCTAAACATAGTATACAACACCCACACAGTAAAACTAGTATAAAAGCTCTATCTAGCATCCCACAGCGTCGCTAACCTACAATCAGAAGATCCTAGGATCGATTAGGAAATTCTTATATGAAGAGTAATGAGACTGATTAAAGTGATGAGGGGGCCGTAGTCCAGCTAGGTTAGGATACGCGGCTCGGGCCCGCGTGGTCCGGGGTTCGAATCCCCGCGGCCCCATCTACCATCATCTACGCTTTCTGAATAACTTAACCCCATAGAAATCGCATACATATTCGAAGCCTACTCCTTTCAACCATAGCGTTTACTCGGCGATAACTATTAGTAGTATAATTTAAGTGATGATGATGGTATACGTAAACCATTCAGCTCTCCTCTGTAGCGGATGCTTTTAATGAATGTTGGAAAGCTATGCATTCATGGATATTTCGAACGTAAACTCCTCGCTATATAGGGGAAAGGTAGGTGTGTTGGAGGATGTTGGTATTAGACGATTTGGGGATCTTAAGAGGAGATGTTGTATTCTACCTCGAGGTTAGTTGTTAGGATGCGTGGATCTGTAGAGGTAATCTTTACGTAACTGACGTTAAATCTTACTCTTCGTTCGGTTTCTTTCCGATGGCTCCTCCATATCTTGGAAGGATTCCTGTAGAGTTGGGCTTTGGGTATGTTATGGAAGTGATAACATTAAAGCCTTAAAAGTCTCCGCTATCAAGAATCTAGGATTAGTATGATCGATGGATGGATAGCTAAGCTTAAGGAACGTTTCGACCCGGATATGTTGGAGGAAGCTAGGGATAGGATGGCTTCTGCTTGGAATTTTAAACCTGTCGATCGTCCACCGATATCTATAACCGTACCTCCGCCAGAGCCTTGGCCTTCGTTCGAATACTCTGAAAGATTCTACGACTTGGATAAGATGCTTCTCCACCAGCTTGCCTTCGCATATTCGCATTACCTTCTGCGTGATGATGGGATACCATGTGTTAGAGCTGATTATGGTACGGGTATAGTAGCAAGCGGGTTTGGAAGCGAGGTGATCGTACGTAAGGGTTTAGATCAGATGCCGTGGGTTAAGGAGCCTATACTGAAATCCGATCCCCCCGATATATCTGAGCTTAGAGATCCTGATCCATATAACGACGGCTTGATGGCTAAGGTTATAGAAGCAGAGGAATACTTCCTAGAGAAGCTTGAAGGTACAGGTGTATCTATATATCTATGCGATACTCAGAGCCCTGTAGATACTGCATACCTACTTAGAGGTACTAAACTCTTCAAAGATTTCTATATGTATCCTGAATTCGCAGAGGAACTATTGAAGAAGGTAGCTGAAGTCTACGTAGAATTCTCTATCATACAGAAGAAGATTATAGGTGAACCGCTGGATAGAGGTGTGCATGGATCGCCGAATGTATGGATGGATAGGGGAGGTGTAAGGATATGCGAAGACGTAGCGGTTATGCTATCGCCAAGCCTATATCGTAGATTCTGTACACCAGCTAACAAGGTATGCTTGGAACCGTTCGATGGAGGTATGGATCACTTCTGTTGTAGCAACGTTTCAGATGGAAGACAGATACTGGATGAAATACTATCGAACCCGTATATAAGAGCATTCTTCTTCGGTAACCCATCTAGATTCTACGATTTCGAGGAAACATTAAAGCTATTCCATAGCAGAAGAGTTTGTTTGATATGGACTGATGGACCTAGACAGGATCAACCCATCGATGAATGGGTTAAAACCATAGCAGATACTATGGATAGAATAGGAGGGAGAACAGGAGTAATATTCTCTATAACCGTAGAAAGCTTCGATAAAGCAAAGAAGATAATGGAA
>CAZBGY010000018.1:0-32650 GCA_964491605.1 uncultured Candidatus Bathyarchaeia archaeon
CCAGCCTATAGGGTTTAAGGTTTGATTGTTTTACGTGTTCTATAGATTATACGTTTATATATATGTGCACCAATTATCACTGAAGGTGCACATATATGGTATCTAGGACGTTGAGGGTTTCGACGATAGCTGTATCTTCACCCCTATGGGCTCTACTCAACGCCTATGTAGGTCCGCTAGGATTCCAGCTATTCAACCTACCGATACTATGCGATTTCTCATCCTACCTACCGCTCATAGTCGCAGCAGGTTTAGCTCGTATACCAGGTACAGCTATCTCTGTATCGATCGTAGGATCCCTGATACTCCTATTATTGAGGCCTGGAGCTTTTCATATCTTCGGCTTCGTAGCTTCATCGATACTATTCGAAGCACTAGCTTTCACCGTACGCTATAGGCTTACAGGTAGATCCCTGAATATAGTTGTAGCATGTATAGCTACGATAGCTTCAGCATACCTAGCCGGGGTATTGATAGGTATAGTATTTATGGGTAGGAGTTTAGAGTGGGCTCTAGGATACTGGGGTCCATTGCATGCTTCGGGAGGGATCCTAGCCCTCTTAGTAGGTCTACCAATCCTGAGGGTTCTGGAGAAGGCTTTAAGGATTGAAGGGTGATAGACTTTGCCAGACTTAAGTACTCTCATATCTAGAGCAGTAGAGGTTCATGGGCATAAAGGTCCTTTCCTAGCTATAGGTGTTAGAGCTTCATTAGAAGCTTTGAGGAGGCTTGGAAAGATCGATTTATGTATAGTATCGTGTCCGCAGGTTAAGCCATATCTCTGTGTCCTAGACGGTATAAAGGCGATCCTACCTGATACAGCCGTAGAGGTGAGGGAATCTAGTAGCGGTCTTAGGATTACGTTTAGATCGGATAATGGTATGGTATCGCTATCGGTTAGAAGCGAAGCTTTAGCTAGGTATACCGGTAGGCCATGGGATACGCTACCTATGCTAGCAGATGAAGCCTTATCCATAGACTTCTACGATCTATTCGAGGAGGAATCAGCTTATAGAAGCTAGGACTACTAGTTTAACATTCTCTAGATCCCTAATACCCCTAAGCCTAGAGACATACTCGTCGATCCTACCAGCAGCTCCTTTAACGAACACCGTCTCCAAGCACCTCTCCCTCGTTAGATGTATATGGAATGTCGATACGACTAGATCTAGGTATTCATGTCCAAGGCTCCTAAGCTCCTCCTCGAGCCTAGGAGATCCATCCATATAGGTGTATGCCACCAATCCTGCGATAACTCTACCTGGATCTAGACGCCATATATTTTCGGATATAAAGTATCTTATAGCCTCGGCTACAGCGTAACTCCTACTCTTAAATCCAAGTCTCCTAGCCGTCTCTCTAAACTCCTCAGCTAGCTCGTCTGGAAGAGATACACCGAACTTCACAGTCAAATCATCCACCGCCTAGAACTTTATACGCGGAGGCTGCCTCTTAATCAGATCTTCGACTTCGCTTAGAGTAGGGCATCCTTCCATAGGCCCGAACCTAGTTACGGATAACGCTCCGGCGGCGTTAGCATACACACCTATCCTCTCCAGGCTCCACCCCCTCAGTAGACCTACTACGAAGCTTGCATCATATGTATCGCCAGCACCTGTAGGATCAACTTCCTCAACCCTGAAGGCGGGTATATAGACCTCCCTACCCCTAGTGTATATCGTAGAACCCTCGCACCCCATCTTGAGAGCTACTATCTCCGCACCCATGGATAATAGGCGATCGCATGCATCCCTAGGATCCTCTAAGCCTGTAAGCATGGTAGCCTCCTCCCCGCTCGGTAGTATAAGGTATGAGCGCTCCCATACAGGTCTACATATCTCACGTATCTTCTCCACAGGTAGGAGTTCAGGTCTAAGATTAGGATCGAAGGAAATCTTAACACCGCTATCGGATGCTATCCTCACCGCTTTATAGCATGCATCCCTACATGAAGGGCTTACAGATAGAGCTGAACCCATTATATGCAGGAATCTAGCTGAAGCTATATAGTCTCTATCTATATCATCTGGGGATAGGAGGGATGCAGCCGAATATCTTAGATGGAATATGAATTTCCTAGATCCGTTCGAACCGTAAGCTACGAAAGCTATACCCGTCGTATACCCCTCAACCATCCTGAAGTATGTTAGGTCTACTCCATCCATCCTAAGCCTATCCGCGACTACATATCCGAAATCATCCGCTCCGACTACACCTATAAACCCTGATCTAGCTCCAAGCCTAGCGGCTGCATCGGCGAATATAGCAGGAGCACCGCTAGGATAGGGGCCTAAGAATTCAGCCGGAACCGTGAACGGTATATCCCTAGATCTACGCATAATCTCCACTAAAGCCTCCCCTAAACTAACTATATCCGGCATACAGGGGTCAACTCCCTCTATCTAGGCATAGCTATAATCTCCCTCACCTTAAGCTTGAAGAACTCCCTACTATAAGCCGATGTAACGATTATAGCCGTATCAGCCCCACTACCAGTTCCGGCTACCGATACTACATCCACACCTGGGGGTATAAGCCCGGCATCCGTAGCCATCAACACAATCTCGACGGCAACCTTCATACCTTCGGAAAACCTTCTAAGAGCATCCGCTACCACGCGTTCAACCGTAAACCCTCCCCCATACCTAGATCTGAACGAATCGCCTACAGTCCAGCCTAGGGTATGTGGGCATGTGAGGATCTTAGCCCATGAAGATCTAAGCTTCTCCAAATCCTCAGCCTTATACTCTACCGCTCCTGCATGCGTAACTACGATGAGGTTAACCCTATCCTTCAGATCATCCAGGAGGTTCAAAGCTTTGAAAGCCGTATAGCCTCTAGTCGAAGCTACAACTATATAGCGTATTCCAAGCTCCTCCAACCTGCTCCTAGCGGCTTTCAGTGTTTCATCGGTATTCTCAGATCCAGGCTTATCGAAGTATATAACCTCGCGTCTCAGCATAGCTATCACACCTTTAACCTTGGATAGATACTATCAACACACCAGGTATATATGTATACGGGTATAGAGAAAATCAGGGATACAGGGCCTATCTATTTGGGCATAATCTTTGAGATAGCGTAGAGGGTGGCGAACCGTATCTAGGCTATACCCTCTAAGCCTACCTAGATGTTAACATTAATATCTCTAACTAGACCTGTATAATCTACGTAAGGATAGAGCTACTATGCGTTTAGTAACACTGGATTCATTCTCTAGACGCGAAGAGCCTGAGAAGAAGGGTATGGATAGTGTGGAGAATTTAGAAGCCGGGGAGGGGGAGCCTCAGATCAGGATCGAGGAGCAGAAACCTAAATCCCCAGCTCAGGATAGGCGTCCAAGCAATCTAGGCGTATCGATAGTATTATCCGTAGATTACGATGGAGTTGAAGGCTGCGCCTACGTTAAACTATACTGTCTAGAAGATGGTATGGTATACTTCTGGTACGATAATACAGGTCATAAACCATACTGTTTAACTGATATGAGCTTAGAAGAGGTTAAACGTATACCGGATATAGCATCTCATCGAGGATTGAAGGGGTTCGAGGAGGTTAAACTATACGATGCCTTAAACGATGAAGAGAAGGTTATGACGAAGATAATAGCTAAAGATCCTCTATCGATAGGGGGTAAGCCTTCGGGATGTATAAGGGATATACTTCAACCTCGAGTTTGGGAAGCTAACATAAAGTATCATGACTGCTATATGTATGACACTGGGATAATACCATGTATGCCATACCGTATACTCGAAGGTAAACTGCTGCCTATCGAAGTGGATCTACCTAGGGAAGCTAAAGAGTTCATAGATTCGCTTAGAGATGTAGATGACGATGAGAGGATCCTCATAGAGAGGTGGATGAAGAGACTTGAATACCCTGTACCTAGGATGAAGCATCTAGTATTGGATATAGAAGTTGCATCCCCATATCCTTCGCGTATACCTGATCCTAGGAAGGCTGAATACCCGGTGGTAGCCGTAGCGCTTGTGGATTCAGAAGGGTCGAAAAGGATACTGCTACTCGAGAGGCATGGTATACCTAAAGAGGATTTCTCGATCGAAGGTTTATCAGTAGAATTCTATAGGGATGAGAAGCTCCTATTGAAGGAGGTATTCGAAGCTATCGATAGATATCCCCTGATAGTATCGTTCAACGGGGATGACTTCGATCTAAGATACCTATTCCATAGAGCTGAGCATCTAGGATTCCAGAGGAGCGAGATACCTATAACGCTATCGAGGGATTCGGCTTCGATTAGATTCGGTATACACCTAGACTTATACAAATTCTTCTTCAATAGATCGATACAGGTATACGCATTCAGATCTAGATACTATGAGAATACGCTAGAGGGTGTAGCATCAGCTCTGCTAGGTGTAGGTAAGATATCTTTGGATAAGCCTATATCGGAGCTCGGCTACCGTGAGTTAGCAGAATACTGTCTAAGGGATGCTGAACTCACCTACGGTCTATTATCCTATGAGGGATGGCTTACATTCAATCTTATGGTTATACTATCTAGGATTACAGGTACAACCCTAGAGGATCTATGTAGGCAAGGCGTATCGGGATGGATAAGGAATATGCTCGAGAGAGAGCATAGAGTTAGGGGATGGATAATACCTAGGAGGGAGGATCTACTCAAAGTTAAAGGTGGAGCTACTACGAAGGCTGTTATAGAGGGTAAAAAGTATCGTGGGGGGCATGTGATAAAGCCTGAGCCGGGAATACATTTCCAGATAGCAGTCCTAGACTTCCAATCCATGTATCCGTCGGCTATGCAGAGATACAATCTAAGCTACGAAACGGTTCGATGTAAACATGAGGAGTGTAGATCGAATATCATACCCGGCACGGTGCACTGGGTGTGTAGAAGGAGGAAGGGTATTACGAGCCTACTCATAGGATCGTTGAAAGATATACGTGTAAGATGGTATAAATCTAAATCTAAAGATAAGAGTCTGCCATCAAACCTTAGAGATTGGTATTCAACCGTATCCGAAAGCTTGAAGGTTCTGATAAACGCTTCATACGGTGTATTCGGAGCTGAGAACTTCGCATTCTATTGTCCACCCGTAGCAGAAGCTACAGCCGCTATAGGTAGATACGCTATAGAGGAGACTATCAAGGAAGCTAGGAGGCTTGGACTACGTGTAATATACGGGGATACAGATTCCCTATTCATAGAGAAGCCTAACCCAGATAAGATAGTTAAACTCGCCCAATGGGTTAAATCAAACCTCCTCATGGATATAGATGTGGATAAAGTGTATAGGTATACCGTATTCAGTGTGAGGAAGAAGAACTATATAGGCGTATACGAGGATGGAAGTGTAGATGTTAAAGGGCTAACCGGTAAAAAGCGTAACACACCTGAATTCCTCAAGACAGCTTTCGCAGAGATGACAAAGCTACTAGGGCAGGTAACCAATGAGAGGGAGTTCGAAGATGTTAAGAGGAAGATAAAGGATCTCGTCAGGAAGTATTATACGAAGCTTAAGAGGAGAGAGCTATCCCTAGAGGAGTTGGCTTTCAAGATAATGTTGGGGAAGCCTATAGAGGCATACAAGAAGACAACACCACAGCATCTGAAGGCAGCTCTACTACTCAGAAGTATCGGTAAGGAGGTGGATGTAGGGGATATAATATCCTACGTTAAGGTTGTCGGTAAAATCGGTGTTAAACCCGTCGAGCTAGCATCCGTAGAGGAGGTAGATATAGCTAAATACGTCGATCACCTGAAGACGACATTTCAGCCGATACTCGAAGCCCTAGATATAGATTTCAACGAAGCTATAGGTCTATCACAGTTAGATTTCTACGGGTTTAGCTTCGCTTAGAAGCAGCCCACCCCACCGTCGAGTATAGAGCATGATCCTCCTCGCATAGTTCGATCCCCCGGTTAATGTTAATAAGGAGGTTAACCCAGTATTCTATGGGCTTCGACTATGAGATTCTCAGCTAAGCTTGAAGAGATAGCTAAGGCTATAGAGGAGATGCGTATCCGTGGAGCTACACCTATAGCTAGAGCCGCAGCTGAAGCTTTAATCATGGAAGCCGAGGAGAGTAGAGCTCCGACTCCTGAAGAGTTCGTTAAGGAGATGGATGGAGCTGCACGTAGACTCCTATCTACTAGGCCGACGGCTGTATCGTTACCCAACGCTATCAGGTTCGTCATGTTTAGAATATTATCTGCTTATAGGAATGGTGTATCCGTCGAAGATCTCCGTAGGACGGCGGTCGAAGCTGGAAAAGAGTTTCTCAGAAGAGTCGATGAAGCTAAGAAGGTGATAGCTAAGATAGGCTCCAAGAGGATAGTAAGCGGGGATACGATACTTACGCATTGCAATAGCTCAGCGGTTGTAGCTATACTTACTGAGGCTAAGCGTCAGGGTAAGGATATAAGGGTGATAGCAACCGAGACTAGACCTAAATTCCAAGGTAGACTCACGGCTATGCAGCTGACAGAGGTGGGTATACCCGTAACTTTGATAGTAGATTCAGCTGCTAGATTCTTCATGAAGAAGGTCGATAAAGTGTTCGTAGGAGCTGACGCCGTAGCCTCGAACGGAGCGGTCGTTAATAAGATCGGGACGTCGATGATAGCTCTAGCGGCTAAGGAAGCTAGGGTTAGGGTATTCGTAGCGGCTGAAACGTATAAGTTCAGCCCTGAGACGATAATAGGCGAGCTTATAAAGATAGAGGAGAGAAGCCCGGAGGAGGTTATCCCTAGAGGATTCCTAGAAAGATATCCGCTAGTATCTGTTAGGAATCCAAGCTTCGACGTAACACCCCCAGACTACATAGATCTCATAATAACGGAGAAGGGTGCCATACCTCCTCAAGCGGCATACATGATAATACAGAGCGAGATATCCGAGATAGGGTACGAAGACTACATGAGGTATACGACGTACCTCGAGGAAAGCTAGCTTCCGCTACGCTTCAGAGGCTTAGGAGTCCAAGCTACAAATTGCACTCTTCTACTAACCTCTCTAGGGATGTATAGAGGTCTATAAGGCATACCCTTACACTCGGATCTAATCCTGGCAATAAGATCATCCACCTTCATATCGATCACGCAATCCTTATCGATCCTAGACTCCTCCCTAACCACAACCGGAAGCAGCCCGGTCTCTAACTCTCTATCCCCGACTACGATTATATACGGTATCCACGAGGCTTTAGCCTCCATAACCCTCCTAGAAACTGTGAGATCCCTATCATCCACCCCAACCCTTATAGATGATGATTCAAGCTTGGAAGCCAACCCTAGACAGAAGTCTATATGCTTCTGAGAAACCGGTATAAGTCGAACCTGTTCCGGTGAAAGCCAGATAGGGAGCATCGGAAGCCTACCATCCTCAGTCCTTAGTAGAGCTGATTCTATAAGCGCGTAGAGTGCACGCTCTAAGCTTCCAAGTGAGGATGCATGAAGTATTATACATGGCTTAGCAGATCCATCCGAATCCCTATACACTATACCAAACCTTTCACCGTTCTTCACGTCAAACTGTACCGTCGATAACTGAACGTTAGCTTCATCGGATCCTATAACCTGAAATTCGTTTTTGAAAGCATAGTAATGGGTCATATAGGGCATAAGCTTAAAGAATGATGGAACCCCAACCTTAACGCAGAGGGAGATGAACCAATCCCTATACTTCTCGAAGAATTCTTCTACGCATTCCCATCCTAGAACCCAGTTCCCACCAGCTATAACCCTATCGAGTAGATCCTTGAACATAAGCGTTAGATTCTCGAATTCTCTTAAAGCCTCTTCTTCATCCCTACAGAAGCAGTGTTGATCGGTCATGGTGAAGTATCTAAGCCTCCTAAGACCTACGAGCTCTCCTCTCTGCTCCCTCCTAAAGCATGGAACCTCCTCGTAGATTTTGAAAGGCATATGTCTATACGTTAACTGAAGCTTCTGAACGTAAGGGAAGGCCCCTGGATCTGAAGCGAACCTTAATAGGAAGACCTCGTTCTCGATAGGTATCCTGTAATCTCTCTCATGGAATTCACCCATAAGATCCCTTATAGCTTTAACACTTTCCCTATAGAGTAGAGGGTTCTGTATCTTAGTAGCACCCCATGGGAGGGCTACATTGAAGAAGGCGTAATCCTTCAATAGATCAAATATCAGTACGCCGTTCGGGTAAAGCTTGAAATGCCCAGCATCGCTTTCAGGACAGTAATCTACAAGCTCCAATCTACGCATATACTCTACATGCCTAGGTCTACCCCTACCAGGACTACCTTCAAGCTCGTTCCTAACGAAGATCTCTAGAAGCTTATACCTACGATCAGATCTACCGAATAGGGGGCAGCTCCTCCAGTTGGATGAGTTAAGCTCGTATACCGTTCCATCGATATCTACCACTAGGAATCTATGAAACTTATCCTTCTTCTCAGCTTTAGCTTCAACCTCGATATAACCTCTACCTTTAATCTCCCTGGAAAGCTCTGAAAGCGGATGACCCTTAACTGTTAGGGAGAAGCTCTTATACCATCCGAACGGGGCTCTATAAACCCTAAACCCTATACTGGATAAGCTATCCCTAAGCTTATCCAGTATTTCGATAGCTCTAGCCGGGGATGCTAGATTAGATGATAGATGAGCATAGGGGTATAATACGATGCTATCCGCCGATAACTTAACTGCTACATCGCGTATAGCCTCTGTAGCCTCCTCGACTACACCATCCACATTGGATTCATCCATAGATTCTACGGTTATGAATACTGTTAAAGCCTCTCCTATGGAGAATATCCTAGAATCCTCAGATACATCATCCCTCATAGTTGAAGCAGGTGTTAACACCCTATACTCAAACCTATCGACATGTAGTAGTAGCAGCTTCAAATCCTCCCCATCCCTTCGATAAGATCCGATTACGAAGAGTAGATCTAGAATGAATAATATAAGGTTATATTCTGGGGGAGCGGGAACGTTTCTCCTCGTAAATCCTCCTAATCTCCCTGATAGCCTCCACGAAATCCCTATCCTTCACCGTTATAGGCTCTAAACCCGTGAGCTCGCATAAAGCTGACAATATGCATTTCTCAGCAAACCTAGCTCCATCGCCGAGTATACCTATAAGAGCTTCATGAATTCTCGATGGATCAGATCCCATAGAACCCTTCTTAACACCGTAATTTTCGCTCATAAAGTGAAGTATAACTTCCCTACTAACACTTCCTATAATGGATAAACCCTTATCTACAGCCTCCTCGAATACAGCTTCGAATTCTTCCTTCAACCTCTCTTCTGATAATATCAGCTAATATTTTTATATAAAACTTTCTACTCTATAGAAATCGAATCTAACAACTAGATATCAGAAGAATTCTTCTTAAACAACTTGTACTCCTCGAGTAGAACCCTACCTTTAACACTAGTTACATATACTACTCTATCTCCAACCCTGCGGATTTCGAGTAAACCAAGCTTGAGTAACGTAGGTAGAACTCTGCTAGCATCAGCATCTAGATATATCATAGCTTCATCTACCCCATCTACAGAACTCGATAATATCTTCGAAACTATATCGAGAAGCGGCTTATCACCGGTCAAACCTTGAAATACAGTTAATACCATGCATCCCCTATATTAGTCTAAATTGGAAAAAACGTGAACTCGAGCCAAGAGGACTTTGTGAAAAGGGAAAAATTTAATAACCTAACCGCAACATACTATCCCATCAGGCATAGATACCCCTAGTATGGGGGAGGTGTATCATATGCGTGGAATACCGATCGACGCACCTATACCTATAGCTTAAACTCATTAGACTACTTAGGTTCAGATGAAATTGAGTGTTTAGATACTTTCATCGACTGTACTAGTTTATCGTATACTATTTCATTAATAGCATGTAATGCCTTATTCAGATCGAATCTCCATCCGATATCATCGTCATACATCTCGTATGGTATACTATAGGATCGAGACTTCTTCAGATTTATTATATCGTATCCTATCTTCCCTCTTAGAGATTCTGCCTTCTCCGATACGTATTCAAGTATGGGTATGATGTGTTCTGTAGGTACGAGTAGATGTGATGTGTAGGTTACCGGATATACCGAGACTGAGTCTCTTATCATGAACGGTATTTTCTCCATAATCCTCCTAGCTTCATCCACCATATCTCTGCTTATATTCTCGAATCTAACTATTACCATCCTCATATCCTGATTCTGCTCAGCTTTTAACCCGCATCCGAGTAGCACTATATACTTCTTTATTATCCCCTGCTTGATTATATGCTCCTTATAGTGGTACAATACCTTCTTCGGATTGCATGAGATCCGTTTAGCTATATCTGTAGGTGTAAGGTAAGCATCCACCTGACTCCACGCTACTATCTTTAAATCTATCGAATCTATGCGTGGATTACTGCATACATCCTCCTCTATCGATATTTCAAGCCCATCTCTACGGATATCATAATCGCTATTCAACTCCACATTCCATACTCCTCTTTCAAGATCGTAAAACTCGGCATCCATAGATATATATCTTACGGAAGTTATCCTCTCTAGGGAGTAGTGCTCTACGATTCCCTCCTCCACGATCCTACCCAAGAATACCTTATACTTCAACTCTAATTCTGGCGGTAACGCTAATTCGCATACGTACTCCCATCTAGGTATAGTCCTTCCATAGTAATATAGGTACCCTACCTCCGCTAGCTTATCCAGTATTTTCGATGCATATTCTTCGATCTCCGGGTTGAATTTCAGTCTTAATATATACCTAACTAACCCGAGTTTACCATAGTCTATATGGGCATATACTCTTACACCTTTATTTCTCAGCTGCGTATTTATCTTGTATCTCACGGTTTCCACAGGTATACCTGTTATCCTAGCTATAGCCGTATAGTTTCTAGGACCAAATATATGCATCGCTTTGATTATTTTCGAAAGGCTATCCCTCTCCCCCTCTACAGCTCTTACTATTTCCTCCCTCGATATCGGAGTCTCAGCTAGTAATATTCCTTTACGATATTCCATAACTCTTATCTAGAAGATGTTACTATCAACTATTTTAATATTACTCTACAAGTTTAGAATATCGTAATCTGCAGGTGGATTAACCTCAGGATTCTATCTAAGCGGGAATTCGTAGCTGCATCTAGGGCATTTAACATAGCTGCAATGCAGATCCTCTACGAGTATAGGACATGATTGGCAGCTGTACGCTCTAGCATACGTTAAGTCGAATCTATAACCGCATTTAGGGCATACGATCAGTCTACCCTGCCCGGTTATCCTCAAATCCTTCACCTTTACAAGGATAGAGCCCCTCCTACTAATTAAACGTTATATACGGTTATCAAGATCATATGGTTTCAGGTGTATCTAGATGCTCGTAGTGGATTGCCATGTCCACAGCATAGGATCAGAATCCGTAGATGTGATACTTAAAGGTATGGATTCAGCTGGAGTTGATAAAGCTATCATATTCTCCCCGTACCCTTCATCGATTCGTGGAGCAGATCTATTCCCTAGACCCTTACCCGGTGTAACTAGGTATATGGAGTATAGCTATCCAGATGTAACCGTGGAGAAACAGAGGGAAGCTATAGAATTCGTAGCCGATCTACAGAGGGAGGCATCCGATAGGATTATAGCCTTCGCATGGCTTGAACCTAGACTCAAAGACTCTACTCAAATCCTGGAATGGGCTGTAACATCTAAGGAGGTTAAAGGTGTTAAGATGATTCCAGATCACTGGTATCCATATGATGAATTCATGTATCCGATATACGAGAAAGCTGAGAAGCTAGGCGTACCTATAATATTCCATTCAGGCATCCTATTCGGGTTTAAGGATTCATCCAGGTTCTGTAGGCCTGTAAACTATGAGGTGCTCCTAAACTTCCCAGATCTAAAGTTCGCTCTAGCTCATATAAGCTGGCCTTGGGTTGATGAATGTATAGCTTTATGGGGTCGATTCAGATCATACACTCTCAGGGAGCTTGGAAGAAGTAGAGGCGATATACACATGTTCATAGATATAACGCCTGGTACACCCTTGATATACCGTAAAAACGCTCTTCAGAAGCTTATAGCATACGGCGTCGAGGATTATATGCTATTCGGTACGGATTGTAGAGCTGGTAGGATTGAATATGCGAAGCAGCATATCGAGAGGGATATAGCTATCCTAAGACAGCTTATAGGCGTATCCGAGGAAACCGTAGGGAAGATAATGGGGTTGAACGCTCTGAGATTCCTAAGCGTGAAACCCTAGATACAATCTATGCATACCCTCCCCATCCTAAATTCAGCTACCGTTAAACCATGTAGTTGCCAAAGGTTTAGAATGGATCTGTCTACAGCTAACCCCCTCTTGGAAACCTTTATCCAGATCCCCGACGATCTACATCATCGATATCTAGGTGGTTTTATAGATGCTTCTAGGCGATCCTCGTCTACCGTTGATATCTAAAGGTTTCTTGAAAGCTACTAAGGGTAAGGATGAATTCTCATTCGAAGAGATCTCTGAATACACCCGTATACCCTTAGAGGATATACCCATTCTATTGGAATCTCTGTATAGGGTAGCTGGGGTTGATAATCCATATGATCTGCGATCATCAAGGTTTAAGGTATTTACCTTCCTCACGGAATCCTCATCGAACCTTGAGGATGCAGCCTCCCTTCTAAGGTGGAGGGAGTTCGAATCATTCACATCCATGATCCTATCCCATCTAGGCTTCGATACCGTTCTAGGTTATAGGTTTAGTTTCTCCAATAGGAGATGGGAGATAGATGTTCTAGGTTTTCGAGAGCCTATCGTAGTAGCAGTCGATTGTAAACATATGAGGAGAGGTTATAGCGGTATGCTGAGTAGATCTATCAGGATGCATAAAGCTAGGGTTGAAGCTTTCGCTCATATCTTGAGATGTAGCTTCCATAGGATCGTCGATAGATGGAGGATTATCCGTGTAATACCTGTCATAGTTACCTTGAAGAGGAGTGCGCATACGATCGTAGACGGGGTTCCGGTAGTGCATATATCCGCTCTAAGGGATTTCATAGATTCAGCTTTACCTATACTCGTATTTGAGGGTGGGTTAAGCGTACTAGAAGTTTAACTTAGTATCCGATGCATCGGTTAGATCCGACGCTATATCCCTAGATATGATTTCACTCGGATCATCCATCGATTCGAGGATTCTCGAAGCTCTTCTTCTAAGCCTAGTTTTAAGGATCCTCCAGCTTCTAGCAAGATATCTAAGCTTCTCTAAAGCTTCCTCGAACGTATACGCAGCCTCCAATAGCTTCATACGCTCCAGATACCTTTCGGTATAGTATGATCCGTAGAATCTTAAGCTTAGAGTCGGTATCCCTAGGAGGCTTGCTTCGCAAGTCATCGTCCCTCCGAATCCTACGAATATCGACGCATAATATAGTAGGTTGGTAGCTTCTATAGGCTCCCTGCATACGATAACCCTACCGTACATACTCTCTAAGGCTTCGATCTGTTCCTCGTATCTAGGTATAACTACAACCTTCAACGCCTTATCCTCCTCTACTATATGCTTGATCAAAGCGGGTAGAGGCGATTTAGAATCTTTAGGCATATAAGCTGATTTGGATTCTTCAAATCTAGCTACAAGTATGGGTTCTTCAGGGTTTAAACCGAGCTTATCGATAGTCTCGGTAGATGGTTTGAATCCTTTAAGCCAAGATGCAGGATCGAGAGCATTATACCTAACTATCTGCGAAGGCTTTAACCCGTATCGAATCCAAGCTTTTAGGGGTATAACCTTAGGCGTATACAGCTTCCTAGCTAGGGGTAGTGTAAGCTTAGCTACGGCTTCAGCGTGGGGGGAATCGTTAGCTATATAGAGTGGTATGGATAGACCGAAAGCTACCCTAGATGCTTCTGGTGATGAGAAGCATAGGACAGCATCCGGATCCACCTCTTCGAATAGCTCGAGCATCTCTAAGCATCTATCCAAGCTAGCTTTAAGCTTACCCTTAAGACTCCCCCCTCCATAGACACCTATAATCCTAGCATCGATCCCTTTACGTTCGATAAGCCATAACGTTTCCCTAAAACTTCTAGCGGATACATAGACTTCGAAGCCTATAGATCTAAGCCTATGGATAACGGGCTCGAAGAATAGTACTTGCTTAGGTGTAAGTATATCTACGATTATCCTCCTACCGTTACGCATGGTTTAAACTCAACCTTTCCCTAAATGTTTAACGGCTATCGTATAATCCTCTCCATCTATATCCCACTCCCTTACATATCCCCCCTCAACCCTACCCGAGACTACCACATCCAACAACTTCGCTCTAGTCTCGCTAGCTATAAACTCCCTATACTCCTCTATCATTTCTAAAGCTTCCAAGCTAGGCGCGGATATCCTAACTTCTATATAATCTTCGACGGGTAGATCCAGCTCCTTACGCATATACTGTATCCTCCTAATGAGATCCCTAGCAAGCCCCTCGGCTGCAAGCTTCCTATCCACGATCGTACTTAATAGGATCCTGCCATGCTTAAAATCACCTGTAATCCATCCCTCTGAAACTTCCTCGTAGAATTCAACCTCCTCTGCCTTAACATCGACCTCGCCATAATCTAAAGCTACCTTGATAGCTCCGGTTGATTCGAGCATGATTTGAGCATAGCCTCCATCCATTCTATTCAAAGCCTCCATCACGGCTTTTGTATGCTCTCTGAATCTAGGTCCAAGCATCTTGGGGATCCCTCTAACCCTTAGCTTAGCTATCCTACGGAACTCATCCAAACTTATAACCCTAACATCCTTAACGTTAAGTCCTGAAGCTAATACATCCCTGAATACATCGATAGCTTTAGCCATATCAGGATCCTCAGTATAGATTAGGCATGATGCTAGAGGTTGTCTAAGCTTAACACCGATTCTATTCCTTAAGCTTAACCCCTCCTCCATTATCGATCTACATATATCCATAAACCTTTCTAACTCATAGTCAAGCCAGCTTACATCGACTTCAGGCCATCCCTCCATATGTATACTCTCAGATCTACCTGGCTCAGCATACCTGAATACATCTTGGTATATCTTCTCAGCTAGGAATGGCGTATAGATGGCTAGTATCCTGAGGCATGTATCTAGAACACTGTATAGAGTTGCATAAGCCGTAACCTTCTCTATAGATTCCTCCTCCACCCATACCCTTCTCCTTATAAGCTTAGCATACCATCTGCTTACATCCTCGACTAGAAACTCCTTAACAGTCCTCAAACCCTCATGTATAAGGTAGGATTCCAAGGCTTCAGTCACTTTAATAACCATCCTCTGAGTCTTGGAGAGTATCCATCTATCCTCAGGTTTAAGCCTACTCCTCAGCTCTTCAAGCCTATACTTCGACGGCTGGAATCTATCTAGATTCATGTAAAGCGATGCGAACAGGTATAGGTTCCATATGAGGTTAAGAATCCTATAAGCCTCCTCTACACCCCTCCATGAGAACCTCAGATCCTCCCATGGAGTGAATTGAAGTTCGTAGAATCTAAGCGTATCCCTACCATACCTCTCTATAACATCCTCCGGGGCTACGAAGTTCCCCCAAGATTTATGCATCTCCCTACCTGTCTCATCGAGAGTGAAACCATGCATCAAAACAGCTCTATAGGGTGCAGAGTTGAAAGCTACGATGGATGATGCGAGCTGACTGTAGAACCAACCCCTAGTTTGATCGTGTCCTTCGAGTATGAAATCTGCAGGCCACCACCGCTTGAATTCCTCGCTACTTCTAGGATAACCTAAGCAAGCCCATGAAGCTACACCTGAATCCATCCATACATCCACTACATCCTCCACCCTACGCATAATATCTCCGCATGAATCGCATCTAACCTCCACACGATCTATCCAAGGCCTATGTAGATCCGTTAGATCCTCTACGTTCGAAGCTTTGGATTTAAGCTCGCTCTTAGATCCGATGATGATCCTACGACCGCATCTACGGCAGACCCATATGGGTAGGGGTATACCCCAATACCTCTGCCTAGATATAACCCAATCCCTAACGCCTTCAAGCCAGCTTCTAAACCTACTTTCACCAGCCCAGCTTGGAACCCATAGGATCCCCTCATTCTCCTCTAGGAGCCTCTTCTTGATAGCTGTGATCTTGAGAACCCACTGCTTCGTAGCTCTAAGTATTAGTCTACTCCTACAACGCCAGCAGTGAGGGTATCTATGCTTAACGGTCGATGCATGTAATAGTAGACCTTTACGTTTAAGATCTTCTACTATAACCTGGTTAGCATCCCATACCGTTAGCCCTGCATATCTACCAGCTCCATCCTCGAATACGCCTCGAGAATCTACAGGGCATAGAACTGGTAGACGATACTTTAAGCCTATCTCGAAATCCTCCTCACCGTGACCAGGAGCTGTATGGACGCATCCAGTCCCCTCATCTACGGATACATACTCTCTACTTAGAACGATTATATGAGCATCCCTAACCTCCCTCTGGATAGGGACTTCCTCGAATAGCGGAGGCTTATACCTTAATCCCTCAAGCTTCGATCCTGGGAAGGTATCTACTACCTCGTATCCAAGTTTAAGCTCATCCTCGAATACAGGCTTACACCTAGCCTCAGCTAGTATATAGATCTCATCACCCACCCTAACCCTCGCGTAGACTTCATCAGGATGAACCATAACGGCTACGTTAGCAGGTAGAGTCCAAGGCGTAGTAGTCCATACAAGTATATACTCCCCGCTCCTACCCTCGACCGGTAGCTTAACGTAGATCGATGGATCCTCAACCTCCCTATACTCCTGGGATACCTCGTATCCAGCGGCTAGAGCCGTCTCGCATCTGGGACACCAATGGGTTACACGTAACCCTTCCTCGAGTAGCCCCTGCTCATCAGCCTTCTTTATAAGCCACCATACAGCTTCTATGAACTCATCCGATATAGTCATATACGGGTTTCCCCAATCCATCCATACGCCTAGATTCTTAAACTGCTCCGTAAGTATCTTCATATGCTCTAACGCATAGCTCCTACACTCCTCCACGAACCTATCGACGCCTATAACCTCTATATCCTTCTTACTCTTCAAACCTAGAAGCCTCTCAACCATAACCTCTATGGGTAGTCCATGCATATCGAATCCAGGCTGATCCCTAACATCGTATCCACGCATCCTCCTATACCTTAAAACCACATCCTTCATTATCTTATTCCAAGCAGTCCCTACATGTATCGAAGCCGTTACGTATGGAGGCCCATCTAGGAAGTAGAATTTACCCCTAACACCGGTCGTAGACCTAGCTTTCTCGTATATCCCGCTTTCGAACCACCATCTAAGTATATCTTCTTCGAAAGCTTTGGGATCGTATCGTTTAAGCGATAAACATCCAACCATATACTCCATACCTATGCTGATCCTCCCCTACGCTCCGTTAGCCTGGTAGATCATGGGGAAGTATCTATATGCGTCGTATTTAAGAGTTAAACTCGTAACGGTTAAGTTTATCCCCTAAAGTTCAAGATATATACCTAGAGTATTGCCGGGGAAAGCTGTTCTTTGCTTAGTTAAAACGAATCCGCATGATCATGAGCTATACAGGTTTAAGCTAGAGGAGCTTAGAAGACTAGCTGAAGCTTTAGGCTACAGTATAGTCGGTGAGTCTATCCAGGTTAGGGTTAAACCTACCGTAGACTATGCCTTCGGATGGGGTAAGGTTATGGAGCTTAAATCGTTAGTATCATCTACAGGTGCGGATACTGTCATATTCTACAATACCCTGACGGGTAAGCAGAAATTCAACTTGGAGAGGCTTCTAAGATGTAGGGTTATAGATAGGTATGAGCTTACGCTAGAGATATTCAGCTCGATGGCTTCAGATGAGGTTTCGAAGCTTCAGATAGAGGTAGCTAGATTATCGAAGAGCTTCACATACGAGAAGATAATATTAGCCGAGAAGTATAGGATCGGAAGGGAGCATCCAAGCCTTAGGAGTCGTGGAGAATACATCTATAGGAATCAGATAGGAAGCTTGAAGCGTAGGCTATCGAAGCTTAGAGAGAAGATGAATAAGTATCTGGAGATGCAGAAAGCTCAGCTCGAGAAGAGGCGTAGTCTAGGCTTACCATCCGTATGTATAACCGGATACTATAACGCCGGTAAGACTACGCTATTCAACGCGTTAACAGGTCTTAGGAAGCCTGTAAGCCCCCTACCGTTCACGACTCTATCGAGTAAATACTATCTAGCTCAAGGCATCAGCCGGCGCTTCTTCCTAGTGGATACGATAGGATTCGTATACGATCTTGATCCTATGATGATAGATAGCTTCAAGCTAACCCTAAACGATATAGTTCAATCGGATATAATCCTACTCGTAGCAGATATATCTGAAAGCGAGGATATAGTGAGGTTTAAGATCGAAACGGTGAGTAGCATATTGGAGGATACGCTTAAAATCGATGGATCGAAGATAATCCTCGTACTGAATAAAGTCGATCTAGTAAACCCGGTAGATCTATCTGGTAAGCTATCGAAGATAGCGGATTATACGAGGAGGTATCCATCGGTGATAGTATCGGCTAGCATGGGATACAATCTAGAATACCTATTAAGCTTCGTAGAAATTAAACTCGAATCTATAAAGGATACCGTATACGCTAAACTTTAAAAATAGATCTTCATACTATATTCTCTAACAGTCAATCCGATTCTATAGGGTGCTTAATCTTGGCAGCGATCGATGAAGATGTACTTGCTAAACTCTTAAAGGATAAAACTATGGAGAAGGTTTTAGCATATATAGTCGAGAATAAATCCGTATCCGTACACTACGATCTAGAGTATGGATACCACTACCCGAGGATCGAAGCCGACGCTGGTATTACCCCAGATGAGTCTATAGACTTGCTATCTAAGCTAGCATCGTTAAGAATACTATCCGAGAATATTCTATTTCTATCGATCGCTTGCCCTAGATGCAGTTCTAAGAACGTAGCTATAGTTTACAGATGTCCTAAATGCAGCTCTATAATGATCCGGCGTGATCTACTCATGGAGCATATACCATGCGGGTATATAGGCTTAGAATCATCCTTCAAGGAGAAGGTGGAGGGTTCAGCTGTATGCCCTAGATGCGGCGGCTCCATCTCAAATGATGTAAGGATAGCCGGCGTATGGTTCTCATGCCTATCCTGTAATTCACGCTTCCCAGAACCCGGACATAACATATTCTGTAGGGTATGTAGAGAATTCTTCACGGTGAAGGATGCCTCCCTAGAATTCGTCGTAGAATACTACGTCGGCGATGAGGTTTACTCGATTCTTAAGAAGCTTATATTCCCATCGCGTATAAGAGCCGTCATAGAGAGTAGCGGGTTCGCTATCGAAGAGAACGCATCCGTAAAGGGTAAATCCGGTGTAGTTCATCTATTCGATTTCGTAGCTAGGAGGGGTCAGGGTAAGCCTATCGCTTTCCTCATAGAGAATACACTGAAACCTATAACAGAAGCTAAGGTTATAGAATGGTATACGAAATCCATGGATACAGATATGGAGGTAGTGTACGTTACACCAGCCCCCATACCAGATGGTGCTAGGAGGCTTATACAATTCTACGGCCTTACAGTGATCGAGGCTGCGGATTCAGCCGATGCGGAAGTTAAGGTTAGAAGTATCATCGAATCCATAAGATAGGAGGTTGGGGAACGGTTTCTATCTAGCTCGCATAATCATTCTAGTATAGTGGAAGATTGATCTAAAAGCCGTTTAGGCGGTATATGCGGAGGATACGCGATGGATATAGGGTCTTCAACCACTCACTCCGGAAACCCTCTACGGTGTTGGGAGGTGGAGATTAGCACGGTAGCGGAACGATTATACGAGGAATCTGAATACGATGTAGGTTGCGAGTAGGAGTATCATCGTATGTTTAACCCCGGCTTTGATAACCCCTTCAGATACTTTACCTATGGTTAAGCCTCCGAAGATGGATTCTATGATAGCTAGATCTAGCATAGCTGATTTGAACCAGAGCTTATCTATAGCTAGGAATACCTGTGTAGGAGCTTCCCCTATGGTTATAGCTTCTATGAACCCCTTGGATAGTATAACCGTTAATACTAGTAGTAGGGTTATGGATATGTAGAATACGATTACGTATGGTCTAAGCCTCCTAGTCCTCTCCCTCCTAAGCTCGTTTATCCTTCTAACAAACTCAGCCGTACCCATGAATACCGTCCTAAGATCTCCACCATACCTTACGGCTTCCGCTAGCAGCGTAGCTATCTTCACGGATAAAGGCGTTAAAGCTCTAGCTTTAAAAATCCTTAGCGAATCATCTACCGTAAACCCCCATTGAACCCTGGCAACCATATACCTTACATCGCCTGTGAGGGCTCCATAGCTTCTAGTAGCAGCCTCTTCTAAAGCTCTGATGAGAGGTATACCTGCTTGCTGCGCATCCGCTAGATCCATAAGAAATCTCTCTAAGTTCTCATCGATCTCTCTACATAGCTTAGAATCTATGATCTGAGTAACCGCTACCGGTATGAGCGATAGAGCTAACGCTAAGGCTATGTTCAACCTAAACTCGTATGTTAAACCTAGAGCTAGGTATAGCGTTATAGCGGATATCGATGATACGATTAGGGATAATAGGTATACTATAGGCTTAACCCTAGTCCATAGATATGTTCTTCCAGGCTTCCTTAAAGCTTCCACCTCGACGCCACCACATCGATTATCAGTATGAAGGCTAGCGATGCGAACGGTACTACCACGTAGATAGTTATATCTACGAGCTGCCTAGCCGTTAGAGGACCTATATATCCTCCAGCTAACCCTATCAAGACTGCTACGATGACTATGACTATGGGCATAACTATGAATAGGGTTAGATAGAATTCTGAGAGGAGGTCGAGAGCTTCCGTTAGATCCTCGATGGAATCCCTATACTTGGAGAACACCCTCTCAGAGAATCCGATCATATAATTCTTCAAATCCCCCCCACTCCTAACCACCGTACTCATACCCCTAAGGAACGCTTGATAGACTCTAGATCTGGTACGATCAGCCTCCTCGTTTAGAGCATCGAGTATATCCCGACCTAGAAACTCTACGCTCTTAACTATATTAAAAGCACTGAGTCTCACGTTATAGACGTCGCCAACCGTAGCTAGAGATGCGAATATCCTCTCTATAGGTATACCCGCGGTATACAGTATCGACATATATCCTAGCGTATATATCAGATCGGATTCAAGCCTCCTAGAAGCTTCGCTTGATACGTATACCGGGTATAGGTAGAGTATCATGAATACTATGGTGGGAGCGATCACCATCCATATGATCAAAGCTAATATATAAGCTGCTATAGGCTTCAACCCCATCGAGGATAGGGGGTCTGCTACCACGCCGATGAGGATCGATGATATGGTGCGTAGAGGCTCCATACCCGTAGTAGATCCGATGGCTAGGATGAACGCTACGATCATCGATGCTATCGAAGAGTATAGTATCATGGAGGCTACGTAATCCTTCGAATGCATACTTATGTATGCTCTATCGAGATTCCTCTGCACGGCTGTATTCAACCTATGAAGCTTATCCACTATAGGCTTCAATAGTAGATAGCTCGATCTCATCCTATACACCTATCCTCGCATATCTTAGCACCGATTCAGGATCGTACACATACCTCCTTACGATCTCGGATACATCGGCGAAGCTCCTCCTACCTGTTCTACACATCCAATCTATAACCATCCTCCTCCTTCCAAGCTCCTCCTCGATCCTATCCATAGAGTAGCCTATACGCGTCGCGATATCATTGAGCGATAAGCATTTATTCAGATAACTGAAGCTATCATCCTCAGGATTCCACCTATAGATTACGTTCAATTCTATCTGATCCCTACTCCCATCATAGCCTACGACTTCTGCTACGATCTCAGTCCTCCTCATAGGCATCCCATCCCTCTCAGCTCTACGTTGAACCAGTATCGTATCGAGCATAGCTATCATATTCCTAGGTATATTCATCGGTGGGGATTGAAGCCTCATCAAAGCGGCTTCTACGGATTCAGCGTGCAGTGTACACATACCTAGATGACCAGTAGCTATAGCTTGGAATAACGTATACGCCTCCTCACCCCTAACCTCCCCTATGATTATATAGTCTGGTCTCTGCCTCATAGCTGTCCTAAGTAGATCGTAAACCGTTATCTCACCGCCATACATTGTTCTAGGTCTGGTTATAGATCTAACCCAGTTGGTATGATATAGCTGAAGCTCAGGCGTATCCTCTATGGTGACTATCTTAGCATCAGGATGTATGAAGTTGGAGAGGCAGTTTAGCATAGTTGTCTTACCTGAAGCTATACCTCCGCATACGAGTACCGATACCCTATTCTCCACTAGGAACCATAGTAGTGCAGCGATCTCGGATGTAAGCGTTCCGAGGTTAACTAGATCGACTATGGTTAGTAGATCCCTCCTAAACTTCCTTATACTAAAGCTACTACCATGCCTAGTAACCTCGCTACCTAGGGTTAGGTTTATACGTGATCCATCCGGTAGTGTTGTTTCGAGTATAGGCTCGGCGTACGTTATCATCCTACCGCTCCTATACGCAAGCTTGATGATGAATGAATCGAGCTCCCTAGCCTCATAGACTATGTTTGTAGGTATGAATTCATAGCTCCTATGCCATACGTATACAGATCTACCCGGACCACTACACGAGATATCCTCTACACTCGGATCCTTCATCAAAGCATCTATCCTACCGTAACCTAGTAGATCCCTGATTAGATAGTATTCGATCTTCCATAGAGCTAAGCCTGGATCCACACCCCTCCTAGCGAGTATCCTCCTAATCCTATCCTTCAAGTATTCTACGGCTTTCCCGTATCCCCCGATCTCGTCGATAGTCCTATCTATACTCTGGAGGAGTTCGGATTTAACGAGATCGATTACGGCTCTCTCCCTATCCGTGATGGTAGGCTCGACGACCTCGTATCGTATCTCGCCTGTTAAAGGGTCTCTGAAGATTATACCGTAAGCGAAGCCGGGTTCAAGCTCGTATGCATCCAGCACCTCCTTACCCTTATACTCCTCAGCCAAGCCTGAGCTAGAGGAGCTAGAAATCCCTGATAGCTGTGCCGCACTCCTCCTAAACCTGAAGATCCTAGCGACAGCATCCATTATCCTCCTAGACATCGCTAACCCTTCACTCTACCGATGAATATATTCCCCCTACGGGTTATAACTTTAACTTCTACTAGATCATCGGGTACGCTATCCAGTAGCGTATAGGCTTCACCAGGGCGTAGCGATAAGCTCATATCCCTCCTACTCTTGAAGCCTGAGCTGTAGATCTCCCATAAAGCTACTATCTCCACGGTTACATCCCCTACATTCTGCACTTGGATAACGCCTAAACCGTATACGCGTCCTGTAAACCTAACCTCGAGATCTACTGCGTATATGGTGAAAGATGAATTGCTCCTAGCGTAAACCTCTATACGTATAAATCCATCTGGATACATGTATCTACTTGGATCTCTCACGATATACGGTCCATAGCTTCGATCCTCACCTGACACGTATATGCGTGCTAGAGTATCGCTCCCACCATCCGGTTTCAGTATGCGGATCGTATGCTCGATACTACCGCCTAGAAGAGCGTAACCCCTATAGTATACGGCTAGATACCTAGGTGTATATCCTTCAAGATAGATCCCGACGGGTATGCTAGCCTCATACAGCTCGTATCCCTCTACGCTTCTAGATTCGATCATCCTATCGAGGATGTAGACTATCCTATGCTGAGAATCAGCTTCATCCAATCCTGGGAACTCCAACCTCTCCCTACATCTGAGATACTCCCTATCAGATACCTCCATATAAACGCCGTAGGCTTCGATCATATACGCAGCTATTATCGTCGATGCTATGAGGAGGAATACCACACCGATGATAGTAGATTCGCATCTACGATTAGATCCAGGGATACTCATCCACCATCCCCCCATAAGTATGCAGGGTATACTCCCCCATCCTCCGTAACAATCTTAACCATGTATACGTATGGCGATTCAGCATCTACCTGTATATCCGTTACCGATCCATACAGTACTACATACCTGCAATCCATACTCCAAACTTTATACGGATCATACAGCCATATCCTGGATATCGTAACCGATCTCGATTGCGATGAACAGCGTAATCCTATCCTAACGATATTCGATCTCCTAAGATAGCTTCGAACGGCTATTCGATCTACATGGATCGTTCCGTCTACGGCTTCAAATCGCATATCGATCGTTCCATCGCTAAGATAGCGTGAAGCATCATAGAATCTGAATAGCCCGTAAAGCTTAGGATGCGATCCCACCGTAAACTCTGATATCGAAACCCATACTCCACCGCTATAATCGTATAGGTATACCCTAACCCTAACATAGTCTGCTATGGATCTAGCTGTAACATCTATTTCGAGCGTATGGATGGATTCGACACCTAGATCCACTCTACAGGTAGCCTCCCTATCTACGGCTAGATTCTGAATCTCACTCACGTATCTCTCCTCATCTACGTAGTATGCGTACTCTACTGCTAGGGATTCCCCCAGCATCCACATCCTTCTCATCATAGATTCATAGAATCCCTCGAAGATACTCCGGTATACGTAAGCTAGCAGTATTATAGCTAGGATAGCTATAGCTAAACCTATAGGTTCAGCTTCACATCTAGATCCTAGGAGCCTTCTCTTCGATACGTGCAACCCTCCCACCCTCGGTGTACACTGCTATGATATACCTCCCCCCATCTATCCATTCATAGCTTAAATCGATCGATAGATGATCCCCAGGTTTAACCGTATACCCTCCATCTAGGATGAGGGTGCCGTTCACGTATATACGAGCGATAGTTAACGGTACACCACCATAATTGTATATGGTGATAGTTACGATCCTCCCACCGCTTGTAAGTCTAAACCATACATCTTCGATTATGAACGCTTCCCTCATCATCTGTAAGGTTGACATCCTCTGAGTATAGACCCACTGATTAACCGCTACCAATACTATCGAGGCTATCGCTACCACCATAACAACCATTAGGAGTGATCCGATTATCTCCGATACAGCGTACCTTCGCATAGCCCAGATATACTATACTATGTATAACTCTTTAAACTTAGCCCCGCTCTATTTATAGATGTTTTAAAACTGAAAATTATTTATAGGTAGTGTTCAGTATAATAGCTTAGATGTGCAGTTGTATAGCTATAATCTGAGCATAGATAGGAAAGCTGTAAGCCCTGTAGTAGCGACCCTACTACTCATAGTGATAACGATCGTAGCTTCCGTTATAATATGGACATGGATATCAGGTATGGTTAGCCAGAAGCCATCCCAGATAATAGTCGAGAAAGCCGTCTACATCGATAAGAGTATCGTAGGGGTTACGATAAGGAATATAGGTGCTACGACGGTTAGGATCGGTGATGTTAACATAAAGGTTGATGGATCCGACTGGGATTCTAAAGATGACGACGATATACTAGCTGGAGCAGGCTACGTAGATCTACCACCAGGTAGGATACTCGTAGTAGAGGTTAGGAGGGATGAGGGGACACCGGATATAAGGATAGGCGATAGGATTATAGTAACCGTTCTAGACGACTATGGAAATAAGATATTCATGGCTGAGCTAACGGTAGTCTAGAATTGGAATAGCATAACATTCATTACAGATAACGTAGCGAATACCATGAAGACTAATATCGTCGAATGCGTAAGCCCAGCCATCGTCTGCTGGCTACTTATCTTACCTGCTACAAGCCCTATCAGCCACGCGTTTATTATCATGGACGTAGCGAAGTAGAATACAGCTTCCTCCACCGTTACCGGCGGTTTGCTGGGTAGTATAGCCATCGTCTGCTGGGTGAAGAATACTATGAGTATAGTGGATACTACCGTCATAAGCGCTCCGAAGTAGGGCATTATTATGTAGGGTCTTATCCTCGCTCTAAGCTCCTTCTCATATTCTGCTAGCGAGAATGAGAATCTAGCTAAAGCTTCCAGTATCTCCACGCTTCCACCACCTACATCTATAGCTTCAGCTAGGAACATCGATAGAACCCTAACAAACCAGTTCCTACTCCTAGCAATCATCCTCTCTATAGCTCTACGTATAGGTATACCCCACGATAGTAGTTTAGCTATATCCTTAACGAATGGTGTGAACCTACCATAACTCCTCCTAGCCGTATAGATTATACATCTCTCAGGAGATATACCCGTCTTCCTAACCTCTACTAGATCCCTTAGGAAGCTAGCTACATCATCCTCGAAGCCCCTAGTACCCTTAGCTAGAAGCGAATAGTGTAGTGCTGGAGGAGCTGATAGGGCTATAAGCCCCATACATAAAGCGAATATAGTCGATACTACTGTATAGCGTGTTATCACCCCACTCTGTACGAAGCTCCAACCTCCTGTAGCGTATAATACGGCTAAAGCTACACCTACACCTAAAGGTATGCTTAGTATAAGCGTCCTATTAGGCTCGTTTATCGGTATAACCATCCTAGGCATCATAGCATCTACGAGTAAGAGTGTTATCAGCGATAGGAGTGGCATGAGTAGGTATGCGAATAGGATTAGCGATACAACAGAGGAGAATGGACCTCCAGCTTGACCGGGCATCATAGTAGATACAGCGAAGAATATATAGAATCCAAGACCTACGAGTACTATGAGTATTACGTATATCTCAGCAACCATAGCAACCCTATCCGCTATCCTCCTAATCGTAGCAGCATGAGCTTCGAATAAACCCTCAGTCTTACTATACAGGTAGTGTATGACATCCCCACCCCTCCTAACGGTGGATGTATATCCCAGTATGAAATCCCTATAGTACTTGTTAGGATGCTCCTTAACGCTATCCTCCAAGGCGGATACGGGATCCTTACCGAAAACCTTTATATCCCTAAGTATACGTTTAGCCTCCTTCGAAGCTCCAGGTAGATCCTTAATCCTAGATAGCCTCTCCATAGCTTCACCTATACTCAACCCTCCCCTAATCATAGTCGATATATACGCCGCTAGGAATGGTAGCTCATGCTCTATATCCTTACTCCTACTAGAAGCTTTAAGAGATGGGTATATCATGAAGGATGCGAACGTCATAACAGGTATCATCGAAGCTAGCATCAATACTAGAATCTTAACGATAATACTTCCCGAGTATAGTACTGTTGTAGCTATAGCCATATAGGCTGCATAAGCTGATATAAGCGTGAATAATAGGACTCTAGCAGAGTATAGCGTAGGACTTACATCTATACCAGCTCTAGCTAGATACTTATCGAACTCGAAGCTTCTAGAAATACTAGACGCTAACCCTCCGAATAGGGAGTATGCGAATACATCGAGTTTATCCATGAATGTTAAAGGTTCTTCAAGCCTCGGTAGGGCCTCCTCTACAACCTCTCTACGTCTCCTTAACCGCACGCTTATACACCCTCCACGGATCCGCGTAATACAGATGCACGATCGAAGCTACATCCTTATAGCTTCTTATACCTTTGGAAGCCATCCACCTCAATACAGTGCTACGTTTAGAAATCTCTTCTAGAAGCTGATCGTAGCTTCTACCCATAGTCTCAGAGATCTCGGTTAATACTAGGCTATCCTTCAGATTCTTCTCGAATCTATCCTTGTAGGGATCCCACGTAGATATACGGTTATAGCTTCCAACCTGCTTCACCTCGTATACCCCTGCAACCCTACGGGTAATCCTACCAGCAGGATACTCATCCGAGAACAGTCTAACCCTCCTTATTATCAATCCAAGCTTCATCAAAGGTATGTAGCCCTCAGGTATATTCATAGGTGGTGATGTTAAACGTTTAACAGTTGCATCCACATCCTCGGCGTGTATACTCGTAAGCCCTCCATGACCCGTAGCTAACGCCTGAAATAATACGTACGCCTCCTCCCCTCTAACCTCACCGACTATTATCACATCCGGTCTATATCGTAGGGAGACTTTAACTAGATCGAATAAGGATATCTCGCCAACCTTCTCAGGTCCGAGGCTATAGCTAGGTCTAGATACTAGCTGAACCCAATTCTCGAGAGGTAGTCTAAGCTCAGGTACATCCTCTATCGTAACGACTTTAAGCGTAGGTCTGAATAGGCATGTAAGAGCGTTCAGTAGGGTTGTCTTACCGCTACCGGTAACGCCTATTATCAGAGCCGGCATCTTATACTCCATAGCTATCCATAGGTACGCCGCAGTCTCAGGATCCAGTGTACCGAAGTTTATCAGATCTACGATCGATATAGGATCTTCCCTAAACTTCCTTATAGTGAACGTAGATCCACTCGTCGATATCTCCTTACTGAAGGTAGCTGCAACCCTATGCATACCGGGTAGCATAGCATCTAGTATAGGCCATGCGGTAGATACATGCTTACCAGCTTTATGTGCAAGCTTCAATATGAATTCGTTAAGCTCCTCCTCGTCCTCGAACATAACGTTCGTCGGTATATACTCGTACATTCTATGCCATACATAGATAGGTTTACCATGCCCATCGCAGCTTATATCCTCTAGATTCGGATCCCTCATCAAAGCATCTACAGGACCATAGCCTAGTATATCCCTCTCAGCATAGTATAGTATCTTAGCCCAAGATATACCGGGTATATTGCCGAGTCTAATCCTATACTTATGTATAGTTTTAACAGCAGTCTTCCTGAAATGCTCGTATGGATCCCCAGCCTCCTCTATAGGTTTAAGCTCCCATTCAAGTGTTTCGAGTATACGTTGATAGATAGACTTCTCCCTACGCGTGAGTTTAACCTCGTCTACAAGGTATACTATCTCGCCTGTCTCCTCGTTACGAGCTATAGCTACACGTACGTAAGGCTCTCTTATACTGTAGCTTTCGATAACCTTGAAGCCTTTAGGTATAATTTTAGGGCTTACGGCTATCAAACTTGCTTCTGTAGAAGCTTTAACCTCCTCCGTGCTGCTTTCGCTCATACCATTTACTCCTACTATCCTGGAATTAAATATGTTTAGAAATAGAAAAACTATTTAAGGTTTTTCTATAGCAATATAACAAGGTGTGATTCGAGTTTGAACGGTAAACCGGTAAGTATACAGGCGTACATATTCATCGTATCCATACTGCTAGCTTTAACGCTAGCATCCGTATACATTCCGAAATCTAGAGCTGAATATACAGCTCCGATTATAGCTATACCCGGATCCGTATATATCAAGGTTGATGGATCTATAACATCTCTAGATATATCTTACGATGGTTCACGTATAGCCGTAGCATCCGATACCGGGTATGTATATCTGGTGGGATGCGATGGACGTATACTATGGAAGACACCTATGAGATCCAGCGTATCCCATGTGAAGGGTAGCTTAAACATCGAATGGATCGTAGCCGTATCTAAAGCTATGGAGCTATCAGTATACTACTATAACGGAAGCCTAGTAGATTACAGGCATAGCTGTAGTAGAGCACCGGCTAGAAGCCTACTATACCTATACAATATATCCACCGTAGTACTCCTAGATGAGCTTGGATGGATATACTCGTATGCTATAGGCAGATCTGAAGGTAGAGGTGAGGAATGGATACTCGGATACAGTTACACCTCCAAGAACTATAGTATATCTATAGGTAGATATGATCCGACGGTATTCACAGAGCTTTACCCATCTACATCCACCTACGGCTTAACTGGTGAAGCAGCTGTAACCGTATACGCTAGGATATCCGATAATAGGACTGGAGTACCATCGACGTATGAAGCTCCACTACTCAGATTCTACAGATTCACAGGTATAGTCGTAGAGAATCTATTCCAAGTAGTCTTAGATGATATGCGTGGATATAGGCTTGACTCCTTGGAAATATACGATACAGGCTCATCTAAGCTGATCTTAGCGGCAGGTAGTAATCCGGCTAACCCTGATCCTAAAGCTAGATACCTAATACGCTTATACGAGCTTAGAGAGTATAAGCTTGGAGCGTTATACACTGTTAGATCATCATGGAGTTATAGCCTTGGTGGTCGATGCATAGCTCTAGAGATAGATTCTAGCGGTAGCTATATCGCTCTAGCTTCAGAGGATTATCAGCTATACCTATTCAAGAGATCGAGTGGAAGCGTAGATTATGCTTGGAGTATAAGCTTAGGCTATACACCTTCATGCATAGCCTTAGATTCTACACCCCTCACTATCGCCGTAGGCACAGTCGATGGATGGATATATATGCTAGATGGATCCGGGGATATACTATGGAGAGCATCTATTAGCCCATCGACGGTAACCTATATGGATCTATCTAAGCTAAGCTATAGGCTAGCCGCCGGTTTCTCGGATGGAGGCTTAACCATAGTATCTGATGCTAGGTTGAAGAGGCGTATACTAGATGTATCGCTCCTAGATCCTACTGGTGCATCTATAGTAGGAGCGAATCTAACTATAGCAGGTATGGGTTTAGAAGCATATACGGTTACACCTATCAAGCTTCTCCTACCGGTGGGATCGTACGCTGTAGTCTTAGATCATATAGATATAGGTATGGTATCCATGGATATACGGTTAACATCCGATCTAAAGTTAGAAGTCGATTCTAGGATTCTAGCTCAACCTATGTATCCGTTAATGTTGAACGTCTACGATGAGAGGAGCTTAGATGTAAAACCTGAAAGCTATATCGTCGAAATCGCAGGTAGGCTTGGATTCAACATAACGGCTACGCTTACACAGCTAAACTCAACCCTAATATTACCTAGGGATACGTATACGGTGAGGATATATGCAGATCACTATCGACCATACAATACGACCGTTAGATTGGTATCAGCCGTCAACCTTACAGCTCCTCTAAAACCTGAAACGTATAGGTTGACTTTAACAGTTTATTCATGGCTTGAAGAATTCATAGGTCAAGCTAGGGTTGAGGTTTGGTGGATGAATAGATCATACGGCTACACGTATACATCGGCTAAGGGTGAAGCTGTATTCACACTACCATATGGAGATTACACTGTGAATATTCAAGCGGATAACTATACGCCTAGAACTATACATCTGCATCTAGCAGATAACATCATCGTAGATGCAGCTTTAGAACCTATACAGTATACGGTACGGATATCTGTTACAGGTTCTGATGGAACACCTATATCCGGATCCGTGCAGATCTATAGAGCTGGTAGACTATATCGAGGAGAGGATTTTGTAGGAGGAGTATATACCGGTACCCTGCCATACGGATCTTATAGGTTTGAATTCTCATCTGGAGGATGGAAGAAAGCATCCGTGGATCTCTCTATACCTAAGAAGCTTTCAGCCGATATCATCATGAAGCCTGAAACGTATATGCTAACCTTAACGGTGGTAGACGATCTAGATAAACCCTTGGATGGTGCTAGGATAACCCTGTCTGGTCCTACAAGTCTATCATCGTATACGGATAGCTACGGTGTATTCAGGGTTGAAGCTATCAGAGGCGGGTATACCGTAACCGTATCTATGGATGGATATAGATCTACGACTATATACGTAGATCTACATGAGTCTAAGCAGATCATGGTAAGACTTCAACCAGAGCTAACCACGATTATATGGAGATACCTACCACATATAATACTATTAGCCGTAGCACCGGTAGGATCACTGATAGCTATACTATTATACCTACGTAGACGTAGGAGGATGGAGCTTGAAGAAATATCCGAAGAAGAGCTTGAAGCTGAAAGCTGAAAGAAGTACAGTCTTAAAATACGAAACCGACTTTAGAAGTCCAGTAACTTCCTAGATTTTGATTAACAGATTCCATCATGAACATAACTCGATAGAGGGAGCTAAGGATTTTTAGCAACAGCTTCTAAAATAGGAGCCGGTATAGATGTGAATGGATAGATAGCTTCACACTCTCAACTTAAGTTCCCTATAATAATCGAAGCTAACGATAGCTATAGTAGGATTCATCCCAGTAGCTATCATACTTTAAATCGATTTTCCAAGGTAGCTGAGTAACAGTGAAGCTTGGTGAGTTCTACCTCTACAGGATAGTGTTGGCGTTCGTTTTTATCGTTGTGATTTCAGTTTTCCGTATCTATGATAGATTCGATAAGATGTATGCTATGAGGGTTGTTAAGCGTTTCGATTATACTAGGTTTCACCGTAGATAATAGCTTCATCTACATCGTTCCACTCATCGATCTATGAGAGTATCGAAGCTCTACACATTCATAGAATAAGCTTAGAGCTTTTAGATTAAGCTTTACTAGGCTAACAGCCTTCCACAAGAAGCCTACTCCTCTATCCTAATAAAATATAAGGAGTTTAGGATGAGCGATTAAAGCCCAAGCGGATCAGTATCCTATACTTGCCTACATGGTTAGAGAACTAATACCTACACGCTTAGCTATGATACTTCGGTTCCCGAAGAATAGGAGGCTTAGCGGATAGCATAACTATATTCTAACCTACTAGGATCTATGGATCTTATGTGGATATAGGATGGGTTCCTAGAGCTTCCAACACCCCATAAGTATTATGGTCGGGATTCTAGGAGT
>CAZBGY010000018.1:32750-33812 GCA_964491605.1 uncultured Candidatus Bathyarchaeia archaeon
TCTAGAAGCAATCTAGATGAATAATCGGAGATAATCTAAGAGATAACCTAGAGGATAATCGAACATCGACCGGTAGAAAACTATACTGCACAGGAGCAAACAGCTCCAATAACTAAAGCTGTTTACAGGGAGTTGCACGAGTATAGAATTCTACCGGTCGAAATCGGTTGAACTAGTCGCCTAGAATATTATTACTGGGATAAACTTGGAGTCGGCAGCCGCTATCGTTGATGTTTATAGGGATTGATCCCTATGAATATACGTGTAGAAGCCGGGTGTAGACTTCTTCGTCGATGGAGGAGCTTTATAATCTTGGTGTTTTACTTATGGAAGTGTTAAATCCTAACTATGATGGTTTTAGGTACACCGTCCCTATAGACTACTTCGACGGGTATATCTAAGCCTTGTGCTTCCTGGAATACGGATACAGCTTTCCTAACGTTTTCAAGCTGATTAATATGATCCTGAACGCTTTGCATAGCCTCTAATAGTAGATCGAGCTCCTGTTTAGGTGAGGGATTAATTAGTGCTTCCAGACCTTTAAGATCTATGATCTCGCCTTCGGGGAACTTCCTCTTAACGATCTTGGATAGTAGGCTTTGAATCTTTATATGTCTATCAGTCCTAGCTTTAACAGATTCTATCCTACGCATATAATCGCCTAGGAGGGCTTTGAGACGGGTAACCTCGCTATCGATAGATTCTAGGAAAGCCTGCAAGCTATCGAAACTCCTAACCTCTACGACCAACCCCTCAGAACACCGATAGATATATGTGTAGAAGAATCCTTTAATAAAATTTTCGAGGAGTACCGCTAAACGTATTACCGAACCGTAAGCTTTAAATATTACATAAAAGTAAAAATTTTAAAGAGTATAGGAGGTGGGATAGATGGAAATATCTAGAAGAGAAGCTATATCACCGGTAATAGCTACGATAATAATAATCGCTGTAACGATAGCTATATCGCTAGCAGTAGCAGCATGGCTAATGGGATTATGGTCAGGATTCGTAGGAGGACCAAGAATAACAGCATCACTCATAAACATGACACAAACAATA
>CAZBGY010000019.1:0-32044 GCA_964491605.1 uncultured Candidatus Bathyarchaeia archaeon
GCTTTAGCTAAAGCTGTAGGCTGAGGGAGTTAGTAGGGTTGAAGAAGCTAGAGCTAGACTCCTACGTGTAGATTATGCTACGGTCGATGATCTAATTTCATGCGATGCTGTAGCCTTCGGCTCCCCGAACTATTTCGGCTATATGGCTGGAATCTTAAAGCATTTCTTCGATTTAGCTTAGAGTGTTAGGGGTAAGATTTCAGGTAAACTTGCTGCAGCTTTCACATCTGGTGGCGGATCTAGCAATTCCGTGCTTCTAAGTATAGAGAGGATTATGGAGGCTTTCAGGATGGAGAAGGTATGCGATGGAGTTGTTTCGAGCGGTACACCTAGCGAGAGGGATCTAGAAGCATGTAGGAGGCTTGGAGAAGCTTTAGCTAGAGCTGCTATTAGGAGAGCTGAAACTCCTAGGGAATGAACTGTTCGAATCTCCTCTTTTATCCCTTTCCTATAACCTTCTTATATCTGGTATTCTAGCTGATCGGCTATCTCATGTATATCTCTCAATGTCGATGGGCGTAGCGTAAACCCTATCTTCTCAGCTTCCTCTGATAGAGCTTGGATTAATCCTTCTAATCTCATCCGGCCTTCAACCCCCTTACCGTAGTCTATGGTGTTGTGAGTCATAACGACTACCGTCTTTAAAGGCTTATCGATCGATGATAGATGATGAATCCACCATGATAGTATACCTTTAAGGTAGTCTAGGTTTCCGAGTTCTATCCTTAGATGCGGTGGATCACCGAGCTTAGGTTTAATTCTTAAATCAGCCGTTACGGGTATATCTAGGAAATCCATACCCTCTATATGATGTGGGTATGGAGATGCATCAGACCATAGGGCATACCATTCTGGTCTAACCCTACCGGGTATATAGCAGCTACCCTCCCTGAAGCCTAAGCTGTGAACCGCTCTATATGTATCCTTATTAGCGGAGAAATTCCCAGGTCTGAAGCATCTAGGATTAAACCCTAGATACTCTACCCAGTCCTTCAATGCTTCTCTAAGCTGGTGTAATTGATCATCATAGCTATAGCTCGCTAGATACCCCTTCCACCTTCCATCCCTAAAACTCTGCGGATGATAGTGTAGGCCGAGCTCGAACCCCTTCCTCCTAGCTTCTAGGAATAGATCTCTATGCTCACGAGCGGTTTCAGGTACTATGAAGAATGTAGCTTTAAACCCGTAGCTTCCAAGGGTATCGATGAAATTTTCTATAGAGGATCTACTCTCAAACCAATTCTTAGGTCCTCCGGGGGGAGAATACTCCGCTATCCTCTCGCAATCCATACTGAAGACTACATACAGATCATCCATAGCCATAGATTCAACATGCTAATCGATACCGGGATATATATCTTTAAGTAGGATCTATCTAGGCGATCCCACATCGAGTATGGTTATCAGCCGATCGCTTCTACGCTTCGAGCTATCTAGGTAGTGGACGGTAATCCATCACCGCTGGATTAACAATTATATCGATCTCTAAAGGTATGGGTAACATAGAGTTGAAAATAGTGTGAAGGTATTCATAGGAATATATGCGATATACGCGATGGATTCGATGGATCTATCGTGAGGATGAACGGCTTCCCACCGTAGACGCTGGTAGAGCTTAGGGTAATCACCCTCCCGCCATGCTCGTAGTATGGTCCTATAGAAGCTTTCATAGGTTCATGGCTTCTAACTATCATCTTAACCCCTAGCTTCATACAAACCTTCTCCGTTATATCTACGCCGAATTCCACACCGACCCCCCTCCTATTAGGGTATTCCCCGTATCCGCTCCAAGGATCGGACCAGAGTAAATCCTTCTCGATCGATAAGTTCGGATACCTTAAATCATCTAGGCTTTCGATCCTACTCGATACACCTCCATGAACCATAAGGATCTCTCCAGGTATCACCGCCGCTAGGTAAAGCTTCTCTATAAACGGTTTAAGCCTCTCTATAAAGTACTGCATCCAACCGCCTCTCTTCCTAGTAGCTTCGTATATCAAGTCGCATGGATAGAATGTGGGCTCACCATCCTCAGTATAATCTTCATGGTTACCTTTCAAAGCTAGAACACGTCCCCTATACCTTTCTACTAGATCTGATATCGTATCTATAACCTCTACACCGTATAATCCTCTATCGGCGTAATCGCCTAGGAAAACTAGGAAATCTCTATCCATATTCACCGATCTTAGGATCTTCCTTAGCGAATCGTAATCTCCGTGTATATCTCCAGCCACTAGTATTCTCTCGATATCCTTAAGCGTATCAGGATTGAATTCGAATAGACGAGAATCTATCGAGGTCAGCGATATACACCTCTTCACAGATCTAGCGGTAATACTATACGGTTTACCCTTCGAGCTGTTGGGATGCTAGGGATCATACCTCCTCTCCTCCTCGATCGTAAATCTTCCTATAAGCCTTATATCTCTAGATGAAGATCCAACCCTAACTTCGTATTCACCCTTCTCTAAAAGCCATTTCTCTCCGTCGAAGCTCGCTAAGGATCTGAAATCCAACTCTACCTCCACCCTCTCGACTTCACCCGGCTTTAAGAGTCTAGTTTTATGGAATCCCTTCAATTCTTGGAATGGCTTATCTATCCTCCCCTTAGGAGCTTTAACGTATACTTGTGCTACCTCCTTTCCAGGAATCCCTCCGGTATTCTCTATTTCGAACCTCACCCTAACCGATTCACCGATCCTCTCCAACTCTAAGCTTCTATACTCGAATGTAGTATAGGATAAGCCGAAGCCGAATTCGTATGCTGGATCGACACCGAATGTATCATAATATCTATAGCCTACGTATATATCCTCCTCGTATACGACTCTTAGAGGATTATCCCTCGGTTCACCTGGAAAGCTCCATGAAGGAACATCATCGTAGCTTCTCGGGAATGTTACCGGCAGCTTTCCAGAGGGGTTCACCACACCTATAAGCGTATCGGCAACTATTCTTCCAGTCTCCTGTCCAGCTTGCCATACTAGGAGTATCCCATCGACTAGATCCCTCCAGCTAGCGACCTCTATCGGAGAACCTATATTCAATACAGCTACGACTTTCCCACCATAACTATGGAAGATCCTAGATACCTTCTCTAGAAGGCTTCTCTCATCATCGCTTAGGTAGAAATCACCCTTCTCAGGCTTCCTATCATAGCCTTCACCCGAAATCCTACTAATAACGAGTACGGCTACATCATTCTTCTTAGCGAATCTATCCAGCTCATCCTCGCTTAGGAAGTCTTGGGGTAGACTAGGCGCTCTAGGCTCACCGAATAACCCTGTTCTAACCCTGTATTCATCCATACCCCTCATAGCATCTACATATCTACGATAGGTATCGGCTAACTCTTCATCGATCCTAAGCCCTCTCTCACGCATACCATCGATAATCGAGATAACGTATCTAGGATGAGTATCCCCGCTTCCAGTTCCACCCTTAATAGTCTCTATCTGCCCTGTCCCGAAGACTGCTATCCTACGATCCAAGCTTAAAGGTAGGATACCATCATTCTTAAGGAGTATAACCCCTTCAACACCCGCATCGTAAGCTATCCTCGCATGCTCATCGAGATTAGGCGTATTAGAATATCTATACCCTCTAAACGAAGGTGAATTAACGAGTACCCTCAGAATATTCCTAACATTCCTATCCAAGATCTCGACGCTAAGCCTACCACTCCTAACCGCTTCTACTATCTCCTCGACTTCATCTCTTCTTTTAGAGCTTATCTGGTAAGCTTTCCCAGGCATAATCAGATCGTTACCAGCCTTCACCTGTTCTACCGGATCATCCCCGGCATACCAATCTGATACTACGAATCCATCGAAACCCCACTCCCTCCTTAAAACCTGTGTTAGAAGCCATTCATTTTGAGAGCAGTATACGCCTCTCAGCCTATTATACGCGCTCATCACAACCCAAGGCTTAGATTTCCTAACAGCTATCTCAAACCCTTTAAGATATATCTCTCGTAGAGCTCTCTCTGAGACTATCGTATCTATAAGCATACGGTTCGTCTCTTGATTATTGGCGGCGAAGTGTTTAAGGCATGCTCCAACCCCTTGGGATTGCACTCCTCTAACGAACGAAGCAGCCATCTCACCGGTTAGGAGCGGATCTTCAGAATAGTACTCGAAATTCCTACCGCATAACGGATTCCTATGGATATTCATAGCAGGTGCTAGAAGTATATCTACACCATACTCTCTAGCCTCTTCACCCATAGCTCTACCTACAGCTTCCAGTATATCCCTATTCCAAGTGGAGGCAAGCATAACAGCGACCGGGAAGGCTGTAGCATGGTATCTCCTCTCATCACCCTCCCTGATAGGGTTTATCCTAAGACCAGCAGGTCCATCTGCAAGTACAACGGATGGTATACCGAGCCTCTCTATGGGGTGGGTTTCACCTGCAGCACCCTCAACCCTTGAATGAGGATTACCAAACCACCCCGGCAACCCGACGCCTACGATAAACCTAGCTTTCTCCTCTAAATCCATCATAGATATTATCTCATCGATCATAGCTTCCTCAAGCAAAACGCAACCCTCAGATAGATCTAGACGAAGAAGCATTTAAAGAGTAACTTTCGCTGATGCTAACGATCAGCGGTTTAGAGTAACCATTATGTGTAGATATCGATATACCGTACGATTTATATCCCTAGGTTAGATCTTAATTTTAAGATAAGAGTTGAAAAGATCTAGCGAAGATTTATCCTACCCTAAGGATAGAGGTGTATCAAGCTATAATCTTCTTACGCCCACGGGTATAGAAGCTTTCGATAGGATCATAGGGGGTATACCTAGAGGCGGGTTAACTATAGTAGCCGGTAATCCAGGTACGGGTAAGACAATGTTCTCGGCTAAATTCCTGTATAAGGGTGCTGTGGATTACGGTGAGCCTGGAGTTTATGCAAGCTTCGCTGAGAAGAAGCCTAGCTTCTATACGACTATGTCGAGGATGGGATTAGATTTCGAGAAACTTGAAGCAGAGGATAAATTCAGATTTCTAGATCTGCTAGCTATCAAAGAGCCGGGTATACCTTTAACTATAGAATCCGTTATAGAAACTGTAGAGGAGATCGAAGCTAAACGTTTAACGATAGATTCGTTCTCAGCTCTAGCTCAAGCTTTAGGGAGCCCTAATGAGCTAAGGATAGTTTTGCATAATCTTCTAGGTAGGATCGTATGGAGTATGGGTTGTACAACCCTATTGATAAGCGAGGTACCGATAGGTGAAAGTAGGATAGGATTCGGGGTTGAAGAATTCGTAGCCGATGCTGTGATAATACTCAGGGAAGGAATATTCGATGGAAGATTCCTAAGGGATCTAAGGATAGTTAAAGCGAGGGGTGTGAAGCTACCTGAGAAGCAGATGATATTTACGTTGGATGGAGGATTCAACGTTATACCACCGTTCGAGCCGCCGGATCTAGTTGTATGGAGGAGTTATAAGCCTCCTATGGATCCATCGGAGGATGTTTATTCGACCGGTATACCGGATCTAGATAGAGTGGTAGGCGGATATCCTAGAGGATCCATGATTCTTCTAGAGGTGGATTATAGGATTAGGAGCTACGATTATCAATCTACGCTAACCATACCGCTAGGATCAAGCTTTCTACTTAAAGGTAGGGGGTTGATAATCATACCATCCCTCGGGGTTGATAGGAATAAGGTTCTAGAGCAGTCTTCGATATCTCTTAAGGATAGAAGCGATCTAGATAAGCGTCTGAGGATATTAACTGTTAGAAGGGGAGGGGGGTATGATCGATGCATGGTGAATCTTAGAGGGGAATCTATAGATGAAGATTATGAGGAGATATGTAGGGTTGAGGATGAGTTGATATCCAAACTGAAACAACCTGTACTTAAGGTTGTAGGTATCGATAGCCTAACGCTCCACCATGGTCTTAGAGAAACGCTAAGATTGTTATCGATGGATACCGATAGGATAGCCTACACTAGATCGTTAACATTCCTGATATCTAAACCCATATATCCGAAGCTCGCCGAGAGGATCTCACCTATAGCTGATATACATCTAAAGCTTACGAGGGAACATGGAGCGTTAATCCTATACGGAGTGAAACCTAGAACAGGCTTATACGCCGTAGAAGTAGAAGCTATAGGAGGCTTTACATCGACGAAGCTTACACCCATCCTATGAAAACAATCCAGCCACCCCAAGACATAAGGCAGTCGAAAAGATGAAAGCATAACTAACAAAGCTCGATATCAGGAAGCTACCATAGCAGTAACAGAAGCATAAGCTGTGAGTATCTTTATGGATGTTTGTATAGCCCGGGGGAGATTCGAACTCCCGTCGGAGGCTCCAAAGGCCTCCATGCTTACCAGGCTGCACCACCGGGCTATCCTATCATAGTTATATTAGCTACCGGATTCTAAGCTAAAACTTTTACTTCCTCAGAGGGTATGGTCTACCTTCCTCAAGTATCTCTCTAGGTATTTTATCCTTCCATTTCTCTAGGAATGATGTATCCTCCCTTCTATCTCTAAGCTGATCTGGAAGCATTTCTGGTATTCCATCTTTAACCGGATAGTATCTTTTGCATTTCCAGCATATTATGATGGCTTCTATTATCTCCTCTCCCCTCTCCTCGAAAACTATTAGGTCTAACGGATGGTGTTTATCTATAGGGCATGCTAGGTATTCCATAAGCCTCTTCTTCACCATCGATCACCTCTTCAGTCTTACAGGCGTATGCATCCTGCTAGATTCTAGTATTGCTTCGCAAACCTTTAAAGCTTCCACCCCATCATAGCCTGTTATCTCAGGTTTACACCTGCCTAGGGATGCCTCCACGAAGTGTTTAAGCTCTAGCTTCAATGGCTCATCCCATCTAGCTATAGGTGTCATTATAGAATCTTTATTCTCGTATACTATTTCCTGCGTTAGATAGTCTAGGGATACTATAGCATTACTCCCAGTTACGGTTAGATTCCTAACCTTCCTAGGCGTCATCCAGTTAGCTTCTATGAATCCTATAGTCGATCCCTTATACCTCAAGATCACACCTACATAATCTTCGAATCTATGCATAAGCCTACCTGCTACCGCATATACCTCAACCGGATCCTCGGATAGTAGATACCTGAATACGTATATATCATGTATCACCGTATCCATAACTATACCTACATCTCCGATCCTTTCAGGCCAGTAGGAAACCCTCTTAGCGGTAAGCATGAGTATATCGCCTAACCTACCCTCTTCTATCATAGATTTAACTCTTCTAACCCCTGGGTTGAAGCATTCTATGTGTCCAGGTATCAACACTACATCCATCCTCTCGGCTTCGGATACAAGCTTTAAAGCATCATCGGTAGAGGTGCACATAGGCTTCTCAACTAGGACATCTACGCCGCTTCTAACTATCTCGTACGCTATCTCGAAATGAGTAGATGAAGGAGTACATACGCTTACAGCTTCAGGTCTACAATTCCTTAGGAGTTCACGGTAATCCGTATACGCTCTACAACCATATCTCTTAGCAACCCTCTCTGCTCTCCCCTTATCTATATCGCATACAGCTATAAGCTCGCATATATCATCTAACTCGAAGTATACCCTAGCATGATTACTACCCCAGAATCCGCATCCTATGAGAGCAACCTTCAATCTATCCGGCATGAAGAGCACCATCCAATCCCACATATATGAACCCTAATCTAGATGCTTCAACCCTATCGATAACCCCAGCTAGATCGATTATAGCAAGGCTAGTTTGAGCTAAAGCTTTAGCTACACCGAGCTTCTTCACCATAATCGTCTTCATAACCTTAGATTCAGGTAGTATTATTATGATATCAGTATCCCCTAAACATTCCTCAAGCCTCCTAGATACTTTAATCCCGACTTTATCGAGCTCACTACCAAGCCTGTATGGATCGAAAACCTTTACGAACGCACCTATCTTCCTAAGTCGTAGAGCTAGATCTATAGTCGGAGAGCTTACTACACCCTCACAAGTATAGGCTCTATCGGATAAGCCTATAAGCGCAACCCTACACTTCCTGAGGGGTTTACCTATCTGTCTAGCAGCTTCTCTAACCATAGAGAGATAGATCCTCGAGATACCTTCACCTACTTTTAAAGCCGCATTGAGAATCCTAGGTTTAAACTTGTATGCTTCGCATAGATCTAGTAGAAGTCTAGTATTACCCGATAGATAGCTCCAAACCGGTAGGAGCGAATACGAGGAGTGTAGAACCTCTAGAGCGTAGTTTAAAGATCCATGATCCAACCCTAACTTACCGCAAACCTCTAAAAGCTCGTAAGTAAACGTGTACAGTATGTACTTGGAAGCGCTATCGAATAACTTTATAGCTTCAGCGTATCTTATATTGTCGATCTTCAAAATTCTACCACCGTAAACTGTGCTTATGATAGCCTCCGCGATATCTAGACTCCTCCTATCCACCGCCGCTAGAATCCTAATAGTAGAATCGCTTCTCTCAATCGGTAAAGGCTCATAGGGGCTATAAGCTAAACCGAAGCTATCGCCAGCTTTCAAACCAGAGGATTTTTCTAGTAGATTCATTATGACATCTTCGGTCATACCTGGAGGGGTGATCGTGCTCGATATGATAAGTTTACCTTCACCAAGACTCCTACCCACCTCCTCGGATAGCTTATGTAGCATAGAATAATCTGGCTGACCTAGTTCAGAGAATCTTATCGGTGCGAATACATCTATAACATCGGATTCAGTTAAAGCTTTGATTCTATCAGAAGCTATGTTCACGATACCGCTCCTCAAGAACCTAGATATAGCTGAAGCATACCTACTCCCGATAATCATATTAACGAAAGATTCAACCGAACATACATCCATGTCGACTATAGATACACGAGCACCTATCCTCCCATAGGCATATGCTAACGGTGCTTCAAAGCCGCCGTACCCGGCGACCGCTACCTTCAAGCTTCCAGACTTCAACAGTTCAGGTATATTCTTGGGAGGGTGAGAAAGTACTCCGGGCAAAACCGTAATCTAGAATAGGTTGCGTAAAACCTTATAAATTATTAAGCCGACTCTATAGGACGATCTATCTAGGAGATAGATGATGATTATGCGAGGTATACTGAGGGAGGGGGTACGGGATCCTAGAGGTTTCGAGGAGGCCTTGGAAGCTATTTGAGGATGAGTGTAGAGGATTAGTATCTCAAGCTCTAACAGAGTTGGGTATAGAGTTTGATGATATCCCGTTTGAACCACCGCCATCCTATGTATACGGTGAACTAGCTACCCCTATATGCATGATGCTCGCTAAGAAGCTGGGATTGAATCAACGTGATTTAGCTCTAGAAGTGAAGTCGAGGATAGATAAGGCTAGTAGAAGGTTTATCGCTCAGGTAGATGTAGCTGGTCCAGGCTATCTCAACTTCTATCTAGAGAAACCTACATTCTTCAAACTTCTCATATCATCGATACAAGCTTTAGGCGATGAGTGGGGTCGACTAGAATCTGAGAGAAAGCTGAAGGTTATAGTTGAGCATACAAGCGTGAATCCTATACATCCGATAGGGATAGGGCATGCTAGGAACAGCTTCCTAGGGGATTCGATCGCATCGCTACTAGAAGCTAGAGGGTATGAAGTCCGTAGGCACTTCTACATAGATGATGTAGGTAGGCAGACATCGATACTAACCTACGGATATAGATTACTAGGTAGTCCTAAGATTGAGGGTAAACCGGATAAGTTTCTCGGCTTCATATACGCGGTGACTTCATGCATACTAGAGGTTAAACGGCTGAAATCCGAGCTGGAATCATGTAGATCTAGGCAATCTGAGGATGAGTATAGGAGGCTAACTTCACAGCTAGATGATTGGGTAGGCGTAGCAGCTGAGCTTAGAGGTAGGGATGAGAAGATCTTCGATAAGCTTTTAGAATCCATAGAGTCAGATCAGGATCCTGAAGCGAGTATAGCAGAGATGAATAAACTCTACGAAAAGCATTCAGATGAGGATATTGTTAAGATAACTAGGGAGGTTGTATCTCTATGTCTAGAAGGATTTAGAGAGACTTTATCACGTGTAAGCGTGAAGTTCGATTCATGGGATTGGGAGAGCGAGCTGGTATGGAGCGGTGAGGTGGATAGGATATTATCCTTGTTGAAAGCTACACCATACTGTAGGATAGTGGAGTCAGCTCTAGTATTCGATGTAGCCGAAGCTGCTAGGGATCTAGGGTTAGAAAGCTATAGAAGCTATATCGGTATCGATCTAGAAGTACCGCCTTTAACGCTTACCAGAGCTGATGGGACGACATTGTATACGACGAGGGATATAGCTTATGCATTCCGTAAACTCAAGTTATACGATCTATCCATAACCGTTATAGGTATAGATCAGAAGTTACCTCAAACCCAGCTTATGATAGCTCTATCCGCTCTAGGTGTAAGGAGGGTCTTTGATAGGTATAAGCCCCTATTCTATGGTCTCGTAAAGCTTCCAAGTTATAAGATGTCTAGTAGGAGGGGACGTATAATAACTTTAGATGAAGTTCTAGATGAGGCTAAGATTAGAGCTTTAATAGAGGTGCGTAAACGTTCACCTGATATCGATGCGGAGGAGGCTGATAGAATAGCTGAAGCTATAGCGGTGGGGGCTGTTAAGTATGCGTTAATCAGCGTATCCCCTGAGAAGGATATAACATTTAACTGGGATAGAGTCCTAAACTTTGAGATGAATAGCGGTCCATTCCTACAATATGCTTATGCGAGGGCATGCAGTATACTAGCTAAAGCCGATATAGACTACGTTAAAGCGGATTTCGATCCGATGCTGCTGAGGGATGAATTAGAGGAGGATCTACTGATACATATATCAAAGTATCCGGAGGTCGTATGGAGCTCTTCTGAGAATCTAGCCGTGCATACGGTTGCAGAATACGCTAACGAGCTTGCTATGAAGTTTAACGCATTCTACGATAAGCTCCCAGTGCTTAAAGCAGAACCTCAAGGACTGAAGATAGCTAGATTGAAGCTTGTCTATGCATTTAAATCTACGCTAGGCTCCGCCTTAAGGATACTGGGTATAAAGCCGTTGGAAAGGATGTGAAGGCTTCTAGCTAAACCCTACCGCCGACTATTTCTTCAACCTTCTTCAACCCAGGTATGGTGATAGAGTACCTACCCTTCTCGGTCCTCGTTATTAAGCCCCTCTCTAGAAGTTTCGGTAGAGTATTTCTTATAGTCTTTTCAGATTTACCTGTGAATATCGATAACTCCCTAGCATCCATAGATCCATCCTCGGATAGACCTATGTTGAGTGATAGATACTTCGCCGCTAAACCTATCAGTACTAGGTCATGAGTAGAGAAGCTGGTTTGAGCGCATAGTATGGGCATACCCTCGCTTATCTTAACTATACCTTTCAAGATTTCAGCTAATTCTTCAAAGCTGGGCTTATAGATAAGCTCCTCTACGATCTTCAAGCTAGGTAAAATCTTCGATAGGAATCTTACTATAGATTTCAATACTTCATCGACTGACCCTGTGAAATCAGCTTTCAGATCCCCATACTCTACATGTACATAAAGCCTATCCTCGATCAATACCTATCCTACTTTTAATGTTAGGTATAATATCCTCGATAAGTTTTTTCAATCCTAGAGATGTAAGTCTGTATGCGCCTCTCTTAGGCTTATCGAGGTAACCTTGATTCGCAAGCTCGCTTAGACGAGCTGATACGGTACCTGGTTTAACCCCAGTCTCCCTCTGTACATCCTTACTTGTTACAGTATCATCATCCGATAACCCTATCCGATAGGCTACCCAAGCTTTAGCTAGAGATAGCCATATAGACTCTATATCCGTTAGCCTACCTCTATCGACTATCACGGTAAGCCCTTCAGAGCCGACTGCTAATACTCCAGTCATAGCTTCCATTACCCCGACTAAATCCACCTTAAGTGCAAGCTTAGAAGCTAGAAACCATGTGGGATGTATCTCGCTTATGAATTTGAGAAGACTCCTGATAACATCGTCGATCGACCCCTTGAATTCTATCTGTAAATCACCCTTCCTAACTATAACCTCTATCTCCCTGTCAGAATCTGATGTATGCTGCGACACTGTGACGACACCTCATCGATACATACTGTGAAGCTAACAGCTTTTAAAATTAGCGAGGATTAAGGTAATACTCTATTATCGTGAAGCACGAAATGTTTACATGCGGCTAAGCTTCATATCTAAGCTAGAAGTTGATGCAGGAGCTTAAACTACCGCGTAGATTAAGCTGGGAGAAGCTTTGCCAGATCCTTGTAAGCTATCTTAACGCTGGAGCTGATAGGGAATATATCTCCGTAAAGGATGTAGCCGAAAAGGCCGGTGTAGATGAGAAGAATATAAGCCGTAATAACGCATTCTTTAAATCCTGGGGATTCCTAGAAGAATCCAAAGATACACCTAAGAAATATAAGCTGGCAGAGGATGCTATCAGATTCGTAGCAGCTTACAGGATAGATCCTAATTCGGATGCTGCTAGAAGAACCTTACAAAACCTACTTATGAAGAATGAAGTTGTGAAAACTATCGTGGAGAAGATAGATGCAGAAGGCTTCGATCGGCGAAGATTAATGGCTGAAATACCGTTGATAGTTGGTGATGCAAAAGTGGATCTTGTAGGTATACAGAGCTTCTTAGATATGCTAAGCTACGCGTTCGAGTGGGAGGTGGTAGAAGCTAAGAAACAGAAACCTGTTGAACAGATTAGAGAAGCGAAAAAGACGAGGAAAGAAGCTACTGAAAAGGTATTACCAGCAGCTAAAACTGGTGTGAACCTTCAACTACAATTAGTATTCACGATAAATCATGATACAGATGTGGAGAAACTTCTACTACTCTTCGATAAGATAGCTTACATATTAGGTCTCTCGAGAGGAGATGAAGATGAATCTTAGAGCCCGTATGCTCTACATCCTACCGGTCATATAGGCGGTCTTTTCTGTAAATATCTGTAACTACCTTTACGTCCTTCCCTAGCTAAAATACCCTCCCTTACAAGATCTGCGAGACTATGAGCTATAGCACTCCTATTATAGTGGTATCCCATCCTGGACATTTCTTCATCCACTTCTGAGAGGCTTCTACCCGTCGAAAACCAGTTGCTTCTCCATAAATTTAATATAACCTCGCGACAGGTTTTAGGCTCACTACCTCCGGTATAGCTAGCTCTTGTCATAGAGGATAAAGGAGGTATACCCTTTTCCCTTAAACTAGAGAGGAATGTATCTATGATATCTTTGAGTTGATCTTGTTTACATTCAACATCAACCTCAAGATCTCCAAATTTTAAATGGATACGTATCCTATCCTCCTTTCCGTATTCATCTTTCACTTGGTTTTTTGATTGTTGAGCATTCAACAACATTTATAAGTCTCCTCTAACCTATACTCTAATAGTAGTTAGGTATGTTTGGTGTTTAAAAATGTTAACCAACAAGAAGTTACAATCAAACCTCCATGACATAAGTCATGAGCTGTTTTACTCTGAGCTATATCAAAGTATGATAGAGAAGGGGACAGATCTTCTAATAGAAAGGTTCAGAGGGTATGTGAAGGAGTGTAGGCATATAGCCGATAATCTGAAGGGAGCTATAAGAACTAGACGCTGTATAGTGGATAAGGAAGCGTTAGCTCATAAAAGTATAGTCGGGGTTGATGCTGGGCATAACGGCGTGCATTTTAGATTCGCTTACGTACCGATATACAATGCTGTTGCTGTACTTTTCAAGGGGATGGAGCTTAAAGGTGAACCGCTATGCGTTTCAGGACCACCAGATATATGGGCTGTAGATGATGAGCCTGAGAGAAGGGAGAATCTCCTGCATATGGCTTTAGAGTATTACGTAGCTAGGAGGGCTGTGGAGCTTTGGAATCCAGATTACCTTATAATAGATGGCGGTATCGTATTAAATCCTAGGCTTCACCCTAATAGTTCTGATCCTAGTGAATACAGGTATGATTTTACTTATACGGTTATGCAAGCATTAGAACTATTAAGAGTATGTAAGGAGAATAGCGTCTTAGTTTTAGGCTTTGTTAAACGTAGCTGTATGAATTACTATGGTAGGCTCCTAGGCTACGAGAAGTTTAGGGATGCAACCTTCCTAAGCTTGATAATGAATGAAAGGGAGTATACGGAGCCGTTCCCTATGAAAAATAAGGTTTCAGAATCTTATGCTAGGATCGCGGAGGAGCTCGGTATGGATGGGGATATAGCGGAAGTTTATAGTAGCTACGTTAAGACTTGGATTATACCGTTTAGGATAGAGATTCCTAGCTTCAACCTGGATATGCTTGATGAAGCTATCTCATTTGTAGCTTCATCTGCGAACGTTATGGGTATACCTTATCCTATCCATGAAGCTGATAGGTATACGAGGATAAGTAAACCGTTCTCTAACATCCATACATTAAACTTCTTCGCTAAAGCTGTAGAGCTTGTCAAGAGGGGTGAACTTACATCTGAGGAATTGAATTTCCTACTACTTCAGCATGGAGAATTCTGGGCTTTAACCGATGCTAGCAAAGGAAGCTGGGAGCCTTGATAGAGATAGGCTACGTACTATCTGGATGCGATCAAAGGATAATACCGTTCGTAGTTAAAGAAGGGTATAAGGTTGTGGTTAACGGATACTACTTTATCAAGCATCCGTTAAGCGGGGATAGATTTACACCCGTCCTCCTCAGAGTTTTCAAAATCACGCCATATAACCCTGAGATGGGGCTAGGCGGATTTGGACCTATAGCTGGTAAGAAGGGGGAGAAGGCTCAGTATGGAAAAGGGTTAGAGTATGATGTAGCTTTCGCCGAGGCATTAGGCTATATACGTGAAGATGGGAAGTGGGTTAGACTTGAATGCGCCCCTGGAACATGGGATCCAGTTTACCAGCCTGAACCACACGAATTGCAGGAATTCTATATGGAGATCATGAAGGGGGGTAGGAGGGATTGCCTCAATATACGTATAGGTAGACTGAAGGGATCTAACGTTCCGATATATCTAGATTTGAATTCCATAGCTAAAGGACATATGTTCGTAGCCGGTATGAGCGTAGCATACTATGAACCTATCGTATACATGCATAAGGGATGGATAAGGGTGGAGGAGATAGGTAGATTCGTAGATAGATATTTTACGAGTGGAGAGGAGGGAGAAGTTGAGTTAAACGATGATGTGTATGTTCCAAGTTTTGATATGGATAAACTTGAATTAAAATGGCATCCCGTAAGGAGTGTTATAAGGCATAGATACGAGGGCCCTATGATCAAGATAGAACTTGAAGATGGCCGTTCAGTAACGGTTACTCCTTCACATTCAGTATTCACCATCAAGAATTCCAAGGTAGAAGCTGTGGAAGCTGGTAGCTTAAACTCAGGAGATAGAATACTAGTACCGTTATCTATACCTAGACCGACATCATACATAGAGGTGTTGGATCTATCTAGCACTCTACGACCGAGGAATATATACGTAGAGACTCATCAAAGCTTCTATAGGAGGGATAATGATCGATATGATGTCGACGATGTAGAGGGATGCATATCGATCGAAGGTGAACATCTACCGTTTAAACTGTTCATAGATGAGGATATCGCTCGGCTGATTGCATACTACATCCTATTTGGATGTAGTTATTCTGATGGGGTTGTATTTAGGCTGCCGCGATCGATATATGATGAAGAGAGTGTTGTATCTGCCGCTAGATCCTTCGCACCTACGGCAGATGTATCTATCGATAAGCATGATGAATACGTAGAGGTTAGGTTGAAGAGTAAAGCTTTAAGTCTATTCTTTAAAGCTTTAAGATCTACATATCCAGATGCACGTATACCTAGGTTTGTATTTAATTTGAAACCTGAAGTCCTAGAATCTTTCCTGGAACCTTTACTTAAATCTCTAAGTTTAGGTCTAATCAATGATGAAAGACTATTATCAGATATACTCTATCTTAAGCTTATAGCTAACGGATACCGTAGTAGAGACTCATCTACAAGTGATCTATCTTTAGTTAGGATATCTAGGATCGATATCGTAGAATATGGGTATGGATACGTGTACGATCTATCAGTTCCTGGCTGCGAAAACTTCATAGCCGGGATAGGAGGTGTTTCATGCCATAATACTCGTAGCGGTAAATCAAGCTTCGTAGTTAGTCTCATAGCGAAAGCTTCTAAGATGGAGCCTCAACCTAGATTCATAATATTGGATCGTAGATGTGAGTATACAGCTTTAACCAAATTCGGGGGAAGAGTCTATCCATATAGATTCTTTCTACCCAAAATATCTATGCTTAAAGGTAGACTTATAGCTTCGAGGCTTAACTTAGATCCATCATCTAGTGCGGGCCGTCTAGTAGTTGAAGCGGTCGAATCGTTGAAGGCTAAAGGTGAGGACGTAAATAGGGTATCTCTACTTAGAGAAGTCAACCGTATAGCTCCGATGATAGGTAGCCGTAACAGCAGTTATAGCTTAAACCTTATACGTTGGGCTCTGGAGAGGAGGGGGGCTTTCCTAGATGAGGAGTATAAGTATATCGATATAGTGGATGTATGTAGGGGTAACCCTATAGTTATCGTAGATCTATCGGTCGATACGGATATAGATGCTCAACACATAGCTGTACGCCATATAGTATCTAGGGTTGTGGATTATGCTTTAAGCAGGAGGGAGCAGGGAGATTTCGCCGTTATATTCGTCGTAGAGGAGGCGCAATACTTCACACCTGAAAAGGGGCTGAAGATAGAGGTTGGAAATCCTGAGAAGATAGGAGTAGATAAAGAGTTAATAGAAGCTGTAAGTCAAGCTGGAGGATACAACGTAGGATTCATATTCATAACGCAGAGACCGGCATACATCTCAAAATGTCTTAGCGGCAGCATGATGGTACAACTCTACGATGGCGAAGTTATAGCGATCAAAGAGCTTTATGAGAAAATAAGAGAAAAAGGTGGCTTAATACTAGAATCAGACGAAGAAACCATAATTTACCCTAATGATAGTATACAGCTCTCCACTTTAAGTAAAGACTTAAGCTGTATAAATACTAGGCTTATAGCGATATCTAGACGTAGAGGTTTAAGGAGACTTCTACGAATAAAAACGTTTGACGGTTATATCTTGGAGTGCTCACCCGAACACCGTGTATATCTGCTAGACGAGAACGGTAATCTTGTAGAGAAGGAGGCTGGAAGTTTAAAACCTGGAGAGCAGCTCATATTAGTGCATCCAGCAACTCAATCTAGTCAACCTGGTTCTAATCATTTCATAGATGAAGATGCATCCCCAATCCACACGTCTCATAGACGCAAAGAGGTATTCAATATAGCATATGATGGAAATTGGAGCGGAACTACTAGAGTAGTGCATGAAAGTATGGACATACCATACTTTACCATTAGAGATCGTGTTCAAAATCTCCAGGATACTCTCGGCTACCAGTTAAATCTAGCTGAGGGCGTTCGTATAGGTGAGAGCATTCTATCGACTAGAACAAAACTTATCGAAACACCAGCTGGAGTAATCCCAGATCTCGGGGAGTTTCTAGGACTTATAGTTTCAAAGGGAAAGGATGCCCTAGGATCTTCTTATACGTTAAAATTTACAGATAAAGATCCCTATGTACTAAATAGATTTAAATACTTATGTAACAACTTATTTGAAATAACTTCTGAAGATGAGTCTAATCATAATTCCGTTAAAATATATTCAAACAGTTTGATGGAAGTTTTAGAATATTTAGGATATAAAATTTTGGCTAAGGTTAGAGATAGAGAGACCCCATTGTGTATTCAAAAAGCCTCAAATGAAGTTGTATCTGCTTTTCTAAAGGGGCTTTTTGAAGGTGATGGCTATATATCATTGAAGAATAAGAGGATAGGCTTTATAACAACTAGTGAGAAATTAGCCTATCAAGTAGTATTCTTGATGTTTAGATTAGGATTTAAGCCAAGAATGATAGTTAGAACAAGCCGGTATAAAGGAAAATCATACAGAGTTTTTGAGATATGTTTATCTGATAAGAGCGGGATATTGATGTTTCGTGATAAAATAGGTTTTATCTCGGAAGATAAGAAATCTAAGCTTGATATATTAGTTTCCATGATCAAGTGTAAATATCCTAGGAAAAAATACGATTATGTTAATCTTTCACCGAGCTTACTGGATGACGCTATAATAAAGGCATATGGATCTCGTAAATACCACTACCTATGGTATGATCTGCTCAGGCGAAGAAGAAAACTTAGTATGTATAGGCTCAGGAAGATATGCGAAGCTCTTAGCGAAACTATTAGGATAAATGAAAATAGCTCTTTGAAACTATTAAAACGTATTGCTGACGCTCCCATCTCCTTCTCTACAATTAAGGATATAGAGGAATTTCAAGCTGAGGAAACCTACGATATAGAGACTGAGGATAGAAGCTTCGTAGCAGGCGGGGCTCCATTTCTCGTGCACAATAGTATAATATCGCAGTGTAATACGATAGCATGCTTCAGACTTATGAGTGGAAACGATCAGGAAGCTATACTTAAGTATACAGAATATGGTAATGAAAGGTTATCAGATTATCTGCCAGGGTTAGCGGATCATGAAGCGTTATTCTGGGGTTTAGGTTCTCTAATACCTTTCCCAGTCGCCGTAGAAGTGGAAGTGGAGGAGTATCCTAGGAAAGCTAGGATTACTGCTAAGGAGGCGTGGATTAATATGGGTAAAACTACCGTGGAAGTTTTAGGTGGATAGGATGAGCTCTAGCTTTCTAGTTGTAGAAGAGCTCTAATTCTCTTAACTATATTAGGATGAGTCGAGAATAGCTCTATAAACCTATCGAGCCATGTGATCTTCCTAGAAGCTATGGATTCAGCTAAGCTTCTACCATACCTTAATTCCTCTGCATCGCTATGAGCTCTACCTGGATCTGTTATGAAGAGGGCACGGAAGCTTAGGAAGTTCTCCAGCTTCTCGCGAGGTACCTTACTGGTGTATGTTATGAGTTTAGCTAGAGCCGATGCAAGTTTGGATGCACCATGCTCTACTATCGAAGCACTATGCCTATCGGCGTAGTACTCTCTCAAACGGCTTAAACCAAGTACTAGTAGGGATAGTATGTAGTACATGAATATCGATAGTATACCTATGAGAGCTGCGAGACCGTTACCTCCACGATCCCTTCCATACGATCCCCTATAGTAGTACGATAACATGAAGCTATAGCCTATATAGTAGAATATAGCTGGTAGCACCGAGGCTATCATCATAACCTGTACATCCCTATGCTTAAGGTGGCCTAGCTCATGCCCTATAACGGATTCAACCTCTTCAGGCTCAAGTATCTCTAAAAGTTTGCTTGTTACGGCGATACGGCTTCCAGCTATAGGTGAGCCGTAAGCGAAAGCATTAGGTATAGGTATCTGAGCTAACATTACCTTCGGTTTCTTCATATTACTAGCCATACAAAGCTTCTCTACAGATCTATGGAGCCATGGAAGCTCTGATTCAGGAAGCTCCCTAACCCTATAGAGAGTATCGATCAGGTATGGTGCTATAAGCCATTGAACTAAGTTGAACGCTATAACGAATACTGGTAACAGTAGTATATCTACGCCGGCGAGGGATAGGACTAGGGCTAGGAATAACGTCGATAAGCATATGATCGCAGCTATAGTGCCTAGCATCGATAGCTTTAACTTAACTAGATTCATATACTAACACCCTAAGTTTTATGTAGGGGGAGGAGTCTATTAAGGTTTTACAACCATCGATTAGGGCAACGCTTATATACTGTTAAGTCTGCTTTCTAGGTAGGTTCGAAAGGTTATGAGGATAGCAGATGTTAAACAGGGTATGAGGAGGGTTACGGTTGAAGGATTTATAACAAGTATGACTGAACCGAAAACCGTTAATACAAGATATGGCACAACTTCTGTAGCTACAGCGGAGCTTAAGGATGATTCAGGATCCATACAACTTGTATTATGGGGAGATAATATCGATATGGTTAACATCGGGGATAGAGTAAGGGTGGAGAACGGCTACACAAACTACTTTAAAGGAAAGCTTCAGCTTAACGTAGGTAAATATGGAAAGCTTAAAGTAGTGAAGTAAGAATCGTTATCGTAGATCCTCTTCCGCTTAGAGGGCGGGAGGGGTTGAAGAGGCCTATCGTTAAGAGCCCTGGTAAAAGGACGTTTAGAATCGGTAGGGGGTTCAGCTTAGGAGAACTAGCAGATGCAGGGTTAACTATAGATGAAGCTAAACGTCTAAGGATAGCTGTCGATAGAAGACGCAAATCTGTAAGGAAGGAGAATATAGAAGCTCTTAAGACGTACATCAAGGGTTTAGCTATTCGTAGAGGCGGGGAGAAGCCTCCAGCGAAAGTCTAGTATTCGAAAAGCTTAAGATTCTATCGTATATGAAGAATTCTATTATGGTTAAGTGGGAGGATCTAACTTCTAAGGATATAGCTGGTATAGATAAGAACCTACCCGCTGTGATACCTATAGGCAGTATAGAAGTTCATGGACCGCATCTACCGTTAGGAACGGATATACTCACGATATATTGGGTTGCTGTTAAAGCTTCGGAATTAGAGGATGCTATCATCCTACCTCCGATAGCTTACGGTTATGCGCCTGAAAGTAAACATTTCCCAGGTACGATCTCGATATCGGCTGAAACCCTCTTAAGCCTACTGAGAGAGGTATGCCTCGAAATCTACAGGAATGGGTTCAGAAAGATACTAATACTCAATGGTCATGGCGGTAATTCAAGAATCCTACGGCTCCTATCTAGAGATGTACTGGATAGATGTATGAATATATGTCTATACATGGTTGTTGATCCATGGTCCCCAGTTAGGAGCGAGATAGAAGGGTTGAGAGAGACCAAGCTTATAGGTCATGCATGCGAGATAGAAACTAGTATCGTATCCTACATAGCCCCACGACTAGTTAAACTTGATTATGTGAGGGGAGAAGCTAAAATAGGCGTATACACGACGATACCTGACGTTGAGACTAACGTGGATTGGGTTGGATATGCTTTAGAAGCATATCTCGGTGATCCTAGAAAAGCTTCCATGGAGAAGGGTAAGATTATAGTCGATCAATGGGTTAGAAGGATAGCCGACATATATAGGATGGTGAAAGAAGATCGCTTCGTAGAGGATACACTCGAAGAGTATCGTAGGAGGGTTGCAGAGTATCAGCCGGGTTAAAGGTATGTTAGCCAACTATACAGTGTGTAGATTAGGATTACCTGCTATAGGCATTCATGCAGAGGAGAACGCTGATGACATACCTCAAGAATTCTAGTTGATCGTTAATCTGCATCGTACTGCTTCAGGTCTTATATCGTAAGGAGAATCTACCAGTATCTAAATTAGGCTGAACGGGTAGCCGGAGCCTCCAGGCTTATATTCGCCTACTATAGCTATCTTGTATCCGCATTCAGGGCATAGATTACCTGGTTTAAGCTTCCAGCTTACTATTTCGAAGCTGAATCTATCTATGATCTTAGAGCCGCATCTGGGGCAATATGTATCTTCATATGGATGCCCAGGTACATTACCTAGATAGATGTAGTTTAACCCTTCTTCCTTAGCTACTCTATAGGCTTCCTCCATAGCTTTTATAGGTGTCGATGGAACATCTAGCATCTGGTAGTCTGGATGGAATCTAAGTATATGGAAGACTGTATCTTCACCTAGATTCTCACATATCCATCTAGCTAGCTTTCTAAGATCCTCGAGGCTATCGCCATACTTTGTCACCATAAGGTTTGTCACCTCTACATGTATCCCATGCTTCTTCATAGCTTCTAAAGCTTCGTATATGGGATCTACGGATGGGACTGACATATACTTCTGGTAGAAGTCGAGATTACCACCACCTTTAAAATCCACGGTAGCCGCGTTTAGGTATGGAGCGATGCATTCGATAGCCTCTACGGTCATATAACCGTTCGTTACATATGTATTGAATAATCCTTTATCTCTGGCAAGCTTAGCCGTATCGTATGTTAGTTCGAAGAATATAGTAGGCTCTGTATACGTGTAGCTTATACCTTCACAGCCATACTCTAAGGCTGTATCGACTATACGCTGAGGGGGAAGCTCCCTACCGACTATATCCCTTTCCTGACTTATAACCCAGTTATCGCAGAATCTACATCTAAAATTGCATCCGACAGTGGCTATGCTTAAAACAGAGGATCCAGGGTAGAAGTGGTATAGAGGCTTCTTCATTATAGGATCCACAGCCATACTGCAAACCTTATCGTATACTAAACTATATAGCTTACCATCGATATTCTTCCTAACACGACAGAATCCCATCGAGCCTGGAGGGATAACGCATCTACGAGAGCATAGATTGCATCTTACTTTACCCTCACCTATCGCTTCATAGAGCATAGCTTCCTTCAATTTCCCACCGAGAATATGTAGATGATTTGCCGGGATTAAACGTTTACGTAGCTCATACGATCGATGGATGGATCTAGCTTAACTAGCCGAGCTAAGATATATATGTGTTCGGAGGTGAGTATATGCCTGTAACGTACCTATCAGACGAGGATATACGTGCTCCTATCCGTAATCCTAAGAGGGTTCCGGGAAAGATTACTGAAGAAGAGCTTGAGGTTTTAAGGCTGTATAGAAGCGGAGCGGAGCAAAGGGTTGAGAGGTACGTCGTAGAGGTGCATGAGTATTGGGCTCCGTTTAACTATCCGAATGTTACAGTCGAGCTTGGGAGGGAGGGATCTGGGGCTGAAGTTAATATGGATGGCGTGGAGCTCGATATACCGCCCTTCGGAGCTATAACCATAATCGAAGATGAGCCTATAGTAAGCGTAACGGTTATCGGAAGTGCATGCGTAGCTCCAGGCTATATACTACTCTACGCGGAGCCTATCGAATGGAAATATCCTAGAACCGGTGTTAAGATGAGGATCGATAGATTATGGGGTGAACATATATTAGCAGATCTATGGAGGGGTGGGATCGATGAGGGATATCGTAAAGCCGGGTTGAGCTCAGCTCACTTCGAGATACCGCCGTCGAGGAGGGTTACGATAATGGCTGGATCCGGTATGGAGGTAGATTGGAATCCAGATCCTGTAAGCCATCCTCAAAATCCGAGGGTTTCGCATAAAAACTATTGGAACGATCCACACTACTGTATAAGGATAATAAGGATTGGGGTAAAGAAGAGTATATCTTGATATAGCGGATCGTAAACTATTGCGTATCTGCTACGATCTATAAACTCGGCTATAAACCTAGGATCTGAGCAGCCGTCTCTCCAAATATCATATCCCTCATCTTTTGATCTAAACCCATTTCGTAGAGTAGCGTATCCCAAGCGTATATCAATCTCGTATACTGCGACGATGGTTCATCAAGCCCGAAGACAAGCTTCTCAGGTCTTAATCTTATCCATAGATGCTCCCTGATAGCTTTAGCTTTCAACCATATACCTTTACCAGATATATCAAGCCAGAGCAGAGGATTCTTCTGAGAAGTATTGAAGGCTTCCCCGAACCATGGATCACCCATATGAGCTGCTATAATCCTAAGTTTAGGGTATAATCTAGCTATCCTGTCTAGGTATACTGGACGCATGTATGAGGAGCTTACATCCTCGCTTTCCGTAACAGATCTACGTGCAACCACACCTGTATGGAACAACACAGGCATACCATACTTCTCGGCTCTCTCGTAGTAACCTAGGAAATCATCGTGATCGTACCTACGGGTAGGTCTGATGAACTTTAATCCTCTAAACCCTTTAGAGTAGTATAGATCTACGAGTTCGAAGCTATTACCGGGTCTCCCAGGTGTAATCGTCCCGAAGCCTATTATCCTATCCTCGTAATCCTTGAATACCCTTCTCCAATCGCTATCCTCCATATCGCTATAACTCTGCGGAGGGGAGGAGAATAAACAGACTTTATGCACACCAGCCTCATCCATATCCTTCAGGAGGGTTTCTAGAAAATTTCTAGATGGACGGTAATGGTGGTGGATATCTATCACAAGCTTATGCTTCTCCGGGTAGACATCGTAGTATGCTACATCTCCTTGAGAACCGCGACGTACTTCGAGTGAGGTATACCCAGACAAATCAGTTAAACCCCTTGCATCTAAAACTATTTTAAGCTATCTGAGGAGGAAGCTATATCTTCCAGATATAGACCAGTATTTATCTGGGTTTAAGCGGTATGAAGCTATCAGAGGTTGTTATAATTAAGTCTGAGGATCCGGTAGAAGCCACGTTAGAGGCATTGGAAGCCATTAAAGCTTCCGAATCATTCAAACTAGATGAAAGGATACTAGTTAAACCTAACTATATAGATTCAAGTCATCCAAGCCTAGGTGTTACGACCGATGCAAGGATAGTTGAAGGTATCATACGCTACTTCAAGAATATGGGGTTTAGCCGTATAGTCGTAGGTGAAGGAAGCGGGTTTGCCGATACTATGGAGGCTTTCAGGGTAGCTGGGATAGATAAAGTAGGTGAGAAATATGGAGTAGATATCCTAGATCTGAATAAAGATGAGTATATCGAGGTTGAAGTATCTGGCGGTAAAGCTTTGAAGAGAATTAGGGTAGCTAAGACGGCTTTAGAATCAGCTATAGTTAGCGTACCTAAGCTTAAAGTCCACAGGTTGGCAGTAGTTACTTTAAGTCTTAAGAATCTTATGGGGGTTGTCTCACCTAAAGGAGCTATGCATGGTAAGCTTAACACGAAGATAGTGGATTTAGCTATGCTACTTAAACCTAGGCTAGCCGTAGTAGATGGGATAATCGGCGGTGAGGTTCATGAGACAGCTCATCAACCGGTAGAGGTAGGTGTCGTCATAGCGGGTTTAGACCCGGTAGCCGTAGATTCGGTGGCGTCGATGGTTATGGGTATAGATCCGATGGATGTACCGCATCTAAGGGAAGCTGAAGCTAGGGGTCTAGGTGTATGTAACCCGAGAAATATAAGGATATTAGGAGTGAGGATAGACGATGTTAAAGTACGATTTAGGAGGAGCTATCTAAGCTTTATAGGCTTTCTAGAGAGGTAAGTTAGTTCGAAGTATCCCACGTTTCTTCAAGGCTTCAGGAATATATCGAGAGGGATACTTCCATCCTTATCTAGGATGAAGCCTGTTATCATGATGGAGGGAGAGAATGTGGATGAAGAATAAGCTTACATAGGATCTCAGTAGTATGGTATTAGTATAGTGTAGGTAAAGGAGGTAGATGAGTATCCATAATATTAGGAGCATGTATGCCATCCATCTTTAGAGTAGAGTAATCTCATCCAGTGAAATATGGTTTTAAAAGCATCTATACCTCTGACACCTTTATCAGCATCTCCTTCCTAGTTTGAAGGATAACGGATGAGGAGGATCCTAGTTAGGGTCTCAGGGTGGCATCCTTTGCTACCTAAAGCTGAGGTTAAAGCCGTCCTAGAAGCTGAGGGGTTAGTGTATGATGTAATCTTAGATTCTAGGATGTTGATGATGATAGAAGCCGATGAAGCTTCCATCAAAGCTTTAGAAAGGAGGTGTAGCTATGTGAGGAGGATAGCTTTATGGATAGCTTCGTGTAGAGCTGATCCGAGCTCCGTTATGGATGCTATATCGAAAACCGATCTCCCCAGCTTCATGGAGCCTAACAGAAGCTTCAAGGTTTACGCTGAGAGGATTGATCCATCTATGCGTGGATTACGTAAACGTTTAGAGGAAGCGATAGGAGATGCTATTAGGCGTAGAGGATTTAGGGTTGACCTAGAGAATCCAGATTACAATATCGTATGCTTCTTAGATTCAGGACTAGCTCATATAGGAGTCCAGGTATCTAGGATTAGATTCACAGAGTTATTCCTAGATAGGCTTCCGACTCGTAGACCAGCAGTTCATCCATCTACGCTTCAGCCAGATATAGCTAGATGCCTAGTTAATCTATCTAGAGCTAGAGCTGGGGATCTACTATTAGACTTATTCTGTGGAGTCGGGGGTATATTGATAGAAGCAGCGATACTAGGCTGTAGAGTAGTAGGTCTCGATATGGATCTGGAGATGCTTCGCAGAGCTGAAGCTAACCTAAAGGGATATGGATTAGTATTCGAAGGACTTGTGAGAGGGGATGCACGTAAACCACCATTCTCGAATATCGATAGGATAGTTACGGATCCTCCCTACGGTAGGGCTTCATCCACTAAAGGTGTGAATCCTGTTAAGCTTATAGGAGATTTCCTCCAAGGAGCATACGATGTAATTAGTAGGAGGGGATACCTATGTTTCATGTCTCCGGTGGAATTCGATGCTTCTAAGCTTGTGGAGGATACTGGGTTCACCATCGTAGAGAGGTATACTCAAAAGGTTCATGGAAACTTAACTAGGGAGATACTTGTATGTAGGAGGTAGAGCTATGCCTTACCGTATAATATTCTTCGGTACATCGGCGGGTATGCCTACTCTAACCCGCAATCTACCTGGGATACTGCTCGAATGGGATTCGGATCTACTGCTATTCGATTGCGGTGAGGGTGTACAGCGTCGATTCATGGAGTATAGGATGGGTATGGGTAGACCTTTGAGAATCTTCATATCGCATATGCATGGGGATCACATCTTAGGTCTACCCGGTTTACTCCAAACGTTTTCGCTTCTAGATAGGAAGACTCCTGTAGAGGTTTACGGTCCGTCTAGGATCGAAGATTATTTACGCTGTATAAGGTGTACGATAGGTTTAAACCCTACATACGATCTGAGAATCTTTAAGGTTGAGGATGGCTTATACTATGATTTCGAATCCTATAGGATCTTATGCCGTAGGGTTCGGCATGGAGATGAATCCTACGGGTATAGATTCGAGGAGAAGGATAGGCCTGGCTTATTCAACCCTGATAAAGCTATAGCGCTAGGTATACCTAAGGGTCCTCTATGGAAGAAGCTCCAGCTTGGAGAATCTATAAAGCTTGATGATGGGAGGATTATAGAGCCTAAGGAGGTTCTAGGACCTCCGCGTAGAGGGTTTAAGCTAGCTTATACAGGCGACACGACTCCATGTAGAGCCGTAGAGGAGCTTGCTAGAGACGTGGACATACTCATACATGAAGCTACGTTCACAGAAGATCTAGCAGATAAAGCTACGGTTGAAGGGCATACTACGGCTGCTCAAGCTGCATACATAGCGTCGAGAAGCTCTGTTAAGCTCCTAATACTTACACATATATCTGCTAGGTATACCGCCGTGGATAGTCTTCTAGAAGAGGCGAAGAGAATCTATCCGAATGTAGTAGTAGCTGAGGATGGGTTAATCGTAGAGATACGGAGGGTAGAGGAGGGATACGAGTATAGGGTATACGCAGCTAAATGAGTATATCGATAACTGAGTATGTCTCGGTAGTTTATCCATGTATACGTTCAGCTTCGATCAGGTATACGATTTATATTCAGGCTTAAGCCCTATCGTTCAGATGTGACCCTATCATGCCTAGTAAACTGAATATAGTATTCATATTGTGCGATAGTATGGATGGGAGAATTATGGGATGTATGGATCATCCAGCTATGGTTAAAGCCACTCCGAACCTAGATAGGCTTGCAGATAGAGGTATACTGTTTAGCAATACATATGCTAATAGCCCTCTCTGCGTACCTTCCAGAGCTAGTATATGGAGCGGTATGTATGTATACAAATGTAAGGCTTGGAATAATTTTAAAGGCCTCGAGGAGGGGACACCTACATTCGAGGATCGCTTAAGGGATGCAGGATATATTCTTAAGATTATAGGGAAGACGGATTATCTTTCGGGCCATCATACAGAGAGGGCGAGGGTTAGTGCATGGACTAGGACGCCGAATAAGACGCTGCTACGTCCCACCCATACGGTGGAAGCTCCTAAAATCATACCTGGAAGGGTGGAGAGAGTTCATGAGAGGGATTGGATGAATGTGGATGAAGCGATTAAATGGTTGAAGGATGAAGCAGCTTCTATGGATAAACCTTTCATGCTCTATCTAGGGTTAAATGCACCTCACCCACCCTATAGAACTTCAGATGAATACTTTAATCTTATAAACGATGACGGGGTGGAGATTCCTCCGACCGATAAGAGTATTCATCCGGCTATAGAGTATTTTAGAAGGGTATGGATTACACGTTTCAGTTTATCTAAGGAGAGTATAAAGCTTGTTAGAAAGACTTACTTCGCTATGATATCCGAGGTCGATCGTATGGTTGGTAGGATCCTAGACTGCTTGGAAGATCTAAGCCTTACAGATTCTACATATATAATATTCTCGAGTGATCATGGGGATCACGCTATGGAGCATGGATTAACCCATAAGCATACTATGTATGAGCCATCGGTAAGGGTTCCACTTATAGTTTCAGGTCCAAGCATCATGAAGGGGTATAGGGTTAGAGATCTAGTTTCGCTGGTAGATCTCTACCCTACATTCATGGATATAGCTGGTTTAAGATATCCCGAGGGTATCGATGGATATAGTCTCACACCATTCTTTAGAGGGTTAAAGCCTAATAGGCCGGATTGGGTTTTCAGCGAATATCACGGCGAAGCCTCTGCTACGAGTATGTTTATGGTGAGGAGGAGTGTATGGAAGTATATAGTTTACGTAGGTATGCCTCCCCAGCTATTTAACCTAGAGGATGATCCATGGGAGGTGAACGATAAGTCAGGAGAATGCAGGGAGAAGGTAGAGGAGATGGAAAGCCTCCTTAGAAGCATAGTGGATTATATGGAGGTTTACAGAGAGGTTGAGGAGTATAATAGGGAAGCGTTCAGAAGGTGGCGGATCATGCATAAGGAAAGGGGCGATTATGAAAGGCTTATGGCTAGAATATTCTCAGGTTGGGAGGTAAGAGATGAGGAGGTTAAGCCTTGGACAGCTTTAGACGAGGAAGTTATATCTATATGGCTGGGTGAAAGGGTATCGTAGAAGAGGTTATGAATCTGATACTCTGTATGAAGCGATTATCCTTCTTCGAATCTATCTGGTGGTACGTAGTCTCCGAAACGTTTTCTACATTCGATTAAACGTTTAGCCTGCTCATCCAGTATATTGAGGAGTTCTATGGGTGTATCTAGAACCTTAGTCCTCCAGAACTCTATGACACGTTCGATCTTACGTAGATTCTCCGGTATACGTATCGTAAACTGCTCCTCGTAATCCTCGTATGCGTAATCCTTATTCAATACCTGCTTGAATAGCCTAGCTAGATCTTCATACTTCGGTATCAAACCAGTAGGCATCTTTAAAGCTTCGACATCGTTGTGTACACGTAGTTCTATCCATTTTATCCATACGTGCTTATCCATTCTATCGTTCAGGAATCTACCAGTCTTAAGATCTCTTAGAAAGTAGTTTACACCGAATATCAAAGGCTGCTTCCTAAGATTCCTACCAAATTCTATATAGTTCCTGATATACTGACCGAGAGGTATGGAGAGGAAATCCTGTATGCTCATAACGTTTATCTCGTACTTACCCTTCTCCTCGACTAAAGCGAACGTAGTCTCTGTTTCAAGCGAAGCACCATATGTTACGACTCCATGCTCCCAGCTGAAGGCTTGCTGTACAGGTACATAAGCTCTATAATCCCTACCGCCATAGATTATAGCTCCCAGTTCCACTCCTAACGGGTTATCCAGTTCTGGATCGCAATTAGGTAACGCTCTTAGAGATATAGTGTAACGAGCATTTTCGCTCGCTAGAGGGATCTCTTTACCATCAGGCCCGATCTTACCTTTAAACCATCTTCCGGAGAAGTTTTCACCCTCCTCAGGGAGGGGGCATCCCATACCTAGCCACCATGGCTTACCATCCTTAACGAGAACATTAGAGAATATAATCTCGCCTGGATTCGTAAGGATCTTGTATAGTAGTGGATCATCTATTGGGTTGATATCTTTCAGAATCCCGAATATACCGATCTCAGCGTTAACAGCACGACATACACCGTCGATATTACGGATGTAAGCTATATCATCGGCTAGTATCGTTTCCCCTGGAAGCATAGCTGTGGATGTTTTACCGCATGCACTCGGGAAAGCTCCAGCTATATACGTTTTACGACCGTTAGGTCCATGCACACCCATTATCATGAAATGCTCTGCAAGCCATCCCTCCCTATGAGCTTTACGTATAGCGAGACGAAGTGCAAGCTTCTTAAAACCTATAGAGTTACCTGCATATTGAGTATTAACACTGTAAACCGTATCGGTAATATAGTCTATGTAGATACGCTTCTTATCGTAGTTTACGCTTATCATCCTCTCATCGAGTTCACCCGCCGAATGTAGAGTTTTGAAGAATTCCATACCAGGCTTCATGCGGGTAAACACTCTATACCCGCTACGGTAGAGGAGGCTTACAGAGTGAGCTACATACCATGAATCTGTACACTCCATACAGGGTATCATAAAGACAGAATCCTCAGGGCCTAGAATCAGGAATCTAATTATCATCGTACGCCCTCTCATAGAACCTCTGAGAAGATCGAAGATCTCTCTCAACCCTTCATCCCTATCGATCTGATTTAACGCAGGACTTAGAAACTCGCCTTTAGGAACGAGAAACTTCGTTACCATACGATCTCTACCTTGATCGTAGTATCCATCGAAATGACATGTATGACCTGGTATCGCTAACGGAAACTCCTCACCGCTAGCGATAGCCATACGTCTAATATACTCTAATTCATCCATAGTATCGCTGCAAACAAAGATATCCTTAGGATCGCAGAGCTCGACAGCTTCAGCTATAAACCTATGAACATCAGGGTTAGGTATTCTAGAAAGCTTTCTGAAATTCTCTTCATCCATCCTCTCCCTCAACATCTCTAAATACGCGTTCATACTTTGCACTTCACTTATACCTCCACCAATATATTATGAGGAATCCACAAAGCTACCCGTCATACTTACAATCTCTACTCAATCAAGCTCACGTACCATAGATATAAACCTTAATCCGTAAAATATAACCTATGAACCTATCGAACATATCGGTTTGATCCATACTGTTAGAATCCTTGCTAGGGTAGCTTCACTTACGAAGCCAGCGATCTTTACTCAAAATAGAGCAGACTTAGCCTGCATAGAAACAATACCTTCTCATGGAGATTTAGACGACCTACCTTCGGATATCTTCCAGTATAACCTATATCCAAGGGGTTTTCCCTCTGTCCATCGATTTAATATCTAAGACATTCGATGCGTAGAGATGGATGGAGCCTAGTAATCTATTTTTACATATTCTTAAGTGACTATGTTTAAGATAGCGGAAATAGATCACGGAATAAGTAGGTGATGAAGCCAGTAGTCAAATATGAGAAGGATATAGCTTTCAGTGAGGATACAGCCTTCCCAGCAAAAATTCTCTTATCTAGAAATGATACACCTACCGCTAGCGTCAGATTGAGCACCATTAGTAGGAGCGAAAAAATGGGTATACATACACATGACGAAAGCGATCAAATAGAATACTGTATTAGAGGGAGAGCTATACTATTCATCGAGGGATTAGGCGAGAAAGAGATATTCGAAGGGACTTTCATCTACATCCCTAAAGGCGTGAGACATGGTCTCGTTAAAGTTATCGAACCCCTAACAATTCTAACAATCTTCATACCACCACTCTTCTAACGGAGATAGGATTCTCTGAAGCTATTATTAGCGAAATATATCCCAAGATTATGTTATACTTCATATCGAAGGATCAAAAAGCATTGAATATGAAACTTTATAGTCGATAAACCGAGAAAGCTTTAAAGATTCTAACTCTAGCCCCCTTCGATACGAAAATTTTAGATGGGGAAGGTACAATGTAGAACATTCATCCTTACATAGCGTAGCTAAACTTTCTGAGGTTTTAGGATAGCTCCTACTCCAGACCCCCCTCTAGTTTTTCCATGCTATTTTTCCATACCCTGCTCCATAGAACTTCTATAGTACATGGAGAATCTAACCAT
>CAZBGY010000020.1:0-26990 GCA_964491605.1 uncultured Candidatus Bathyarchaeia archaeon
CTAAAGAATCTAGGGTTACTGAGAAAGCTACTATACCGATGAAAGCGGATGCTGCATCCAGTATCTCCATGAAAGCTGTGATAGCATCGCTTAACGTTACCGTACCAGCTAGAAGCGAGAGGGCGGCACCTATACCTGCGGCTAAGCCTAAGTTAACCCCATGTGGTCGTCTAATCATCAGGTAGAGTGTGATCGTGAATATCGTTAACGCTGCTACGGCTCTATAATCCATAGATGATCGGGGGCTGATTAATCTAGGGAAGACTGGATAAAAACTTTCTATCAATAAAACTATTGATTAAATTTAAATCTATATTCGGCTTTTAATCACAGGTTAATATAAGAATTGTCTGTTAAAGGATGGCATATACTAAGGTTTGATACGATTATAGTAAACGTCTGCTACGATCTAACCTTCCTGTAGTATAGCTCTATACACTTTAAGATATGCTCTACATAGTTCCTCTACGGCTTCATCGATCTCGTCATGCGTAGCGTAGCTCGTTATGGTGACCCACCCATCCTCATCTAGATCTAATCTTGCATGCTTCTCCAAGCTTAGTAGATCCGCTAGCTTAGCTGTGAACTTAAGCGTAGATGGAGCATAGCTTTGCGGGAAGATCGGCTCGCCTTCGATATGTACACCATACTCTTCTACATACATCTTGAATCCCACCCTCACGCCTTCAGTGAACCCTACAGCCTCCACTATCGGTTCACCTCCATAGAGCGGTGTAGCAGCTTTGAACCCTATGGATTCAAGCTTAGATACGATACCGCTATAGGCTTCCGTATGCTTATACTGCTGGACTATAGCTTCAACCCCATCCTCTACCGCTCTAAGCTTACCTAAGACGCCTATGTATACGCCTATAGGGTAGACCTGGCTATAGGGTTGACTTAACCCGTAGAATACGCAGAAGCCTCTACCTGGAGGCCAATAGTATAGTTTACCAGGCTCGATCTTCAGGAAGGGTTGTAGATCTGATACATCCAGCTCTACAGGTATCTCGAAATAGATCTCTTCCTTCCATACATTTAACGTAGTCGTAAAGGGTAGCTCCCTACGTAGAATATCATCGAATCTACCATCTACATCTAGTACGAACGAATCTCCACCGAATTTTACTTCGATTAACATAGCTTACCCGAGTATACTACTCCCTTGCTATGCGCGTATAAATGTTAGGTCGAGGATCCGTTCGACATCCCTTGATGGATAATCTTTTATACCTCGATAATTCGAAGCTTCTAGCTTTGGTGGTAGGTATACGAAGCATATTCAGGATATGCGCGGATCGTATCCTAGAGCATATTTTGAGCTTTTAGCTTCCTCCTTCACCTTAATCTTGAGTATGAGTCTAGCTTCCTCCTTTCTACCTATCTTCGCATACGAGCTGGATCCATCGGGTATACTAGTAGGGCTCGTAGCGTCTGCTTGGTTCCTATCTAGGATATTTACGGAGATACCTTCAGGTATGCTCGCAGATATGATCGGCAGATATAGATTGCTTATATCTGGTTTAGCTCTATCATCTATCGGTGCCCTTCTATGCTCCTTATCCGTCAGCATATATATGCTGATAGCCGGTAGGGCTTTATGGGGGTTGGGTACTGGCTTATTCTTTATGAGCAGCACAGCTATAATATTCGATACCTTCCATCAGAATGTTAGAGGCACAGCTCTAGGGACATTCCAATCTATGGAGTTTATCGGAAGCTTCATAGGAGCACCTATAGGAGGATTCGTATCCAACTTCATAGGGTTTAGAGGAGTATTCCTATCGGCTGCGATGTTAACGTTCGCATCCTGCTTGATAGCCTATAGATCTAGGGAGGTGAAGTATAGCGGATCTAGGGCTTATGGGGTTCACATAAACCTATCATCGTTTAAGAAGGTTCTACCCGGGGTTAGAAATCCGGGTTTGACAGCCGTCTATACTGGCTCGCTTACTAGGATGCTAATTTGGAACGGTATATCTGGCTCCGTCTTCCCGTTATACCTAAATATGGATCTAGGGATAGGTGTCGAGGTTATAGGTATCGTGATGGGTGTTAGGACTCTAGGTATTATAGCTTCCACAGCTATCTCTGGTAGGTTATCTGATAAGCTAGGTAGGAAGCCTATGATAAGCCTAGGATTACTACTAGAAGCTATAGGGCTATATAGCTATACGCTCGCATCCACATATCTACCGATAATGTTCATAGCGTTCACGGAAGGTTTTGGTCGAGGTATGGTTCTAACATCCCTCATGGTATTACTATCAGAGCTAGCTCCACCAGATCTTAGGGGGAGTGCTCTAGGTATATACCGAACATTCATGGATATAGGAGGGTTTACAGGCCCGATAGTATTCATGCCTATCTATGAAATCTATGGGTCATACTACGCGTTCCTATCTGCCGTAGCCGTAATCCTAGCTACGCTAGCCGTGATATCTACCGTTAAGACTCCTAGAAGCGGCTACACAACTTAGGTATCTAGATGTCTATGCTTATCCAGCTTGTATAGTAGCTCTATATTCTGCATCTCGCTCTGATCAGGCTTATCCACGGATATCCATGCGTCGATTATCTCCTTAGCAACCTCCTCTGAGGTTAACCTCGCGCTTATTACGAGTATGTTAGCATCGTTCCAAAGTCTAGCATATCTAGCTGTACTAGCGTCGAATACCAACGCTGCTCTTACACCTGCTACCTTATTAGCTGCGATACATACACCAGTACCGGTATAGCATATGAGTATACCTGTATCGGCCTCCCGACCGGCTACATACCTAGCTACTTCGAATCCTACTTTAACCCATGATTCAGGCTTTCCAGTCTTAAGAGCACCTAGAGGTATAGCTTCATACCCTCTAGATTTAACGTATTCGTAGATGAACCTAGCTATACTATAGGTATCATCTGAACCTATAACTATCCTCATAAACTCCTCCCCTATAATAGTTCACGTGCGTTCTCCTTGATCTTCTCTACGGCTGCTATTATTAGGTCAGCCCCATCCCTACCGGCTAGTAGTACTTGATGTGGAAGAACTATTTCTGATTTACAGAAGGATTCAGCTCCAGGTAGATACATTTCCTCGTATCTAGGCATACGTTCTACCAGTTCTCTCGGTACAGCCTCTACTAGTCTCTCCCTAGTAAAGGCGGGCTGCCTATACAAGGGCATACCGTAACCTATGCTTGCAGGCACACCCTCAGCTCTCAAAGCTTCTATAAACCTCTCCTTAGGTAAGCCCTCAAATTCAGCTGGGTTATACCTTATGACAAAGTAGTAGTATCCTCTCATCGTTATACGCGGATCCCTCCTCAGTGGGTCAACGCCGCCTATCCTAGATAGCTTGGAAGCTAGATATTCACCAACCTCGTGTTTAAGCTTAAGCTGCTCAGGATAGATCTTCAACACTTCGAGTAGTATAGCTGCTTGAAGTTCTGTCATCCTATAATTCGATGATAGTATGTAGTGTATGTAGCCTGGCTTGCCTACAACCCTACCTATATTATGTATTAATCTAGCTTTATCTATGAGGTCATCTCTATTAGTTATCACTATACCACCCTCACCGGCAGTCATGGATTTAGTCTCTTGGAAGCTGAAGCACCCCATATCGCCTATAGCTCCAACCTTACACCCCTTCCATTCTGATCCATGAGCATGGGCGCAATCCTCTACTACGAATAAACCATGATCGCTAGCTATCTTCAATATAGCATCGAGATCTACAGGGTATCCGCCGTAGTGTACGACAGCGACACCTTTCACTCTCTTACCCATATCGATCCTCTCCTCTACCGTAGCTCTAAGAGATTCAGGTGATATAGCTGCGGTTTCAGGATCTATATCGGCAAATATGGGTATACCACCAACCTCTGTGACAGCTGAAGCCGTAGCTATGAAGGTAACAGCCGGGACTACTACTTCATCCCCGAAGCTTACACCCAAGGTTTTGAACGCAAGTTCTAAAGCTACAGTTCCGTTAGCTACGGCTACGCCATACTTAGCATCGTGGAATCTAGCGAACTCCCCCTCAAACCTCTCGCATAGGGATCCAGGATATAGACGACACCAACGCCTACCTTCTAAAGCTCTGATAATGGATGAGCGTATATCATCGTTCAGAGGAGGCCATGGAGGTATAAGCTTCCTAAGCTCCTCGGCTTCAGGTCTACCCCCCTTAATCGCAAGCTTAGACATAACCCGATCCCGATATAGAGTTAGCTTCCATTAGGGGTAGATTAAACTTAGCGTAGATCCTATGTGAACGACTCCTCTAGCTTAGAGTATACTCTAATATAGTCTTCGTAGATTTCAGCGTAAACCTGATGAACCGATGGATCTGGATCGTATACTTCATCTACCTCTACTATCTCTAGAGCAGCTGATCTAGGATCCCTATATACTCCTGCAGCTACACCTCCGAGTATAGCCGAGCCGAGTGCAGCTGCATCTCTAACCCTAGGGATCTCGATCCTCAACCCTATAATATCCGATTTTATCCTATTCCAAACCCTGCTCTTAGATTCACCACCAACCATGCGTATACGTTCTATACTAACTCCAAGCTCCCTCAGTATCCTTAAGGTTCCGAGATACTGGAATCCAGCTGCTTCGAGTATAGCTCTCACGAAATGCCCCCTTCCATGACTGTGGAGTATACCGTAGAATATCCCTCTAGCTCTAGGGTTGGGTTTAGGTAGGCGGGCGCCCCATAGATGAGGATAGTAGTATAATCCTTCGCATCCAGCCGGAACCCTTGATGCCTCCTCATCCAGTATATGGTATATCGATGCGCCTTTAACCTTAGCCTCTACGATTTCGGCTCGACAAAAGTTATCTCTAAACCATTTCAAAGATGCTCCTGTAGCGTTAACGATACCTTCATACTCCCATCTACCTGGTGCTACGTGGAGGCAGCAGTCGAAGCGCATACCTTTATCTGGTCTAGGCTCCTCTAGGGGTATCTCGAATACGGATCCTGTACCGGTACCTATGTTAGCTATGCCCTCATCTACAACCCCGGCGCCTAGAGCTTCGCACGGTCTATCTCCTCCTCCGCATGCGACGGGTGTACCAGGCTTCAACCCTGTATCCTCGGCGGCTTCAGCTGTAACTTCACCTGCAACCTCCCATGAACCCCTAGCTTCAGGTAGTATCGATGGATCTATCCCTAGAGCTTCGCATAATTCCTCAGACCATCTAAGCTTACGTATATCGAAGAGCATAGTCCTAGAAGCCATGGTGTAATCAGTTACCGGGATACCCGTAAGCTTATAGACGATATAATCTTTAGCGCATAGTATTCTCCACGTCCTACCATATATCTCGGGTGTATTTTCTTTAACCCATAGAATCTTCGGAGCTGAGAATATGAAGTCTAACGGTAAGCCTGTAATCTCCAGTATCCTCTCTGGATCGATAATTTTAGATATAGCTTCAGCTTGAGGTATAGCTCTACGATCAAGCCATATTATGCTACGAGCGAGGCTCTCTCCACTCCTATCTAGAAATACGACAGCTTCCCTCTGAGAATCTACAGATAAACCTACGATATCATCAGGCTTGACGCCGGATTGTTTAACGAGGGATGATATAGCTTTAACAGCCGAGTTCCACCATTCAACCGGATCCTGCTCCGCGTAGTCTGGTTTAGGATGGTATATGGTATGATCGACGGAAGCTTCAGCGACTATACGCCCTTCGAGGGTGAATAGAGCTGCTTTACATGCGGATGTGCCTGAATCTATACCTAGTATGTATGGAGGCTTCAATCCTTCTTCAACCATTTCATAGCCTCCTCCACCGATACGCATCTATGTACTATATCCGATAAGGCTCTAACCATACCTACCGGATCGCTATGCTGCCATACATTCCTACCTATAACAGCCCCCATAGCCCCAGCTTCTATGGAATCTTTTATCATCGATAGGAAGCCTTCCACGCTATCGGTAGGAGGACCGCCTAATACGAGTATAGGTACCGGCGATGCTCTGGCAACCTCTTTGAAGCTATCAGGATCACCCGTATAGTATGTTTTAATTATATCGGCTCCAAGCTCGGCTCCAACCCTAACGGCTAGCTTGAGATTATCTATATTTACACCATATTCACCCCTCCTTTTAGCATAGTGCTTGGATGATAACTCGGGCGGTATCATCTCAGCCATAAGGGGTATACCATACCTGAAGCATTTAGAAGCGATTATACTAAGCTTTCTGAGGCTAAGCTTCTCCTTCTCAACGCCTACGTAACCGAAAGCTACGACTCCATCAGCTCCGATGGATATAGCTTCTTCTACAGGCGATATTATATCGTCATCGGTTATATCTGGCCCTATAATCGTAGCGGCTCCATCAATCCTAGCTATCAAAGCCATATTCCCAAGCTCATGATACACCATCCTAGCGATAGCAGGTGTAACCATCACAGCGTCAGCGCCCCCCTCCCTAGCAGCTCTAACAGGTATGCATGGATCCTCTATACCCTTTAAAGCTCCAAACCTAACACCATGATCTACGGCTACTATGAAAGATCTACCTGTATCCCGGCGGAATATCCTTCTAAGCCTAAGATTCTTACCGATGATACACAAACCGGATAAGCACCTCTAAGAAAGCATTGATAATCCATCTAGAGTTAAATCTATCTCTGAGGAAACCCCTACCCCTGCCTGGAGAGCTAAAATCTTATCTAGGTTAAATCCCTATGATATAATATTCCAACTAGATGGTGGTATACTATGGCTAAGTTCATTCTAGGGGTAAACAACTGCTGGGCTGTTAAAAGGTGGATAGAACCCGATGCTTGGGTTGAGATAACGGCTACTAAGCTCGATCTTAGATACGTGCAATTCTCCTACGATCTACTAGATCCTCGATCCTACACCCCAGCTTTAGATGATATGGTCTACAGGGTTATCGATGCATGCAAGAACTACGGCGTAATCATCCAAAGCTGCTTCACAGGTTTAGCAGCTTACTCCTTCAACCTGCTCTCACATCCATACCTATCTATGAGGGTTGATAGCTACGATTGGTATGTTAAAGCTATCGAGCTTGCATCAAAGTTTAAAGCTGAAGCTGTAGGCGGGCATGTAGGAGCTATGTCTGTTAGGGATTATAGGAATCCAGATAGAAGGAGGTATGTAACATCCATCCTCATAGATGCGTTGAGATCGCTATCACATAGAGCTGTAAACCTGGGCTTAGATAGCATACTTGTAGAACCCATGCCAGTACCTAGGGAGATACCTGCTACGATATCGGAAGCCGAATACATGATGATCGAATTATCCAAGGATCCCAGATCATCCGTTAAGCTATGCATAGATCTAGGTCATGCATGCAATCCTGAGACATCCACGCCTGAGGATAGGAATCCATATGAATGGGTTAGGAGACTAGCTAAGTATACCCCATGCATACATGTTCAGCAGACCGACGGTAAAGCCGATCGACACTGGCCCTTCATAGAAGAGTATAATAGGATCGGGATAATAGAGCCTACTAAGCTCCTCTCAGCTCTAGAAGATGGTGGAGCTGGTCAGGTATACCTATTCCTCGAAGTAATACATCCATTCGAATATCCTGACGATAAAGTATTGGAGGAGCTTAGGGAAAGCTCTAGGTATTGGAGGGAATACGTAGAAACGTAGAATCCTTGATCGAAATCACCTAGATGCGTACACTTGAAGATCTGGAAGGTGTAGCATATACCTGTCAGATTCATAAATACTACCTGATGCAGGGACCATCTAATTTCCGTAGATATCCAAGTTTTCTATTTCTCTCCTACGCGTTCGTGAAGCTATCTAGGCTACCTAATAGCTAACGCTATCCCCTCGCTTCTAGGATCATTCGTTAACAGTGTTCGCCCAGTCTTATCGATGACTGCTACGTGAACATAACCTGGGCTATCATACTGCTTAACCTGTACTGCTTCGATATTCTTCGATAAGGGTGGTTTTAGAGGCTTCTCGACTACTACCCTTTGCAATCCTCTAGGTATAGTGTATACGAATCTCGGGGCATCTACGGCTTCAGCTGGGCTCATACCATAGGTGAATATGTTTTCGTAGACTCTCAGGTGGAGTTGCGGTCGTATATCGCCTCCAACGCATCCTATTATATACCTTCCGCTTCCATCTTCGACTGCCAGTATAGAAAGCGTATGTAGAGGCTTTTTGCACGGAGCCGGGCTATTCGGTAGTCCCTTCTCTTTAGCGAACCCAGTTCCACGATTCTGTACAGGGAAGCCTCCTGCTATAAGGCCTGAACCGAATGGGTAGAATAAACTCTGTATGAATCCTATAAACGCTCTGCCATCGGATACCATGAAGAATGTCGTATCTCCTCCGCTTATAGTGTTCCCTTTACGTTTCTCTCCGTATCGAAATGTTTTCAAAGATTGATACGTTACGTAATCCTCTATGTTTATATCCATATAGTTTGGATCTCCTATGAACCTATCCCTAAACTCGTATACCTCCTCCACGGGTCTACTCCACGCCTCTATCCTCCTCTTATCGTCGAAGGGTAATCTACCCATATCGAGCTCGTATAGAGCGTTTATCAATTGAAGCGTAGATACTCCTTGAGTATTGGGTGGTAACTCGTAGAGTATCTTCTCATCAACCTCCATCTTCAACGGTTTAATTCTAATACATCTATGCCTCCTAAAATCGTCTATATCTGCATCTACGCCTTGATTTCGAAGTTGGGATACGATCTCCTCTGCGAGTTTTCCATCGTAAAATTCGCTCCATCCGTTTGAGGATATGAGCTTCAACGTCCTAGCCATCTCCCTATTGACTACCAAATCTCCAAGCTTTATACCTTTGAAGTACCTTCTCCATTCATACCTAATTAACTCCTCCTCGTAGGATTTAGATGAATTCGATAGAAACCAGCCTGCGTTAAACCCGTTGTAGGCTAGATCTACGGCAGGCTTCAGTAATCTATCGAATGGTAGGGAAGCGTATTCTTCGTATAGCTGACCCCATAGATGTACGAGGCCAGGTATCGTTACGGTTAAAGGTCCCCTAATAGGTTTCTCCTCTAGATATCTGCCGGTATCGAACTTGCTCGGTGACTTCCCTGAAGATGCGTAGGCTACGATCTCATCATCGATAAATCCTAGGATAAACCCGTCGCCACCTGGTCCACCCATTTGAGGTTGAACTACCGAGAGTACAGCACTTACAGATATAGCTGCATCGAATGCGTTACCTCCATCCTCGAGGATATCTAAACCTACCTTAACGGCTAGTGGATGATCGGCTGTAATCCCTCTGCATCCTATGGAAACTTTAACCGGCATCTCAAACTTCGTTTCACAGTCTACCTTATATATTAAACGTTATCGAATTCAGATATCTTTACATACAGATCGAAGCTGAAATCATAGGTATATCATATAGGTGTAGGGTTAGACCATGCTTTCCTACCGTTATAATCCATAATCTCTACTCTAAGGTATTTGGATCCGATCTTTCCACTCCATGAGAACCCTATTATCCCTCCGCTAGATATCAGGAAGTGTATCCTACCATACCTTGACTCTATTACTATAACTTCTCTTCCATTCTCTACATCTATATCGATCGACGATAATATATTCTCGATGTTACGTCTCTCCTCGCGATCCCTCCATAGCCTAACGAACAGTCTTAGATCAGATATAGTTACACCAAAACCTTTACCGTTAGATGATATGATGGAAACTTTCTCCACAGGGGATGAAGCTATATTCACGTAGTTAGATGAAACCTCTAGAAGCTTTATCTCAGGTCCCGTCGAAGAGTAGAATCTCCCATCCCTGAAGGCGTGTGCAACTGACTCGCAACTCTCTTCATCTAATAGGAGGGTAACCCATCCGCCTAGGGCATCGATCGGTGGTAGCACATATCTGTGAGCATCATCTACGGCTAACCCTAGTATACATGGATCCTTGGATAGTATGTTATCCCAGTATGTAAGCGAATATCCTTTAGATACTTCGACTTCACAGCCTGTATTGTATATTTCAATGCCTATGTATCCTTTAAGCTCAGCTAGATCTTCATAGGTTAGATTCGACCAGTGCGGATGAGCTATGAAAGCGAAGCCTCCGGAGCTGGATACCCTATCTATCAGCTCCTGTGGATCGTCTCTAGCTTGAAGTATACTTTCATCTTCAACCATAAGGGCTACTATATGGTAGGATTCACCTAGCTTAGATTTACCGGAGGATACCTCTACGCCTGGTATGTATATACAATCGCTAAGCGTATCGATCCTCGTTATCTTCCCATGATCCGTCACCGATACTATCTTAAACCCGTTAGAACGATAATATTCCACGACATCTTTCGGAGGTAGCTTACCATCTGAAGCCGTACTGTGACTGTGAAGCATAGCTCTAGCTTCTATGAAACCTTCGGTGGATAAGCGTTGCATCGATGGATCACGTAGATCTAAATACGTAGTCTGCATCTAATTTAAAGGTTGCTTATAGATAGAGGCTCGGCTGTCGCAGGCATCCTCATCGAGCCCCTGCTCTTCAGACTGGAGCGGCGAGAAGATTCTTCATCGCCCACGTACATTTATACTCAGAAAGATCTATTTATGTCTAGCTGTACGGCTATAGGCATTAAATCCCTTAGATTGAATATTCTTCTAAAGTTTATAGGCGATACGAATTCAGCTATCTCAATACGTCTACCCTCGATAATAGGATGGATTAAAGCTGATGGTACACCTAGAATCCTTGCTTTAAACATTAAGGCGGGTTTAAACCCTTTAGGCGGCTCCAGCTTTAATCCAAGCCCTGATTCTACGAGATTTCGAAGTATAGTCGAGGATCTTGGGGATAGAAGTATGTTTAGAGTACCCGGAGCCGGTGTGAACCCGACCATATCCCTGACATATTCTTTAAACCATCGGTAGGATGTGAATCTAGCAGCTACACCCTTCCCGCTTACGACTACACCGTATAGGGTTGTTTTCATATAAACCGCCTTATACCTCTAAAGAGCGTAAGCTATTCTCTCCATAACTACGGATAGATAGTCTGCTAACTGCCTTGGTAGCATAGGGAGTTTAGGTTGTAGGAACCCCCTAACTACGATCGATTTAGCTTCATCTTCTGTGAAGCCTTTAGCCATAAGGTATAGTATCTCCTCCTCAGCTATCTTACCTACAGCTGCTTCGTGGGTTAATTGCACATCGTACGCTCTAGCTTCAAGCTCAGGTATAGCTTCTATATGTGATCCATCTGATAGTATTAACCCTCTACACTCTATATGCCCTCTCACCCCCCTCACCAAACCCCTTATCCTGCCCCTAGATACTATCCTACTCTCATCCATCGATAGAACCCTAGTTACAATCTCGCCTGATGATCTTGCTGCTTTAAGCTCGATAGCTCCACCTACATCTATATGTGATGACCCCCTACCCACTATTATCGATGAGAGGTATGCACTACTTCCATCACCTATGAGGTGGACGGTGGGATACATCTGTATAGAGTCTACTAACGATGTGGTTATATACTGACTTACGAATACGCCTCCGGCATCTACGTATACTGATGTTCTGGGGCGTATATGCATACCCCTACTCCAGCTATGTATCATAGTGAACGTTAGGAGCCCCCTCTTTTTAACGTAGAATTCCGAGATACCTATATGCATACCCGGGTTCTCCCTAGCTACGGTACATCCTGTTAATACGTGTAGTTTAGCTCCCTCACCTACTACGACTATGTTGTGCGGAACTTGGAGTAGGGATGGGCTTCTTAGAAGTAGGCATGCCTGTATGGGTGTAGGTATATCGACTCCGTCCTCAACCCTTATATAGTATCCATCCCTCTCGTATAGGAAGGCTGCAGCCGTATACTTATCTAGATCGACTGGTACGGCTCTCCAGTAGTAATCTAGGATATCCTCGTCTTTCAATGCTTCGCTTATGGGTTTAACCACCAACCCCTTATACTTGGATGAATAGTACATCGCGATATTATCCACCTGGTAGTAGCTTCCACTTCTATCCCTCTCCTTGGAATCAACGCCTACGGACTCCATAATATCTGTGTAATCCTCTAGATCAAGCCTACCAGAACCTAGGCCGACTGTAAACCTAGATATATCGATATCTAAACCATAAGGTGAAGATTTAGATAGAGCGGATAAAGCTTTCTGTCTGAGGGCATCCCTAATCTCTTTTAACCCCACCTATCTTATCCCCTCGCATTTAAAGCATTTTTCGAATCCATGCTCGAGTATATTCGATACTAGGATTTCAGGATCGCCTCTGCATACTATCCTACCATCCACCATAACGTAGGCTCTCATGGCTTTAATGTATTTGCCTATATAGCCTGTATGGGTTATTATTATCGCAGATCTACTATCATCCTCTGATAGATAGCTTGATATAGCCGATCCTACTAGAGCTAGATTCTCCACATCTACGCCTGAATCAGGCTCATCTAACATAAGGAGTTTAGGAGCTTGTAGGAGTGTGAGCATAAGCTCAGCCCTTTTAATCTCCCCGCCGCTATAGCCTACGTATAGATCCTTATCGAGAAGATAGTCTAGATTCAGTATATGCGAATACTTCTCTATGAGTCTACTAGTTTCACCTTTCGTTAAACCCCTCTTTTCGAGTATTTTCTCAGCTAGAAATCTTAGGGTTATACCTCTAATCTTAGGTGGGAACTGGAAGCCTAAGCTTAACCCAAGCTTAACCCTATCAGACATAGGTAGCTGCGATATGTCAACTCCATCGAATATTATCCTTCCGGATACCAGCTTATATCTCGGATCCCCTATCAACGTATGGAGGAATGTAGATTTGCCAGATCCATTAGGACCTAGTAGTAGGATAACCTCACCCCTATCCACAGATAAGTTTAAACCTTTAAGTATATGCGTGGATCCCACATCTACGGATAGATCCTCAACCTTGAGTAGAGTTTTCATATCCTTAGCATCCATCATATATGTATAGAGGTTTCTTATATACCTGCAATATCATGTCATCTACCTTTTCCTAGTCCTAACATACTCTGTATAGTGGCATTTACCACAGTACCATCTGGGTATAGGCTCCTTGTGGAAAGCCATTATGGATCTGCAACGCGGGCAGTACTCGGCTTTAAGCTTTATAGCCCCAGATCTATAGTCGTATTCGAATAGATGCCATAACCCTTTCCCCTTGCGTTTACTTGAGCTAGCCATCTCTAGCCGCCTCCAGATTGTTTAGCTTCATTCTTCTTACGTATAAAATCCGGTACTAAACGTTTAGCGTAATCGATGCTATCGTATACATGGCATAATCCCTCAGATACATTCGTCGACGTCTTAGTAGTGAAGCGTACTATATATACTAGGTTTAGATCAGTATTCAGCATAGCCGCTATATACTTCCTAACATCGTACTTGATAGGTGTAGGCTTACCCCTATGATCTACTAAAAACCTTATCTCCCTCCTATACAGCAGCGGGTTGTATCTATCCTCCAGTATCCTTACCTCCATATCCTAGCTATGAAGCATTCACGAATCCAGCTATATTTTAACTTTACCTTTCTTTGCTTATCTCGCTTCTTCAAAATATACGGTTGAATACCGAGCTTCTTGTAATTCCCTCTAAGAGGCTTACAACCCCCCACCATATAGAGAAAAGATAACGAGAAGTGCTGCGAAGGTTAACTCTTAGATCGCTGAACACTCTTTAATGTAAAGGGAAAGTTTATCAATAGATTTATCGGCTATCCGGTTAGGATTCACTGTAGCTACACATTCGAGGGGGTACACATGGTTAAGGTAGCGGTAGTAGGTGCATCAGGATTCACTGGAGGAGAGCTGCTAAGGATACTCCTCATGCATAGATACGTAGAGGTTGAAGTAGCTACCTCTAGGATGAACGCTGGGGAGTATCTCCATACAGTACATCCGAATCTCAGAGGGTTAACTATGCTTAGGTTCGAGCTGCCTAATATGGATAGACTTACGAAATGCGACGTAGTATTCCTTTCAACTCCTGCTAAGGTTTCATCAGAGCTTACACCTAAACTCCTCGAATCCGGGGTTAAGGTTATAGATTTAAGTCCTGATTTCAGGCTTAAGGATCCTAGCGAATATGGTAGATGGTATAGTTGGAGCCACCCTCATCCAGAGCTACTAGAGGAAGCCGTATACGGTCTACCAGAGCTTCATAGAAGCGAGATACGTTCAGCTAGGCTGGTTGCATGCCCAGGATGCACCGCTACAGCAGCTATACTAGGACTCGCACCGTTAGCTAAGGAGAAGCTTATAGATGAGAATCATCTTATCGTGGATATTAAGATAGGCTCATCTGGAGCTGGGCTTTCTAGAAGCTTATCATCCCACCATTCTGAAAGGGCTAACGTGGTTAGACCCTACGCTCCAGCCGGGCATAGGCATGTAGCCGAGATAGAGCAGGAGCTTAGAAGGCTTGGAAACCCTGTTAAGGTAGGATTCTCAGCTCATGCGGTCGATATGGTTAGAGGAATCCTAGCTACATGTCATGTATATCCTACTAGAAGTCTAGATATCAAAGATCTATGGAAGATATACAGAGGATTCTATAAGGGTGAACCGTTTATAAGGTTTGTAAGGGATAAGAAAGGCTTATTCAGATATCCTGATCCTAAAGCCGTCGTAGGATCCAACTTCTGTGATATAGGCTTCGATATCGATGAACATACGGGTAGGATCGTAGTTTTATCCGCTATAGATAACCTCGTTAAAGGTGCTGCGGGATCCGCTGTTCAATGTATGAATATAATGTTAGGCTTCGATGAAGTTGAAGGTCTCAGAGTACCTAGCCTACATCCGATCTAGGAGGATAAGTATAGGATATGGACGGCTTGGATGCACATCGGATGATAGATGTAGAGAATAGGATACTTGCATCCACGTATAGTAAGATTCCCATAGTAGCGGTTAGAGGTAGGGGGGCTAGAATATGGAGTATCGATGGCAGGGAGTATGTGGATTGTATGGGCGGCTACGGTGTCGCCCTAGTAGGGCATTGTCATCCAAGGATAGTTGAAGCTATCAGGAAACAATCTGAGAAGCTCATAGTATGCCATGGGTCGATATACAACGATGCTAGAGCAGAGTTCCTCGAAAAGCTTATATCGATAGCTCCAAAGGGGCTGGATAAAGTCTTCTTATCGAATAGCGGAGCTGAAGCTGTGGAGGCAGCTTTGAAGATAGCTAGGAAATATACTGGTAGGAAAGTTTTCGTATCGATGATGGGTGGATATCATGGTAAGACTATAGGCGCTCTATCGGTTACTTGGCGTGAAGATTATAAACGTCCGTTCGAACCATTGATGGGTGAAGTTAAGTTCGCGCCGTACGGCGATATAGATAAGTTGAAGAGTTTAGCTACCGATGACGTCGCTGCTATCATAGTAGAACCTGTACAGGGTGAATCAGGTGTTAGGATACCTCCAGATGGATACCTCAAGGAGGTAAGGGAGCTATGCGATGAGAAGGGTATCCTACTCATATTCGACGAGGTTCAATGCGGTTTAGGTAGGACTGGGAAGATGTGGGCATCCCAGCATTGGGGTGTAACACCTGATATACTATGCGTAGCTAAAGGTTTAGCATCAGGTATACCGATAGGAGCCACCATAGCTCCTAGAGAGGTGATGGATAAGCTATCTATAGGCGAGCACACATCCACTTTCGGAGGAAACCCTATAGCTTGCGCCGCAGGCTCAGCTACCATAGACGTACTGTTAGTAGAGAAGCTTCCGGATAGAGCTTGGGAGTATGGATGCATATTCAAACGTATGTTGGAGGATAAGTTATCCAAGTATAAGGTTGTCAGGGAGGTTAGAGGTTTAGGTTTGATGATAGCTTTCGATTTAAGGCTACCTGCGGTGAAGGATATAGTATTAGGTGCAGCGGCGAATGGCCTCCTCATACTATACTCTGGTAGGACTACGATAAGACTGTTACCACCGCTAATTATAGGTAGGGAGGAGATAGAGTTCGCCGTATCCATCCTAGAGAAGCTTGTAGCTTCAGAGGAGGAGAAGCTTAAAGCTAGAATGCAAGCCTCCTAGAGAGGTAGTTATAGTCTTAGTAGACGGCAGAGTATAGGTTGTGATGATGCATAAGACGTTAAAGCTGCTCGAATAATTAGTCTTGCATACACTTGTAGCAGTTACTAGGCTTATAGTTCATAGATACTACTGTTATAGATAGGGATACGATTGAGAAAGGGATCATATCCATGGCTCAACCAAATATTAACTAAGCTCTATTAGTATTCAAGCATATTTCTAGAGTGATCGAAAGCTATCTATAGTTGGGGGATTATAACGCCTCGATAATGAAGAGCTAAATACGGTATGGTCTAGATTCAGCGTCGATGAATCATCCTCATTATATAGAGGCACTGAGTAGACGGTAAAAGTGATGTACATGGAGTGTGGAATAATCGAAGTGAAGATGAATCGAAACATCTACGGTATTAGGCTCTTCTAAGCGTAAAATTATATATTAGCAATTAGATGATTATGGATTATCTAGAATATCTAGCATAGATGAAAGTATACATTCGCTGGGTTTATTTTTCATAAAAAAACTCTAGTATATTCGATGACAAGTAGGTATTTCTATAGCAATTTATAGATAGTTTCAAACTACTTTATTGAATCACTTATGAATACTGCTAAATCATGATATAAATTATGATAAATACTATGCTACTTGAATTAAATAAAATTTCCATAGTTATCATTGTATATTATGTCTATATTTTGCTAGAATTTAGGATATTTAATTAAGTTTATGATCATAAACTGTATGGATTTATGGTGTTTAACTCTAGTTTCTATTAAGTTTAGGTGTAACCGAAATATTTTTCTAGATCCTCCCATTTGATGAAGGTTTAATCGGGGGTATCTAGCTTTGACTAAGCGTGTAGCTTTGATTAAAGGTGATGGTATAGGGCCTGAGGTTACCGAAGCCGCTTTGATTGTTCTAGATGCTGTGAATCCTGATATAGAGATAGTGCTATGCGAAGCTGGTTATGAATGGTGGCTTAAGAGTGGCGGGGATACCATGATACCACCTGAAACTTGGAAAATCTTAGAGGAGAGTGATGCATGTCTCAAGGCTCCGACTACTACTATACCTGAGAGGTGGGCTCCTAAGAGTGTTCCTGTTAGTATAAGGCAGAGGTTCGATTTGTATGCTAATGTTAGACCTATAAAGACTTTCAAGGGTACTACCGGTAGGCTCGGCGAAGTCGATTTTGTATGCGTTAGGGAAGCTACTGAAGGATTATACTCTGGTATAGAGTATAGGCTTTCGGATGATGTAGCTATCGCTGTGAGGAAGATTACGGCTAGACAGTCTGAGAGGGTTGCACGTGTAGCTTTCGAAATTGCTAGGAAAAGGGGTTGGAGTAAGGTTATAGTGGTTACTAAGCGTAACATTATGAGAGAGTGTGACGGTATATTCGTGGAAGCAGTCGATAGGGTTTCGAAATCCTATCCTGATATATCGTATGAGGAGTACTTCATAGATAATATGGCTCAGCAGCTTGTTAAGAATCCTCAAAGATTCAACCAGAACGTTATACTCGGTACAAACCTATTTATGGATATAATCTCAGAGGAAGCTGCAGCTCTGGTCGCTAGTATAGGATGCATATATTCTGGTAACTTTGGGGATAGCTACGCTATGTTCGAGCCTGCCCATGGAAGCGCTCCTAAGTATAAAGGCTTGTATAAGGTTAACCCTACGGCTATGATACTATCAGCCGCATGGATGTTGGAATACCTCGGAGAGGAGGATCTAGGTAGAGCGATATTCCAAGCAACAGAAGATGTTATAGCTGAAGGTAAAACTGTTACATACGACCTTGGAGGGAATGCTTCTACTCTAGATATGGCTAGAAGTATAGCCGAGAGAGCTAAGGAGCTTACGCATAGGTAAAAACCCTGTATTCTTTAGCTTTATCAGCTTCAATCATAGGATACTCGTTTAAAGAAAGGTTATGCGGAACCAAAGAACCGCAACTAGCAAAATAGGGAGAAGCATTACGTTACATGCCATAAATCTTAACTAAACTAGCTTGAGGATAATTGTTCAGAAGATTAAAGTTACTTTTAGCTTTTCTATACAGAGGGGTGAGGATATGCTAAGTTTAAAACTTAATGGTTAACGATACTCCTATGTAGAATCTGATTTAGGCGAATTCAGGAAAGAGATGAGTTAAATAGATGTCTCGATTTAATAGTGGTTTTTTATCTAACAATGGATGGTAATCGGATTCGGCTTTATTTAGGCTATTTCACGTTCAATTTTCTCCCGGGCTCTTCTAACCATATCCTTAACCGCTTCAGGTATAGCTATATCTTCAACTCTAGCTGATGCAGGTCTAAGCAAGGTTAAACCTTTTCCGTCGACTATCGTTATCTCATACATGTATAGGCTGTGAGGGGTTTGCCTCATCTTCTCTACGATTATATACCTGTGTAGTATCCCTCCTCTTACGAATCTCCTAAACCTTATTATACCATCGGCTATATGTTCGACGCCGAATCCAAATGCATCCGCAGTTGTTATGGCGTACTGGGATGTAGCTAGTGTTGTTAGATTCCATCTCGATAGTATACGTTTAATGCTGTACGAGTATCTTCTAGCCATGGCGGGTTTATCAAGCCAGAATGCTGAGAGGCTATCTATGACGAGTCTAGCATGACCGTAACCTAGAGCTTTCTTAGCCTCTATAATCTTCGATACAAGCTTCTCTACATCTAGGGTATCTAGGCTCCAATCACCTGAACCTGTTAGGGCGTCGATTATTATAAGCTTCCCCCTCTTCACTCCATCATCGAAACCTAGATTGAATTGTTTCGCTTGATTGATTATAGAGTCCCTATCCTCCTCTGTCGTAACGTATATGCACCCCTCATTCTCTCTAAGTCCTTGAGATATGAAGTGCATGCATAGTATAGTCTTACCTGTACCGGGTTCACCTGTTAAAGCTACGAAGAAGCCTTCAGGTATACCTCCGGCTATCAGCTTATCTAGCTCAAGTATACCGGTCGATACCCGCCTCAAAGATTTCCTTGATGTATTAACGTTTATCCGACTGATAAAAAGCTAACGTCCCACTCTTATAGCGTATCTACCAGGCTTAGCGGCTCCAAGCTCCCTAGCTATTATACTACCCTCAGGATTCAGTATGACGACTAAGCCTGACCACTCAGTCGTAAGCGTAGGGGTTTTACAATTAGGGCATATGGGCGGTACGCCCCTAGGTATATCGAATATCTGTCTACAATTGCGGCACGCCATCTCCACCATAATCTATACACCTTAACCGCTAGCTTTAGCCTCTTCCAGCCTCTTCAGATCCTCCCATATCCATTCGAGTTTACCTAGGAACGGTTGCCTCATAGTTAAGCCGATCCTACTCTTAGCCGCGCTCGATAAGCTTATAGCTATAACCCTAGCTCTAACGATATCTCCTCTACGTAGGACTCTACGTGTCTTCTTACATATGAATGCTGGTTGAGCTTCATCGTAGACTATATAGTCGTCTGCTATCTGTGATACGTGAATGAAGGCGTCTATAGGTCCGAGCCTTACGAATGCTCCGAACTCCTGGATATCTACCACATCGCCTTCTACGACCTCTTGGAGCGACGGGTAGAAGGATACGGCTTTAAACCTAACCTTATGATATGTAGCTCCATCCCCAAGTACAAGCTTCCCCTTCGGCTCAACCTCTACGTCGAATATAGCTATGATATAGCCGAATTCCTCGTTAACTAGATGTAGATACTTCTCCTCTAGTATCTCCTTAGCCGCTTTCCTAAGATCCACACCGAAGAGTGAGGGTGGTATCCTCGCTACATCCTCTATCTCGTATACCTTAAACATACCTTATCCTACTCCATCTCTGAGAAAATGGACGGGTAAAAGAGTCTTATAACTGTAATTTCAATCTTTCGGTCGGCTATCGGTTTATAAGGAGCCTTAACGATGTATAATATAGCCGGGTGATCTAGGTTGGGGAAGAAGAAAGTTATAAGCGAGGAAGAGCTTAAAGATCTAATCATTCCAAGTCAAGGGCAGATTCTGGGTATCGTAGAGAAGTTTCTAGGAGACGATAAGCTATACGTTAGATGTGATGACGGCTATCTAAGGTTATGCCGTATAAGGGGTAAGATAAAGCGTAGGATATGGATTAAGGAGGGTGATCTAGTTCTAGTAGAGCCTTGGGAGTTTCAGAAGGAAACCCGTGGAACAATATTATGGAGGTATCCAGATAACCATGTAGAATGGCTTAAGAAGAACGGTTATATAAGGAGTCTAGAAGTTTAGACGCTTCTATACCTCTCATCAGATACTAGTCTACCCGGTATACATCTCTGGCTATTCGTAATTTTACCCGGGGTATAGTGGATTTAGAAATTGTTATGAGCTACGTTATCATATTGTCGTCTATAGTATGCCTGAGGAAGAACCTGAGGAGATTGAACGTAGGCAGCGTAGATTAGAGGAGAGGGATCGATACCTAGTGAGGGATAGGGATGAAGAGGAAGCCGTATTAGAGGAGGTTTTCGATAAAATTACACTTATGAATCTGTATAAGCTTATGAGGCAGGGATATATATCTAAGGTATTCGGCGCGGTTAGCTCCGGTAAAGAATCTAGGATATACTGGGCTAAGAATAGAGGTGGGGATGATCTAGCTATCAAGATATACTTGACAGTAACATCTGCTTTCGGACGTAAATCTATGCTCAGATACATAGAGGGTGATCCGAGGTTCCATAAAGTGAAGCGTGATGTTAGAGCTCTGATAAGGCTTTGGGCTTCTAAAGAATTCAAGAATCTAGAGCAGGCTTACGATGCGGGTGTACGCGTACCTAAACCCATAGTCGTGAGGGATAACATACTGGTTATGGAGTTTATAGGCGAGGATGGTGTACCTGCACCCTTACTGAAGGATTCCATACTCGATAACCCTGAAGCCGTCTATAGGAGGATTCTATCGAACGTAAGCCTTCTATGGGTTAAGGCAGGTATCGTTCACGGTGATCTAAGCGAATACAATATTATGTTTTGGAGAGGTGAGCCAGTTATATTCGATCTATCTCAAGCCCTATCCATAGAGCACCCTAATGCTCAGACCCTCCTAATCAGGGATCTAAAGAATATAAATGCGTTCTTCTCTAGGTTCGGCTTAGATCTTGAGAGTGAGGAGGTACTCGCTAGCCGTATAATAGGTGGTGAGATACTGTGATACATAGGGCATTCGTTAGGATTCCTCCGAGTAGGATAGGGGTCTTGATCGGTAGATCCGGTTCTGTTAAGCAGAGGATAGAATCTGAGTTCGGTGTAAAGCTCTATGTCGACGGTGACTCAGGTGGTGTAGAAATAGTGTTAGATGAAGGTTCTAAATCTGTATCGGATATGATGACTGCTAAGAATATAGTGTATGCTATAGGTTTAGGCTTCTCTCCCGAGAAAGCTTTCACCCTAGCTAGAGAGGATGCGTTATTCGAGGTTATAGATCTAGAGAAGGATCTAGGAGTCGAGGGTGCGCATATAGAGAGGCTTCTTGGGCGTGTAATAGGTAGGAATGGTAAGATGCGTTCTCTTATAGAGGAGCTTACCGGATGCTACATATCGGTCTCGGATGAGCTTAAAACTATAGCTATAATAGGTTTTGGAGATGGGTTTGAGGTTGCTAGACAAGCTGTAAGGATGCTTTTGGAGGGTAGGCAGCATAGCACTGTATTTAAGTACCTGTTTAGGGAGAGGCGTAGGATAAAGAGGATGGAATTCGAGTTTTGGCGTAGCCCCGAATTAGGCTAATATATATGTAAACTTCTTATATCTCGGATTATTCCCGATTAAAGTCTACGTTAAAGTCCGGTATGAGTAGACAGAAGTTTAGGGAGATATCCCCATCGGAATTCTTCTATAGGCATAGGGAGATAGTAGGCTTCACGAATCCGGCTAGAGCTATCTATACATCGATAAGAGAGTTCGTAGAGAATTCTCTGGATGCAGCCGAGGCTATAGGCGTACCACCGGATATACATGTAAGCCTAATCCAAGCTGAAGAATTCGATTTCGAAGTATACCGTTTAAGGGTTGAAGATAATGGTTCAGGTATACCTGGGGAGTATATACCGTATGCTTTCGGTAGGATCCTCTACGGATCCAAACATACCTTGAAGCAGATGAGGGGTATATTCGGGCTTGGAGGTAAGATGGCTATACTATACGGGCAGATAACTACGAATAGGCCTGCGCATATAATATCGAGCACCGGTGGCATGGATATCTACGAGTATAGGCTGCTGATCGACGTCGAGAAGAATAGCCCCATAATAGTGGAGGAGAAGGTTCATCGTAATGGAAGCCCTAGGTGGAGGGGGACTGTGATCGAGATATTCCTAGAGGGGGATTACCAGCGTTCCTCAAGTAAGGTGTTAGAATACTTCAAGGAGACGGCTATGGCTAATCCGTACGCCGAGATAAGCTTCATAGATCCGTACGGTATGCTATACATGTTCAAGCGTAGTACTCGGAAGCTTCCACCAGCATCTAGGGAGGTTCAACCCCACCCCCACGGTGTGGATGTAGAAACCCTACGTAGGATGGTGAATTCAACTGATTGTAGAACTCTTAAAGAATTCCTCGTCAAGAATTTCCATAGGGTTGGGGAGGCTACGGCGGATAAATTCCTGAAAGCCTATAATCTAGATCCTTACAGGGATCCATCTGATCTGACGGCAGGCGAGATAGTCGATCTAGCGTATGCTTTAAAGAATTTCGATGAATTCCTCCCACCAGACCCTTCATGTCTATCCCCGCTAGGAGAGGAGCTGCTATTGGAGGGTGTCAGGAAGGAGTTAAACCCTGAATTCGCCGTAGCGGTTCAGAGGAAGCCTTCAGCCTATTCAGGTTACCCCTTCATAGTTGAGGTAGCTTTAGCATACGGTGGAGATGTCCCTCGAACGGGTAGGATAACCCTGTATAGGTTTGCTAATAAGATTCCGCTCCTCTACGATGAATCTAGCGATGTATCCTGGAAGGTTGTGAATCAGATTATAGATTGGAGACATTATAAAGTTGACCCTGCTAACGATCCGGTAGCCGTCGTCGTCCATATATGCTCAACTCGTATACCCTATAGGACCCTAGGTAAAGAGTTTATAGCTGATAGACCTGAGATAGAAGCTGAGATAACTCGGGCTGTGAGGATGGCCGCCCGTAAGCTTGCAGATTACCTCTCACGTAAGAGGAGGGTTGAGAGAGCGAAGGAATACTTCTCCATATATGAGAAGTATCTACGGAGGATAGCGTGCTTCTCATCCATGCTTACAGGTAGGGATGAACCTGATATAAGTAAACTCCTCAGGAGGGTTAAGAGATGGAAAGGTTTGAAGAATATGGAAGAAGCTCTATGAAGGAGAGGAGGAGGGAGGTTATAGCTTCGCTTGAGAAGCTAGGCTACGACATATACCGTGCCATAGAGGAGGATGAATTCCCCTACGTAACCATTCCTAGCAGATCTACTAAGAATATAATATATGATCCGAAGCTTAGACAATACATTCTAGGAGAGCAGACTGTTAGAAGGACTGCACGTAATATAAGGCATCTGAGACCTTTAGCCCAGCTTATATGGGTGGCTGCTATAGCTCACCAGCTATGCACTCAAGGTAAGACTAGTACGCTTAGGGATGTATTCTATATGGCTCAAGCCTACGAGATGGATTTCGTAGATCAGTATGAGAGCGATAATGTGATCACGGATTTAGAGACGGTTATAAGATTCCCCAGAGAGGATTTCAACATATATCCTGAGGAGAGATCGAGTATATTCGGAGATCTAACCATAGAGTATACCGTAGCAGGATATGAGGGGAGGAGGATAAACTTGCTAAGCCATCCAGATGGATTCGTTATAGGTCCTACGCTATCTACAGCCGAATTCATAGAATGCGGGGCTGAACGTGTTATAGTTATAGAGAAGGGTGCTATGTTCACTAGACTCGTGGAGGAGAAGGCGTACGAGAAATTTAAAGCTATACTCATACATACAGCTGGTCAACCTCCTAGAGCTACTCGTAAGCTTATAAGGAGGCTTAATAGGGAGATAGGTTTACCGGTCTACATATTCGTCGACGGGGATCCATGGGGTATGCATATAGCTATGGTTATAATATCCGGCTCAGCTAACGCGGCTCACCTAACGGATCTAACCACGCCTGATGCTAGATGGGCTGGAGTCTATGCATCCGATATAACCAGGTATAAGCTTCCAAGCGACCCGCTGACTGAGGTAGATATCAAGAGGCTCTACGAGCTGAAGAATGATCCTAGGTATAAGACTGGCTTATGGTCTAGGGAGATAGATGTATTCCTCCAGCATAAACGTAAAGCTGAGCAGGAAGCCTTTAGTAGATATGGGTTAAGCTACATAGTCGACGTATACCTTAAGGAGAGGATAGAGGAGCTTGAGTAACGTTTAAACCCGTAGTCTACAGGATAGATGGCTTGGTGTATACGGTTTGAGCTTCGAGTATAAGGGTGTCAAGATAACCTTGAGGATGGGTAGTATAGTCGATGAGGATGTAGATGCTATAGTTAACCCTGCTAATAGCTTGATGATCATGGGTGGAGGTGTAGCCGGGGCTATAAAGAGGTTTGGAGGCGAGGAGATAGAGAGGGAGGCTCTAAGATATGCACCGGTACCTGTAGGCGAAGCTGTAGCTACGTCTGCAGGTAGGCTTAAAGCACGTTACGTTATACATGCTCCGACTATGGAGAAACCTGCTGAGAGGACTACGATCGAAGCCGTACGTAGAGCTGTAGCCGCAGCTTTAAGGGTTGCGTTCAATCTTAACGTCTGTAGAATAGCCTTCCCAGGTATGGGTACAGGCGTCGGCGGGTTGGATGTATACGAAGCAGTTAAAGCTATGGCTGAAACTGTGAGGGAAGCTCTAGATTCGGGTTATAAGTTTAAGGAGATAGTATTCGTAGCCTACGCACCTTCGGATATCGATGGATTCCGGAGAGCTCTAGTAGATGTCTTCGGCGGAGGTTTCAGCTTAGAGTGCTAGAGGTTCGCCCCCCTAGATCTATAGATGAGGTTGCTAAGCTCGTAGAGCTTTGGGTTAAGCTTATGGATGATCCTGAAGCAAGCTATCTAAGATTCGTATTGGATGATGAGGCTAAGCAGCGTTGGATAGACTATATGGTTAAAGCGTATATGGAGGATCCTGGGAGTATATTGCTAGCTGAGGATGAAGGAGTGATAGTAGGATTCATAGCATCTAGAAGCTACGATCCCCCTTTGAAGCTTAGAGGATCCGATAGGTATGCCACTATAACGGATCTATACGTACTACCAGAATATAGGGGAAGGGGTATAGGTAGGATGCTCATGGAGAGATGCCTATCCAGGCTTAAATCTAGAGGCTTCACTAAGGTTAGGCTATCTGTATGGGTCGGTAATAGGAAAGCTATAAGACTATACCGTAGCTTAGGGTTTAAACCTAGGGTAATCGTTATGGAGAAGGATATCGAGTAGCGTTATAGTTTAGCGTTAAGCTTCTCTAGAGCATACCTCTCAGCTTCAAGTCTAGATTCTTGAGTACCTACATCCCTCCAGAATACTTCGCTAGGTATCCTATAACCGTAGACCGGTAGATTATCGTTTATCATAAGCCTTATACTCTCCGTAATCCAGTATTCGCCGTCAGGGGATAAACCCGTCCTCTCTATATAGCGGAATATATCCTCGGATAGTATCAAGGGACCTGAATTAACGAGATACCCGTCATCAACCCTAAATCTATCTAGTATATCGGTCGACGGTCTCTCTACAAGCTCCAAGATCTTATAATCGCTATCCACCCTAACTACGCCGAACCTCCTAGGATCACCAGCTATATGGTAGAGACCTATAGTAGCCTTAGAACCCTTAGCGTAATGGAAGTCGAGCATAGAAGATACAAAGTTCGATGGATGGAAGAATGTATCCCCGTACAAAACTACGAAATCTCCGTAAACCCATCCCCTAACAGCTTCGACAGCCTTAGCAGTACCGATACCAGATTCAAGATTCTGATAGAGGTAAGCTATACGTACATCGAATCTAGATCCATCCTTAAAGTACTCTAGGATAGCATCCTTACCCTGGCTCAAAACTATGAATATACGCTCGACGCCAGCATCCTTCAAAGCTTCGATGCAATACTGTATAACAGGCTTACTACCTATAGGTAGAAGCTCCTTAGGAACAGCATCAGTATAGGGAGCAAGCCTCCTACCCCTACCAGCAGCCAACACCACACCATAAATACCAGTCGACCGAGACAAAGCTAGAAATCTATACCAGATATGAAAAGAAAAACTTTAATCCAACCATAACTGAATAAATCAAACCGCAGAAAAGGCTCCGGTCGTATAGCCTGGTAAGTATCCTGGCCTTTCGAGCCAGGGGTCGCGGGTTCAAATCCCGCCCGGAGCACTAGAAAATCGATCCCCTGCTTCATACGCTATTCCACATCTCCTAGCCTCTATGGAGGTTAATCCGACGGATACTCCATCCTTACCTACAAAGCCTCCGCCATCCCCACTCTTGAGAACAGCTGATATACCGGTATCCTATCGTAGAATGCCGCCGTCATAGGTTCTAGGTTAAAGTATGGCTGTACCCAATAGTAGAGGTCGAATCCTACCATTCACGGCTATAACATGTATACCGCTTAGAATGTGATATCCTTCTGGATCTTTCACGACCAAACCTAATGTTCCAGCTCATTCCCACTATACTTTATTGGTTAAGGTTTAGAAGGGGGGTTAGGGATAAGTAGTTTAGCGGTCTATCATATACTATGGGTGGTCAGGGTGGTTAGGGAGGAGGCTATCGACTGGTTTGAGGAGGGTAGGGTTGATCTTAG
>CAZBGY010000021.1:0-21818 GCA_964491605.1 uncultured Candidatus Bathyarchaeia archaeon
TTTAAATATTTCCTTAGCTTACATTAGATAAGTAAAAAATCTTAAATATGTTTAAATCTTAAAGGTTGAGAATGGTGGTTATATGGGAGTGTGGAGTGGTCTATATCCTTTGCAGGCGATATTTGCACGTAGGAGGTTTAGAAAGGTTTTACTGAATCCTCCATGCTTCGATCCGGGTTCCTGGTGTGGTGCTGGGAAGCTCTGGATAGATGAGTATGATGGGGAATACTGGCTTACGAGTAGACCTAGAATGGGTTCTGAGAAGCGTGGCTACGCGGTTGAGATATATAGATCGCGGAATGGCGAAGATTATAGCCTTGTAACATGGCTAACGAAGGAGGAGTTAAGCGAATCGATCGGAAAAACTGTTCAGAGTATCGAAAATCAGCAACTACTTCGCGATCCTCTCAGCGGTAAATACCATCTTTACCTCTCGGTAGATATCGCTGAAAGGAATGTAGCTGGTGATGAGAAGAGGATATTTGAGAGTAAGTGGGAGACGTTTCTCCTTGTAGCAGAGGATCCTTCAGGACCTTGGGAGCCGGGGGGTTTCGTGCTTAGGGGGGATAAGGATTATGATAGCGGTGAAGCTAGGGATTGTACGATAGATATAGTTGACGGAAGGTATATCTGTCTATATAAAGCTAGGAAGGCAGGTACAAAGGTTGTTCATACCGCTCTAGCAGTAAGTAGTGATGGAAGGAATTGGGTGAAACTCGGTATCCCCACAGTTGATGGAGAGCATCAGCCAGACTACTTTCTCCTAAACGGCTCGATACATGCAGGTTCGCTAGGCCCCGTATTTATGGGTACTAAAACGTTGGATGTAGTAAACGGAGCTGCACTTACCAAGTATTTCGCAGGCTATGTGATAGATTATAGAAACCTTAACTTGGAGAGTATATTCGTCGCGGAGTGGAAGCCTAGCTCTCGATACGAGCATCCTCAATACCCGATCCATACGTACTGTAATGTTGTTTATGACCCGCTTAGCGATAGATGGTTGACGTGGATAGAAGCCGTGGATCCGATCTTAAGCAGAGAGCCTGGCCTTAACACCGAAGTGGATAGGGTACTACTCTATGTTAGCGAAAAGAGGTGGAAGCTTGTCGAAGATTAGGTTCGGCTTCGTCGGTGCAGGAAGAAGGGGGCTTAACCATATAAAGGTAGCTAGTCAGTTTGAGGAAGTATCTCTAGAAGCGGTATGCGATGTAGATGAGAAGCGGCTTCAGGAGGTTGCATCTACTTACAATGTGAGAATCTACAAGAATCTCGATGAGATGCTAGAAAAGGAGAGGTTGGATGTTGCCGTTATATCGACGCCTACTCCATTACATGTATCTCAAACCATTAAATGTCTTGAATCAGGTCTTGATGTTTTACTTGAAAAGCCTATCTCTCTAGATATCGGGGAGGCTAATAAACTCCTGAAGATTGTTAGGGAGAGCGATCGGATAGTAGCCGTTGGCTTCCAACTAAGATACTCGAATTTAGCCGATAAGGTTAGGGAGGCTATAGATGAAGATACCCTATCCATGATAACCGGTTACTGGTATTGGACTATACCTTTAGTCGGCTGGATTAGACTTAGGAGTCAAGGTGGGGGGCAGATGGTTGATCAAGCTATACATCTAATCGACCTAGCGAGATTCTTCGCAGGTGAAGTTGAAAGCGTATATGCAGCCTATACAGAGAGGGGTAGGAATACAGAGGAGGATAGAGCTATGGGCTTCGATAATTGGGCTAGCTACGTAGTATCCTTGAAGTTCGAAAACGGTGTCGTAGGCTGCATCTATAGTACATATGCGCTATACCCCGGTATCTTCAGAGCTACAGAGGATAGCTCAGTCGAAGATAAGGCTACAAGGGAATCCTCCGTAGCTATGGATATAATCTGCAGGGAAATGTTGATTCGCTATATACATCCCTCTGAAGCGAGGATATACCGTAAGGATAGGGGGTGCGAAGTCTATAGGCTACTTAGAGATCCTACAATCGATATGCATAAAGCATTCATCGAAGCCGTGCTGACGAGAGATAAGAAACTATTACGTACACCATACGAAGATTCGTATAAGACTATGGCTATCTCTCTAGCCGCGAACGAATCCGCTACGACCGGTAGATGCATTCACCTTCCCACATTTCTCTCTAGGTGACTCGTTTGGATAAACCCAATATACTCTTGATAGTAATGGATACGCAGAGAGCGGATAACATATCCTGCTACGGTTATCCAAAGGAAACCACACCTAACATAGATAGAATAGCAAGCGAAGGCGCTATATTCCTCAATAATATCACACCAGGCATATGGACACTACCATCCCATGCATCCCTATTCACGGGAAGATATGTCTCAGGCCACGGAGCAGATGCCAACTGCGAAGTCCTACCCGTAGAATTCCCTACTATGGCTGAAATCCTAGGTAGACTAGGCTACCAGACAATAGGCTTCTCGAATAATGGATGGGTAAGTAGGAAAACCGGAGTAGCGAGGGGGTTTCAGGAATTTTACCTAGTGAGTAGGGAAGCTAGCGGAGAGAGGTTTGTAGAATGGTTTTATGTAGAAGAGGGTTTTAAAGAGATAGGGGAGCGGGATAAGGGATCCCTCAAAACGGTAAATGCAGCTATAAGCTGGCTTAAGAGGGCGTGGGATCATGAGAAGCCATTCTTCATGTTTATAAACTTCATAGAACCACATGGACCATACTGGCCGCCTGAGCCGTTCAGAAGCCGTTTTCTGCCGTCAGACGTAAGTGAGGATGAGGTTAGATCCGTAGCTAGACTAGAATCGGTTAATGAATGTATAGATATAAGAGTTGGTGCCTTAAAGCTTAGTGAGAGGGAGTGGCGTATAGAAAAAGCCCTTTACGACGGATGTACGGCCACCCTAGACGATAGGATAGGTAAACTCTTCTCGCATTTAGATGAGGAAGGGTTGGCGGATGAAACCTTGATCATAATCACATCTGATCATGGGGATGTCCATGGTGAGCATCCTCCGCATGTGGAACATCACCTATGTGCTTACGACGAGCTAGTCCGGGTTCCATTAATCATTAGGTATCCTAAAGCTGTGCCGAAGGCTGTAAGGGTGAAGTGGATCTCTCAGACACACGATATTTTACCCACCATACTAGATATCCTAGGCGTTAAGGATAAAGAGTATTGGAAGACTTTACAGGGCGTCTCGTTGATGCCGAGTATAACAGAGGATCAGCCCGTTAGGGAGTATGCTCTAGTAGAGTATAGTAAATCTATTCAGCAGTTCTTTCTAATATGGAGGAGGCATCCAGATTTCGATATAAGACGTTTTAACTATAGAATTAAAGCGCTGAGAAGTTTGAAATACAAATACGTATGGTACTCTAACGGTATGGATGAACTTTACGATCTAGAAAAGGATCCGGGAGAAACAAATAATATAGCTAGCGAGCAGCCTAGTATGGTAGAGAAGATGAGGTTAGATATGGAAAAGATGCTTCTATCGATCGAGACTGTAGACTATGGGGATTTACCAGCATTATCGAGGAGAATCTCCCGATTCGGAGAGATTGCAAAACGAGAGTATAATAGGCTGAGAGCATGGGGCTTCTACAGAGATATAAAACCGGCTGAATTACCAAAGGATGAGGATATTGTAATCTAAAAACTTTATTTTCATATCCTCAAAGCGTAAAGTTAGAAAGGACTATATGAAGAGAGACTATTAAGCCTTGGGCGCTATAACCATATAAAATAAAATAGAGTCATGTAGAGGCTAGAAGTTTGAAGGCGAGTACGATTAGGACCGCAGAGAAGATTCTTCGCAATTGTTTTTGAGAGAATTTCCTACAAGCCTTTGCACCTAAGGGGGCTGCGGCTACTCCGCCTACAGATAGGATTACAGCCAGAGCTAGATCGACGTTACCTATCATCCAATGTCTTATAGCTCCGGAGGCTGCTGATCCTATCACAGCCATTAAGCTGGTTCCTATAGCCGTATGGATTGGTGTATGCAATACTATGACTAGAAGGGGGACTAGTAGAAACCCTCCACCAACCCCTAGGAGTCCTGAGAGGAAGCCTGTTAGCAGACCAATAGATGCCGCAATCACTACTCTACGCCCCGTAGATGCTTCTATACCATTATAGCCTCCACCATACTCACCTATATCTCTTTGAATGATCATCCTTACAGCAGTCCCGAGCAGCATGATGGCGAGAAGTAATTCGAGATGTCTCGCCTCGATATATAGGGTTGTGATCGCGCCGATTTGAGCTGTGACTACGCTACTACACGATACTAGTAAGGCTAGCTTTAGATCGAGATTCCTCTGCCTACGATGTTGGATGAGACCTGAGATCGCTGTGAAAACTATGTATGCTAAACTGCTTCCGATAGCTGTATGTATCGGAATCCCGGTGAATATTAGTAGCGGTACGAGGATGAAGCCACCGCCAACACCTAGGAAACCTGATAGGAAACCCACTAAGCCACCTATCAATATAACTAGAACGATAGAACCTAGATCTTCCATCAAGCTGTAACCCCCCATTATACAGAGACATCTCCAGTAGCCTATATGAATATCTAGATGATGCTCATGTAGAGTATACCTCCACCCTGAACTTGACATCCGATCTATTCAGCTTCTCTAATCCCTTAAGACATGAGAGTAGAGCTTTAATAGTTGAAAATACTATCTTCTCTGTGAACGTATTCAGTTGGATAGATTCCCCATCGAGTGTAACCTCGACCTTAGAACCCCTACTTAACGTACATAGATAGGGGTTCGCCATACCTCTTAGTATAGCTGAAGCGAAACCTCTACAATCCCTAAATCCACACCTACCACAATCTAATCCTCCTAGGAAGCGTACAGTCCTATCTAAAGCCATATCTACAAGTATATCGGCTAGAGGTGTGAGGTTACCTAGATAGAATACCGGCTTACCTATACTATCGATTCTAACATCGCTACTACATACGACTACAGCTATCAGGTCACCTATATCGTCTATAGAATCTTCACCGACTCCATCGGTTACACATAGTATCTTTGGGTAGTTAAGCTTTCTAAATCCTTCTATCAAAGTGAAGGATGTCGATGGAAGTAGATCGAGATATCTATCTATATCACACTCTAATCCTGCTAGGAAGAGTGCAGCTTCATCCTTATAGACGGCTAGAGTTGCTTTAGCACCCGCAGCTCTATGCCTCCATGTATCCTTACCGGTTACATCTATAGGGTGGGAGCAGTGTTTAACCGTAGCTACACTATAACCTCTCGATGTCAGTATCCTTGTAAGTTCCTCTATAACCCTTGTTTTACCAGACCTCCTCCCATATCCTACCATGCATACGGTTAGGCCCGTCCACCTAGACACTAGATCTCACCTTTCAATCCCTTAACAGCTACAGCCATACCTCCATATAGACCTATATCCGCACCTAGAGGTGTCACAATTATACGTGGAATCCTATTAACCGTGTATCTTCCAACCCATCTATCTATGTAGGGTAGTATTAGATCCGAGTTGTAGAGCGCTATCGATCCACCTACCGTTATAAGCTCTGGATCATATACATTGATCACAGATGCAAACCCCATAGCGTTGATCCTACCTACATCCTCCACGATCTTCATGGAAAATTCATCCCCGCGTCTAGCTAGATCGTAGACGAGCTTCGATGTAACCTTATCTAGGTATCCGCCGGTTTCCCGGTATAGTAGGCTTGAATACCATAACTCCTCCCTGCTTTCAGCTATAAGCTTCGTATACTTAGGTATACCTGAACCTGAACAGTAGGCTTCCCAATGCCCTCTACCTCCGCATCCGCATACAAGCTTCTCCTCCATATCGACGACTATATGACCTATCTCATGTGCATTACCATCCTTACCTTTAAGTAAGTTGTTATCTACGATAACCCCTCCGCCGATACCCGTACTTAGAGTTATGTATACTAGGTTCGCTAGACCTATACCAGCTCCGAACATATGCTCGGCTAGAGCCGCTGCACTAGCATCGTTTATCATGAATACCGGTACATCGAGAGTATCCTCTACAGGCTTCCTCAAAGGGATTCTATCGATACGAGTCTCCATAGGTAGATTAGCTACGTTAAATAATTCACCGCTCCTCATATCCATAGGGCCTATCGTAGCTATACCCACAGCAGCTATACTATCGATCCTATACCTATCCATAATACTCTTAGATAACCTGACAACCTGTAGAGCTAGATCGCAGCTACTTCTAAGCTTAACGGTAGACTCTACCACCTTATCGATAAGCCTAGATCCATCCGTTAGAGCTACTCTTATATTTGTGGCACCTATATCTACGGCTATTATGGGCTTATCGACGCGGAGCATAAATTATCAACCTATACTCACATCATACATTCTTAAAGATCTATCCACCTCCGACTTCACATACGTTAGGATGGATTCTAATAGATCTACGATACTACGTATCGGAGGCTTGGAGAGAGGTGGATGAGTTTTAACCATCGATATATGCCAGCGTATAGCTAGCGGAAGCTTATAGTATTCAGCCATACCTTTAATCAAAGCCTCCCTATACATAGTGAACGGCTGATATTCCGGCGGTATGGAGAAGAGCGATATCGATAGGGATGAAGGCTTAAGTTTAAGCATGCTATTCATGATAGATTCATCACGGTTAAGCTGATCGGTAAGCTCCATAGATATTTGTAGATCCGGTATATACGCTTTAAGCTCCTCCAGTATAGGATTTGGTTTGAACAATCGCTTACGGCTATCCCATATACACTCCATAGATTTAAGCCTTCTGAACACCGGATCATACCTTTCATCCATACTATCCTCATCGCATACAGTGTAAACCGCTAATACAGATGAAACATTATATAACCCAGCAGAACCCCTACCATAGATCATATAGTCGTAGCGTGAACCCCTAATCTTTAGATAGACGTATCTACCGCTCACAGCGTAAGATTCTGCGAGATCCCCGAGCATCTCTACAACTTTAGGCTTTTTAGTATCCCTACTCAATGGTAAGGACCCCCTAACGTCCAAAGGACATCATTAAGATCGTTAAAGCTATCATGACAGCTATCATCAGGTATACGAGCTTCCTCATACGATCAAGCTGCTTCTTCTGCTTCATATCAGCTTCGGCGCATTCGCTAGAACAGTATTCCTTATCCATCGGGATAGCTACACCGCATACCGGGCAATGCTTATGCGGAACTATCCTACTAGATTTCTCATCCTTCTTAGACGACAACCCTTATCCCACTCGCTAGATTATCTATGCTACGCTTACGTATAAAGAGTTGCGTCGATTCCATCGACACCTGAGAAATAGGGGGATGAATATTATATGAAGGCTACGATCAACCTGTAAGCTTCTTAACTAGATACGCCATCCTCTTAGCTTTCCGTCTTACATCTTCGATATCAGATTGCTTCAACCTACCTTTAATCGCTATACCATAATGGTAGTCTTCAGGATCGCCCTGAACTATCATACCGTGTATAAGCATCGATGATATTATCGATAGGATTGTTGTCTCGGCTCCGGTGGAATACCCCCCTGCGGATGTAAATGCAGCTCCAACCTTACCATCCAGCCTGCCATGTATCTTAACAGATTCATCTATCAGCTTCTTAACCTCTGAAGCCATAAGCCCATAGTATGTCGGCGATCCTATAGCTATACCATCATACGCTTCTAGATCTTCGGGTTTAACATCCGAGACAGGTTTTAAATCGATTTCTAACCCCTCCTCCTTTAAAGCTTCGGCGAATACTTCCGCTAACCTTCTAGTATTCCCCGTCTTAGAGTAGTATACGACGAGTACCCTCCCCATATCCCTCAATATATTTTGTTTATCGATCCTGAAGTCATAAACCTTATCTTATATCGATCAAGTATCTATCTCGATATATCCTTGGAGAAATCCGGTGTAGCTGATCTACCTCTACATGGAGGTAGAGCTCCTAGATGGCTTGTAGAACGTATGAAAGCTTTAAGCTCTATAATACTTAAGATTATGTATGATGAGTATGGATGCGACGGTATACTCGTAAGGCTATCCGACCCCTTCTGGTTTCAGAGTTTATCATGCGTACTAGGCTACGATTGGGATAGTAGCGGTACGACAACCGTCGTATGCGGAGTTCTAAAGAGTATATTATCATCTCGAGTCGACATAGGTGTTAGAGCCGTAGGCGGTAAAGGTTCCGAAAGCAGGAAGGCTCAGGATGAGATTCTAGAGGTATGTAGGATCTACGGCTTCTCAGATGAGGAATCCTATAAGCTTAGGTATGCTAGTAGGCTTACGGCTAAAATCGATAATGCCGCCATCCAGGATGGATACAAGATATATCATCATACTATGTTCATATGCAACGATGGGCGGTGGGCTGTAATACAGCAAGGTATGAACGAAGAATTGGGGTGGGCTAGAAGATACCATTGGATATCTGATAGGGTTAAAAGCTTCGTAGTCGAACCTCATGAAGCTATAGTAGGTGATGGTAGGCATAGCTACGTGCTGAATATGGTTGCATACGAATCTGAGGGGTGTAGGAGAGCTTCCGTCGACCTTGCATGTGAGGGGCCATCGAGGGTTAGAAGGATTTTATCAGAGTTAAGTTTGGATCATAGGCAGAGAACTATAGAGGAGGCTTTAGGGTTAAGCGCAACCGATCGGAAGCCTTTGATGAAGCTTAAACTTAACCCAGAATCTGTAAACTGGGATGCGTTGAAAGCTGCCTATAGGATTAGACCATCAAACTATGAAGAGCTACTAGCTTTGAAGGGTATGGGACCTACTACCGTTAGGAGTTTAGCTCTATTATCGCAGATAATCTATGGGGAGCCGCCAAGCTGGAGGGATCCGGTTAAATATAGCTTTGCATTCGGGGGTAAGGATGGTATACCATTCCCTATACTTCGTAGAGTCTATGATGAGGTTATAGAAATCCTAGATGAAGCATATGAGAAGTCCAAGTTAGGCGATAAGGAAAGGCTTGAAGCTTTCAAGAGGCTATCAAGCTACATGGATAGGCTTGGGTTGAAGTGACACTATTCTTCAAGCCCCCTCCACCTCCTAGACGGCTTCTCAGGGTAGAGCTCATATAACTCTCTCCTTCTAGCTTCTAGAAGGGAGGGTTTCTGACCTGCAAACTCGGCCGCGGTCATAATCTTCACGTTGATTTCGCTCGCTCTATCTATGAGAGGCTTCATCCTATCCATCCAAGCTATATCTCTTAGTAAATGGTGATCTAATACGAGGGCCTCGAGGTAGCCTCCCTCTATCAATCTACATAGATTATCTATGGATCTATCGAGGCTGGCTTTAGGGTATCTGTAGCCGAGCATATATGTCATAGGACCATCTACGAATGCTATCGTAGGCTTAGATTCTATCAGGAATTCTACCTGATCCTCTAGGGAGGGGCCTTCTACATCGCTCGTGTAAGCTAACCTCATAGTACCGTCGTCTATGAGGACCTGTATTACGTATCCAAGCCTAGGATTCACACCGTGGAATACTGGTTTAGAGAATTTAATCCTCGTAGATCCGAATACGTATTCTCCACCATCAGCCTCCTTCAACCTATATGGAAGGTTACGTATCCTCTCTAGGAAGTATCCTGCCCTAAACTTCTGACTTAGATTAATATTAGCCTTAGGATTCTTTACGAAGACTACCTTACCATCGTATATCTCTAACCCCTCATCTGGATTATGATGATCGTAATGATAGTGTGTAACTATAACTATATCCGCTTTACAGCCGTAATCTACGATCTTCCTCCAATCCTCCTCCATCTTCTCCACCTCTAAACTATGAGGGGGTAGGCCATACCTTACAGGTGCGAGGGATACGCCTGGATCCACTATAACTTTCACATCGTTTGTCTCCACGTAGATGCACATACTTCTGGTACCCATAGAATCGAAGCTAATCGGTATGATCCTCAACATCTATCTAACCTCTACTACGAGCTTAGATCCTAAAGCTAACGATATACAACCTCCTAAACATTTAAATCTAAGGATCCCATTGATGTCGATGATAACGCTATGGTTAAAGGTAGGAGTTATCGTATACCATCAACCCCACCTTATACTAGACGTGAGTATATAGACGGTGTACCCCAACCCAAACTGGTTAGGCTTGATATGGGGAATACTAAAGCTGAATTCCCATACAGAGTTGAACTTATAGCTAAGGAGGGGGGTCAGATAAGGGATAATGCTCTCGAATCAGCTAGATTAGCTGCTAACAAATATCTAGAAACCAGTTTAAATGTGAGCAACTATCATTTCAGGGTTAACTTGTATCCGCATATAGTGTTGAGGGAGCATAAGATGCAGACAGGTGCTGGTGCGGATAGATTATCCCAGGGTATGCGTAGAGCTTTCGGTAGACCTATAGGTACCGCTGCAAGAGTTTCTCCAGGTCAGGTTATAGCTTTCGTAGAGGTTAATGAGGATGGAGTGGATAAGGCATGTGAAGCGCTTAGAAGAGCAGCTTACAAGATACCTGTAGAAACAGCGATAATCGTTTCGAAGAAGAGTTAATACATCGGGAAGGCGGAGATATAATTTTCTGGGAGTTTAAGTGTTCACGATAGATTACGAGGATGTTCTAGGGAGGATTAAGAAGTATAATCCTAGATCTGTACTAATTCAAGCTCCAGAGGGCTTCTCGGAATATGCCCTCAGGCTTGCCGATCTGATTAGAGATAGGCTTGAATGTAGGATATATGTTTCAGCAGATCCATGCTTCGGAGCCTGTATGCTACCATACGATGCGGCTAGGAAGCTATCTATCGATCTGATAATCCATATGGGTCATACGGCTATACCTGGTATGGATTCGAGTAGGGTTCTATACGTAGATGTGAGATCAACTGTAGACGTAGGAGCTGCTGTATCAAGAGCTGTAAGTGTACTAGAAGGTTATCGTAGGATAGGCCTTGTAACTATAGTTCAACATATCGATAAGCTGGAGGAGGCTAAGAGAATCCTTGAAAAGTATGGGAAGGATGTGTACGTAGGGAGGCCTAGGTTTAGAGCAATCTATGATGGACAGATACTCGGATGTGATGTATCGGCTGCAGAGGATGTAGCGGAGGATGTGGATGCATTCCTCTACATAGGTGGAGGGTTATTCCACCCGTTAGGTGTAGCTATATCGACGGGGAAGCCTACGTTCGCGGTCGATCCGTTCACCCTTCACATAGTAGATTTAAGGGATGTTAAGAGGAGGTTCCTTGCGAAGAGGTATGCTTCGATAGTTAAAGCTATGGATGCAAGGATCTTCGGCATCCTACTCGGTCTTCAACCAGGCCAGATGGATCTAGATAAGGTTGAGGAGATCGAATCGATCCTAAAGAAGCATGGCAGGACGGTCTATATACTATCGATGCACATATTCGATCCCGATACGCTTTCAAGCTTCAGGAGTATAGATGTGTTCGTTAATACTGCATGTCCTAGGCTAGCTTTAGAGGATAGCTTTAGGATAGATAAACCTGTGTTGAATCCCGATGAGGTTCTAGTAGCTTTAGGGGTTAAGAAGTGGGATGAGCTCTTTAGAGATGCCTGACTGGAGGAGGATCGAGATAGATCTATCTAAGCTTATAGGCTATCCTAAACCTAAACCTAGCTTAGAGCAGTATCCCACACCAGCTAGGTTAGCGGTGAAGGTTTTGAGAGTAGCATATTTCAACGGAGATATAAGCGGTAAGACTGTATTAGATCTTGGATGCGGTACAGGTATTCTATCGATAGGCGCAGCCCTATTGGGTGCCGACTATGTTATCGGAGTTGATATAGATAGATCGGCTCTAGAGGTGGCTTCGATCAACGCTGAGGCTTTAGGTGTATCGAAGGTTGTAGATTGGATTCAAACAGATGTAGCTAGCTTAAATCTGAAGATCAGATGCGATACCGTCGTACAGAACCCTCCATTCGGTGTTCAACGTAGAGGAGCTGATAGGGTATTCCTATCTAAAGCTCTAGAAATCGGACGCGTAGTATACAGTATGCATAAAGCTGAAACCGATGAATTTATAAAGAGCTATGTAGAGAAATATGGTGGAAGGATAGAGGCTATATATGTAGCCGAGATAGAGATACCATACTTATTCAGCTTCCATAGAAAGCCTAAACGTAGCGTGAAGATAAACGTGTATAGGATGGTAGTTTAGCATGGTTGGCGGTGTAGTAAAACGTGGGGGGATAGTAGTACCTGGAGAGAGAGTAGCTGTAATAGAAGAGTTTGAACCTAAGTATGGATTCTACGAGAATTCAGGTATCGTTAGATCCCTGATGGTAGGCTACCCCTTATTCGATATGCGTAAACGCATCGTCTACATGGAGGGGACGCTATGCAGGTATCCACCACCTAAAATCGGTGATAACGTATACTGCGTGGTATACGAGGTGAGCGAGAAGATGGCTTTCACGCGTATACTCAAAGTCGTGGGTAGACCTAAGATTTTTCAACCACCCTTCACAGGTGTTCTGCATATATCTAGATTGAGAAAGATTAAAGCTAATAGTATGAGGGATATAGTTAAGCCTGGAGATCAGATCTACGCATCGATAGCATCCTACTGTAATAGCGTGTACCATCTTAATATATCTGGACCGGATTTCGGGGTTATACTAGCTAGATGCTCCTACTGCGGTTCGATACTTGAGAGGAGAGGGCATAGCCTCGTATGCGTTAGATGCGATACGACCGAGCAGAGGAAGATAAGTAAATATTACGGTAATTCCAGGATATTATAGCGGAGGATATAGTTATGGAGGTTCGAGTATTAGAAGCCGGAGATAGATATGTTAAGCTGGAGGTTAAAGGCGAGGATCACACCCTACTTCACGCACTACAGGATGAAGCACTTAAAGACGAGGATGTAGAGTATGTAGGCTACCATATCCCGTATCCGCTTGAGAGAAGGGGGATAATAGTAGTTAGGGTGAAAAACGGAAATCCAATCGAAGTTTTGGAGAGAGCCGCGAAGAGGGTGATAGGAAATATCGATGGGATCTATAAGCTATTCCTAGAAGCTGTTAAGAGGACGTAGTGATGTTTAAACGTGAGGTTAGGGTACTAGGTTTAACCTACCGTGTATATAGCGGCTGCAGCTTCATTCTAGGCGTGGTTTTTCGTGGTAGATTATGGTTGGATGGCGTTCTCTACCGTAGGCTCGAATCACGAGGTGGGATATTAAGCGAGCTAATCTCTATGATAAGCGAATCACCGCATAGAGGGCAGATAAGAGTGGTAGTTATAGATGAGATGTTGTATCGTATACTAGGGTTAACAGGGGTCGAAGAGCTGTATACCAATTTCAAGCTTCCGATTATAGCTTTTGAGAAAGGAGAGATAGCTGTAGCTGTAGGTGTAGACGATATAGATGGATTCCTAAGGGTAGCTGCATCTGATAGCGGTGTGGAGGCTTTAAGGATAGCTTCTATGATAGCTGATAGACTCATCGAGCTGTTAATGTTTAAATCGTAGAGTGGTTAGAAGCTATTTTCAAGGTGTAGTCCATGCGTTTCTGTCCTAAATGTGGAGCTAGGGTGATATTGAGGAAGAAGAATGATCTACTAGTATTGGAGTGTCATAAATGCGGATATAACGCTGTAGTAGAGGAGGGGGTTAGAGAGGTATCCGAGGTTACTACTGTTAAGACTGAAGCTGTAACGGTAGTGGAAGAGCAGTCTGGAGATATTAGAACTCTGCCTACTACGACGGTTGAATGCCCTAAATGCGGTTATGATAAAGCATACTGGTGGATGGTACAAACTAGGAGTGCGGATGAAGCTCCTACAAGATTCTTCAGGTGTGTAAAATGTGGGTATGTATGGAGGGAGTATGCATAGCTTCTAGGCATTAAACTATTTAAGATCTTTCTCATCTGATAATTTGAAGATGAGGTATGCTCAGATTCAGTCTTCCAGACGCTAAACTTTGGAGGTATATACTGGATGCGATCTCAGCTCTAGTGGATGAGGCATCGATAAGAGCTGGACCTGACGGGATGAGGGTAAGAGCCTTAGATCCTAGCCATGTAGCTCTTATAAACCTTGAACTTAAACCTGAAGCTTTCACAGAGTATGAATGTAGCGAGGAGACTAGTATAGGTCTAAGTCTACCTGAGATGCTTAAGCTCATGAAGAACGTTAAAGGTGGAGAATCGATGACGGCTATACTCGAGGAAGGGAAGCGTCTAAGGATAGAGTTTACAGGCGAGTATAAACGTACGATCAGGCTTCCATCCCTCGATCTAACAGTCGAAGAAATACCCACACTTAAAGTAGATTTCACTGTTAGAGCTAGACTTGTATCTAGGAGTCTAAGAGCGACCGTTAAAGAGGCTGAAGCTATAGCTGAAACAGTGAGGTTTAAAGCTGCTAAAGATAAGCTTATGGTATCGGCTAGAGGTGAGGTAAGCGCTCTAGACATAGAGTATACGGTCGGTAGCGAAGCCCTACTAGAATTAGATGTGAGAGAGGAGGCTGAAGCCTCCTATAACGTAGAATTCCTATCGGAGATAGTTGATTCAGGCTATAAGATAGCAGATATAGCCGATCTAGAGTATGCATCAAACATGCCTTTAAAGCTAACATTCAGCCTAGTTAACGGTAAAGTCGAGTATTATCTAGCACCATACGTAGAGTAGCATCGCTTCTAAATCCTACCGATCTTATATCTTGGATGTAACCGATCTATCCTGAAGCCATCCTCCATTTTAACCTGGCTTAAAGCGGCATCAGCCATAGCTATAGCTGGGAATACTAGTTTAGCATACTCTATAGGGCCGTAAAGTATAAAGTCTGCACCGGCTGCTACGGCTAGGATCGAAGCCGAGACTCCGCATACATCCCTAACCTCTCTACCCATACTCCTATGTAGACTCCTCCACGAAGCGACGGCGTTATGAGCTCCGCATCCAGATGGATAGCCTGTCCTATCCTTTATAGACCATATAGCCATGGACGCCGATCCCAGCGATGGAACATCGAGAACCCCGGTATCTACAAGGATCTTATCGATACCGTAGCTTCTAAGCTTCTCTATAGTTCTCTCAGCGGCTTCAACCCTCTGCTTCCATCCGATTATACCTGGACCGAACGTTAAGAGGATGGATGCGGATACACCCGCCTTAGCTATAGCTTCAAGCTCCTCGCTTCTACTATGCGGGTTCACAGAGTTGTATACAATCCTATCGGCTATACCTGCTTCACGAATATATTCTAAGCCGGCTATCCTAACCTTATCTGTGATACCACCTAGCAGTATAGGTATATCAGTCTTATCCGATATGTACTCAAGGTATCTACGCATAGCCTCAGGTGTGGATGCTACTACATCTATCATGCATGGGTTACCGGTTTTCTGAGAAAGCTCAGATTGGATATCTATGAGACACTCAGCTTCATCCTTTTTGAATAAACCCATGGACTCATCTACGACTATAGAGTGTTTATAGTAGAATATGGAGCCTATGAGGACTACTGGTCTGAGCCCAGGTTGACCCCCTATTCTTACACCGGATATATCGAAGATTTTCTGTTCAGATGTTAGACGCCACATACGCTAACACCTCATACAATCGAAAACCGTCCTTAAATAACTTATCCAGCTATAAACTTTAAAACCGACTCGTTAACGATACGATCTGGGGGTAGCTATGCTTCCTAAAGGATTCATGGAAGGTGAGGTAGAGGATACGCCTAGAGCTATAGGTAGGCTTCTCTCTGGTATAGCCGAGCATATAGCTGAAGTATCTGAGGTAGTTAAGGCTAGGAGGATTGAAAGATTCTTCCTAGTCGGATGTGGGTCCTCATTTAACTCCGCATACATAGCATCGTATGGGTTTAACGGAGGAACGTTTAACGTCTACTATGAAACATCCTCATCCTTCGCTCTATATAGGGGAGGGCTATCTAGTAGGGATTGTGTTATAGGATTCTCCCGTAGCGGGGAGACGACTGAGACGATATGGGCTTTAGAGAGGGCTAGATCGAATGGATGTACGACCATCGCTATCACCAACGATGAGGGTAGTAGTATGGCTAGGATAGCTGATGTAACTATACCGATCTACGCAGGGGAGGAGAGATCAGTAGTGATGACGAAAACCTTCGTAAACCTCGCTTTAGCAGGTCTATATTTAGGAGCAGATATCTCCGGTAACGATCGGCTGATCGATGAGTTCAAAGGTCTTGATAGGATAGCATCCGATATACTAGAGGTATCCAAGAAGGTGGAGGATCGATCCATACCTATGTTATCTGGGGAGAACTCTATATACTGCATAGGCGAGGGGGTATGCTATGGATCTGCACGTGAATCAGCTATAAAACTCATAGAGACTTCTAGGATTCTAGCTTCATACTTCCATGCTATGGAGTTTAGACACGGTCCTATAGCGATAGCGGATGAGAGACCTGTAATCGCTATAGTGCTTAGGGATCCTGCATGGATTCATATAGAGAAGCTTGTCTCCGATATAGCATCCATAACGTCGAAGCTTATACTAATAACGAACTCTGAAGATTATCAATCCGACGATACGATACTATACAAGATAGATTCGGATAGAAACGCTGAGCTTTTAGCAGCGTTAGCCGTTATACCCGTGCAGAGGATAGCCTATAGGATCGCCTTATCCCGCGGATTCGATCCTGATAGACCCAGACACCTATCTAGATACGTTAAGCTAGCCTAGCTAGCGATCCAAGCTTTCTACGCTTTAATAGTATGATCGATGAAACGGTTACGATAGATACTAACGCTATACCTGCGATAAGCTCCATTCTGGTGTATACGTTCACAGTAGCTGTCACCGTAGCCACCGTACCGTTCCTAAGCTTGATAAATGCTTTTACCGTATAGCTTCCAGGCATCACGTACGTATGCTCCACGGCTTTACCTAAAGCCCTACCTCCATCACCGAAATCCCATTCTACAGATTCAACCCATTCAGATAGGCTACGTGGAGGAGGTATATCTGCATATAGGGTTATAGATTCACCTAAGGGTATAGCGAGCTCTGCGATGTACATGGGATGGCCACTCTTCTCTCCATCAGGTACTCTACGCATAATTCTAGGGTTAACCGTGGATGGGCATCCAGCGTAAGCCATTATCTTAAGCTTAAGCTCATCGCTAGCAGGTTCGATGAAAGCTTCATAGTAGTCTTCGCGTTTGAAGACCTTCTCGGGATTTACGGATTCGCATAGCTCGCTCGATATGAATAGATTTCCCAGTAGCTTTATATAGCCTCCCTCAGGATCTCCGCCTAGACTACTCTGGAATATATTCGCGCATTCCTCGAATACGTTTGCTTCAGCTAACACTCTACCATGCATAGTGGAGCCTATACAGTAGCTTCGACAACGGTAATAGTAGTTGTTGTACACATCCACCTTACCGAATCTAAGTCTTGGATGCCTCTGTATGGTTTCGTAGAAAAAGTTATGATGTATGGTTACCTGTATAGCTTCATCCATAGTATCTGATGGATCTGCTCCTATAAGCATAACCTTATTATGACTCCAGAATCTACACCATGAAACGGTGATATTCGTTGCTCCACGAGTTATATCTATCAATCCATCACCCCAATTTACGAAGTCGCAGTGGTGTACCCATATATCGTGAGCACCGTTAATTATCTGAACAGCATCCCCATCACCAGTATCGAACCTGAGGTAAGCTAGGATAACATGCGAAACCCCATCCAATACTAGGCCGTTACTGGTTATAGTTATCGACGCATTCCTCCCATCTATAGTCTTATACGATGAAACCCTTATAGGGCTTCTAAGCGTTATCACACCTGAAACCCTGAATACTATCCATAGAGGCTCCGGTTTCTCGGCGGCATACCTTAAACTACCCGGACCGCTATCTGCAAGCGTCGTCACATAGTATACGTCGCCATGCAATCCTCCGATACTATATCGGCCGAAGCCTATACGATCGGATAGTAGATCGGAAAAGCTTGATGTAGAGGTGTTATACGCTTGATTTACCGTAGGAATCGAAAGTAGGAGTAACATGATAGATATATTGAGTATTACCGCTATCCGATCTATGCGATAGGGCATATCCTGCTAGATTACTCTTCCAACCGAGAAGTCTTAAGCATTACTGCTATTAAAGCACGAATGCTTTACTATAGGTTTATCCGCCTCACCCATCGTGGAAGATTCTATATAGCTTAAGATCTTCTCAGCAAGTATCCTCGCGATCGATTTCTGAGCTTCTACAGTACTTCCACCTATATGCGGTGTCAATATTACGTTATCAAGCTTTGCTAGATCGCTATTCTCTAAAGGTTCATTTTCGAATACATCTAAAGCCGCACCAGCTATCCACCCTTCCTTCAGAGCTTTAGCTAAAGCTCTCTCATCTATTATCGATCCTCTAGCCGTATTTATCAGGAATGCCGTGGGCTTCATCAGTTTAAGCTCATATTCCCCTATCATATGGTACGTCTCCTCGGTTAGAGGAGCATGTATAGATACGTAATCCGAGACCTTGAGTAGATCACTAAGCTCATCTACGAATTCTACATCCATCTTAGAAGCTGTATCGCGATCCACGTATGGATCATATGCTAAGATCCGCATACCGAAAGCTTTAGCTAGCTCGGCAACCCTTGAACCTATACGACCTAGACCTATTATTCCAAGAGTTTTATCCTTAAGCTCGAAACCTAAACCCTTATCTTTACACCATAACCCATCCCTCATCTTAGAACTCAACATAGGTATCTTACGAGATAGAGCTATCATAAAGCCTATAGTTAACTCGGCTACAGCTTCTATCGAAGCTTCCGCTACAGGTACGACGATTATACCTTTTGATCTAGCATAATCTACATCCACGTTATCTAAGCCTACACCAGCTCTAGCTACGACTTTGAGGCAACGGGCACAATCTATTAGTGCACGCGTTATCCTACGCCTACTCCTGACGACCACTATATCCGCATCTTTTAGAAGCGAAGCGAACTCATCATCGCTAACATCATATGCTCTTATAACTTCAGCTTTACCCTCCATCAACCTGAAGAACTCTTCATCCACCGGATCTCCTACGACGATTTTAGGCTTCCTGATCAGCGTCCACGCCCCCGAGATTGCACACATTATATATTTGAGGAACCTTTAAAAGCTTTAATGTACATTTATATTCGTCAACCTGACAGAATCCTAGAAGCTTCAGTTAGAGATGATCCAGGTTTAACGCTGCATCCAAGTTTCGATAATATATGCTCTATAGCTTGAAGCGTATATAGAACTTCCATAGATGATATCGCACCCATACAACCTATACGTATTATCCTATCCCTAAGCTCACCCATACCATGAGCTACGAGAACCCGGTACTCATCCCTAAGCATCGATACGATCCTATCTACAGATACACCTCTAGGGGGTTCCACAGCTATCAGCGTCGGAGATCTATACCCTAATCTAGGTAGAGGTTTAAAGCCTAGAGTTTCCAATCCATTGTAGAATGCCTCGGATAGAATCCTATGTCTAGCTATACGATTCTCAAGCCCCTCCTCGATTAGCATATCTAGAGCTTCGTTTAAAGCATAGATCAGCGGGATAGATGGTGTAAACGGCACCTCTCTATTCGAACTATACTCCAGATACTCCCTGAGGCTCAGATAGAGGCTTCTAGGTTTACGTCTGTACGCTTCCTCTACAATCCTTTCGCTAACAGATACGAAGGATAACCCTGGAGGAGCTGCGAGACACTTCTGACTAGCTGAGGCGCATAGATCGATACGCCAATCATCAACCATCAATTCCACACCACCCGCAGCCGATACAGCATCGACTATCGTTATCAAGCCCCTCCTATGAGCCTCCATACATATATCCTTCAGATCCTTCACCAATACACCCGTAGACGTTTCGCTATATACTATGAATACAGCTTTGAGATCTCTGTAGCTATCGATAGCTGCTTTAACATCATCGTATGTGGGAGCCGACCCTATAGGTGATTTAAGATGTATAGGTATCCCACCGTAGGCTTCTATAGTCCTAGAAGCTCTTACACCCGAGAAGAAGCCTGTATCCAGTAGAAGGACTTTATCCCCATCCGATATACTATTAGCTACGGCGAATTCGACGGAAGCCGTACCTGAAGCTGAAAGAATCGCTATGAAGTTCTTAGTCCTAAATAAGTATCTTAATCCTTCCTGGAGTTTAACGTATAGCTCTCTAAACTCACGGCTTCTATGACCTATAATCGGCTTCAGCATCGCGTTCATAACCCTACGTGGAACCATTACAGGTCCAGGTAGCAGGGATAAGTACTCCTTGACATCCATAGCTGTACGTCGAAGAGTTATGATACACATATAGCAAGGTATATTAGGATTACGAAAACCTACTTGACCTAACCTTAGATAGATGTTTCCAGGATTCGATAGTTTAGTTACCGGATAGTTTTGGAAGAGTATCCGGTGTCACGTATACTATCGGTATCATACCTAGTAGCTCGATCACTACCGGGAGAATCAGTACCAACTCCATGTATCCATAACTCCATAGGAAACCGCCGAGTATATAACCAGCTATAGCCATCGATTCGAACAAACCTGATAGACCGAACCATCTACCCCTCATCTCGAACGGAACCATCTCCCAATGCATAGTTATAAACGGTGTGAAGCTTATAGCCGCAAAACCACCCATAAGACCTATAGCTCCTAGGAAGCCTACAGCTATGAGGAGGTATGGCGACGGAGCTAGTAATAGTAATATAGTGCCCAAGTAGACTATAGGTCTCAGAGCGAAGAATACCTTCTTCCTTCCAACCCTATCGGCTAATACACCTATAGGCATCTGTAGTAGAGCTGATGAAGCTAAACCGATGGTTCCTACAGCACCGAGTATGTATGGATCCGCACCCTTAACTTGAACCATCCATAAAGGTATATAAGGCATCGATATACCAATGGAGAATCTCCATAGACCCATAGCTATAAGCCATATTGTAACCCTCCTTCCCATACGGAATACCTCCCTAAACCCATCCAGTATACCCGTCGATCCAACAGTACCTTTAATCCCCGGCTTGATGTGCGTCTCCTCAAGCTTCAAGTAGAGTAGGAGAGCTATAGAAGCGAGGATTATAGCTTGTACCAGGTATAAGGGTCTTATACCTTCGACACATATACCTCCTAAGCTTGCTACGATCACAGCTGCGATCATCGGCGCTATCATCGACGGTATCGCCCATACGGTTCTCGATAGAGCTATAGCTTGAGCTCTACTAGTAGACTCGGTTACATCCATGAATATTAGATCCGCTAACGGTATTATCATCCTTAAACTTAGCTCCGCAAGCATTACCGCTGGTATGAGCATAATCCAGTCTATAGCTGTATAGTATATCGTAGCGACTGTAGCCGATATGAGTAGACCATACACTACCATCCTCTTAACGCCATACCTATCTATCATCCATCCTATCGGAGCAGATACGATGGAGGATACCAATCCTCCTAAGCTACTTAGGAAGCCTAGCTCCACCGGGTTCGCTCCTAGACCTACGACATAGAGTTGATTATAGTTTGCAGGTAGGTTGAGGGATAGCTGATGGACTCCCATAGCTGCTACCATAAGCTTAAACCTTCTATCCAAACCTCTGATGAAGGCTATTAGAACCCTGTAAATCCTTAGCATGCAGCTTTATTTAAGAGCCTAACTACGAAACTATTAAAGCTTTAACGAGATCTCCTAGGATCGTAGGACCGGGCTATGAA
>CAZBGY010000022.1:0-16385 GCA_964491605.1 uncultured Candidatus Bathyarchaeia archaeon
ACCGTCTATATTCAGCCGACCGGCAGGGCGCCGAGTAGTGAGGTAGCCCTTCCTGCACCAACTTATACCTATGTAACGCTGTATGCTAAAACAAGCATACCCGAATTCATCGGTGTAGACGGCAGGATATATGGTCCCTACACTGAGGGTGACCTGATGACTATACCTAAGGAGGATGCTGACCGACTCATAGCAGAGGGAAAAGCGACGTAAAAACCGATTGTAGCTCCAGAGATTAAAGAAATGTTAACGATGATTTCAGACCTCATTAGCAGGATTTCCTCCTTAGAAAGCAGTATAGATAATATTAGTAGGGATGTATCTGCTAAAATAGATGCAATAACAACTACTGTAACTAACATAGGAATAGCTACAATAGTCTTAGTGATTATAGCTATAGCGATAATGATAATACGTACGAGACCCTCGCCAAAGGAGTAAAACGAATAAACACCTATATTTCTATTATTTTTATTTATTAATCCTCAATAGATTAAACGAATATTTAAAAGTACAACTTCTAATTTTTCAGTAATTAAATTATCATTATATAATAACTTGACATATATATCATTTATTTTTCATTATTAAATCGATAATTTTCTCCTAGTTAACATTAATAAAAATATTAATTACTATTATAATTTGTATCATATTTTTAAGAGTGATTTCGAATAATTTAAGTTTCTGCTATTCATTTTGAAGAGTTACCCCTATATAGTTCTATTTACTCAGAAGAACAGTAGGAAAACAATTTTATCTTTTCCCAATTGAAGAGAAACCCCTATTAGCCAATCTTATCACTTCTATAATCAATAATGCACCCTCCCATTAATGTACATGACAACAAGAAAGAGGGTATTTACAGTGGATTTTCCGGCAGCTTTTTAGATTCCCGAGTAGATTTTCTAGACGATGCTTAACATCTCTTACTCTTGAATAGCAAGGGAAGCTTGAATGAATACAAACTCATCTCGTAGACCAACCACTTGATCACAATGTTACCATCTAATAGATGGATGATGAGCTAATTGAATTGCTATCGAACATCCGATATCCTAGTTCACAGCATGGAGGAGATAGCTAGCACTGTAACCCATAGTATCGTTCAAGTTCGCATTATCCATATAGATTCGTAAACTACTTTTCCATAAGAGCGGGGGTTGGTAAGCTAAGTATTTGCAAGTCTACCTTAATATCGGATTTAGTATTTTTTGAGTAGGTTTCGTTCACTTTTCTAAGGTGGAGTCCGGTTTGTCCTGGTCTACGAAATGTGTTTGATAGTAGGTTATGGTGGGCTATAGAAAGTTTTATATGTGATTCTATGTGTATCTGGTGTGTTGGATGTGGATGGGATGGAGTGGTATTGGTGGTTAGCTGTAGCTGTATTCGTGGTTCTAGGTATTTGGACATTGATACCGGCTCCGGCGAGTAAACTATGCCTACTAGGCTATTACGCACACTGCAGCTTCACACCTGTAAGCACGTTGATATGCTGGGCTATAGCCGGAGTAATGTATTGGCTAGGCAAACGTAGAAGCAAGTAGGAGACCAAATCTATTATGATTACAGATTCTAGCTTCTTCTATTGGATATAATCATTGTATGCAGTAAATTAATGAGGGGACTTTAGAGTCTAAAATCAGTATACATAATTATAAAAAGAATAGTGAAAACTCTTATAAGAATATTAATAAACAACATTACAAATGCTATAAAAAATATGCTTAGAACATATCAAGAATTAAAAAGCGAAGAAACTAGATATAATATAGAAGCACTTAAGCGAGTATGACTAAGTTAGGTCAAATCTCAACATTAATATAAATATTAAACTTTCTAAACTACATTATTAAATATATTTTTATGTTTAATAGCAAAAATATAATTCATTAATTATTGATTCATATTTATATTAGATTGCATCTAATTAACCACACCATCTATCGTTAAGAAATTGAGATCAAAGTAAAATTGCGAAAATATAATTTAGGAATATATAAACGCTTAAAGAATATTTGTTTCTTATAGCCTTACCTGTTTTTATCCAAATGGGGAAGGTGAAGGGAGAAATCTTGGTAGAGATAAAAAGTATCCTGTGATTAAGTAAAGAGCTAATAATGATAAAGAATATACTCCTAAAATTTTATCTGCATCAAATGCTTTAATATAAAGATACACAAATACTGTCACTAATAATATGATGGATGAGGAATATTCGTTCCACGAAAGTATGCCTTACCTAATAATCCCAAAAATGAAAACTTCAAGAAAATTTAAGTGTGGATTCCACACAGTCTTGGTTTGAGCTGTAATGGGAGCTGCAACCTCACCTGTCTGTGTATAACCGTAAAGTAGCCATAGAAACATGGCGCAAAAAGGAATAAGATGAAATTCTAGTAAGTATCGAAAAAGTTAATGCGATACTTGACATGAAATATCTTTCTTTTAGAAAGAAGTACCATCCGAGTGAAGTGTTTGTTAACCATAATCATTCACTGTACCCTATTGATGCAAAAGATATAGTGTGGGGAAGAATGCAGAAATGAGTGTTGAATATGTAGCATACTCATTATCAGTGTAAGTTGCTGCAATCTTATAGTATATTGGTATCCAAGCGATGCCACATATCAGTCCAGCTAAGGCTGTTGCAACCCCACTATGATTAGTGAGAATAGAGATGATCTTGATAATGGCTGGGAAAGCTGGCAGAAACGCCCAATGCCGCAGATCGACATATCCCAACGATGCAATCCGATCATAAAAAGCGGAATCCCACCTATGGAATATTAGCCACCATTCATCGAATTCGAGCCTATTGTATGACTTCACATAATCTAAATTGAAAGCAATAACTTTACTAAAAACTAATAATAGAATAATCTTACCATACGGGTTTACTACGATTTTACTCAAAGTCTTTAAATACCGAAGTCCTATCAAACTAACTTTTAGTTGATTTCGTATATTTAAACCTGTCGTAGGATGATTATTTTCATTTAGAGTTGTAGGAGAACAACCGTTATCTAACTAGTCGTACTAGAATGTATCTCCAAGAATTTCGAAATAAAGATTGTAACTATTTTGCTTACATATTACAATTCCCATCTCCCGTAATGTGATTCGCAAACTTAACTCTACTAATGCTATATTTACATGAAAAATTGATATAACTTCAGCTAACTTCCCTCTATTTTTGGTTTTAAGCAAGCGGGTTAGAAAGACAAACCAGACAAGAGCCATATTTAGGGTCTGGACTAATCGTCGCCACCGAATCTGAAATCTGAACTTAAGTAGAATAATATGGTAGATTTAGTATTTATGGTATTAAGTGTTCACTTCTTCAGTGCTTTCTTTCCGGGTTTTGCCGCGGTGATGTTGCATCTCTGCCTATTTTGGAGGTTAAAGCGTATGCAAAATAAGTCGTTATCATTTATAATCCTTAGAGTAGTAGAGTTGATGGGGGTGGAGTCTATCTATGGATTTGGAGTGCTCTGAATCTTCGAAGCATTCATCCTATTTCACTTATAGGGCGGGTAGGGCTAGGGAGATATCGTTTCCGATCGGCGGTATCGGAACTGGCTGTATAGGATTGGCTGGGAACGGTAGGCTAATCGATTGGGAGATTTTCAATAGACCGAATAAGGGAGGTATCAATGGAGCTTCGCATTTCGCTGTTAAGGCTGAGGTGGATGGGAGGGTTTTGGATGCTAGGGTTTTAGTCGGCGATCTACCGCCTCCGTATATAGGTGAGTTCTGTAAGCCGCCGTATCAATCATTCGGCTTCGGTCCACCGATAGGCTATATGGCTGGGCTACCACACTTCAGGGATTTCGAGTTTGAGGGGACATACCCGGTTGCTAGGATAAGGTTTAGAGATGAGAGGTTTCCTGGGAATGTATCCTTAACAGCCTTCAACCCATTCATCCCACTCAACGATCTGGATTCGAGTATACCGGCAGCCTTCTTCGAAGTAGAGATAGAGAATAGTAGCGGGGAGGAGATCGCGTATACGGTATGCCTTACCGTTCAGAACCCATTCCCAGCAGGTACGACGGTTAATATGTATGGTGAAAGGAGTGGTGTACACTTCATAAAACTATCGTCGACGAGATTCGATGAGGATGATCCGGAGTTTGGGGATATTACGATAGCAACGGATGCATCGACTGTCAGCTACCAGGAGTATGGGTTTAGGGGGTCTTGGTTTGATTGGCTTCACATCTACTGGATGGATTTCACATCGCCGGGGAGGTTTAGGAATAGGAGTTATCGACAGCCTCAGGAGGGTGTAAGGGATTATGCTATACTAGCGGTGCATATGAGCGTTAAGCCATGTGAGTCGGGTAAGGCTAGGTTTATGTTAGCGTGGAGTTTCCCAAACTGCTATAACTACTGGAAACCTGAGGGGGATGGGAAACCGACTATATGGAAGAACTACTACTCTAGAATATTTAGGGATTCCGTCGAGACAGCTATCTACTGCCTGAATAATTGGGATAGGCTTTACGAGAAAACCATTAAGTTTAGGGATGCACTCTTCTCCTCGACTCTCCCGGTATTCATCATAGATGCTGTTTCAGCGAACATCTCGATTCTAAAGTCGCCTACGGTTCTACGTTTAGAGGATGGCTCCCTATATGGTTTCGAGGGCTGTCATCCAAACTCAGGCTGCTGCGAGGGGAGCTGTATGCATGTATGGGCTTATGCCTACGCACCACTCTTCCTCTTCCCGAAGCTGGATAGATCGATGTGGGATCTACACTATAAGTACGATCAGAGGGGGGATGGAGGGATAAGCTTTAGGCTCCAACTACCGCTTGGTAGGGGGAGATGGGATTTCCCTCATGCAGCTGCGGATGGGCAATTCTGCAGCGTTATCAGGGCTTACGCCTACTGGAAGCTTACCGGGGATGATGAGTGGCTTAGGAGGAGTTGGCGGTCGATAAAGAAGTCGATCGAGTATGCTTGGGCTGAGACGAACGAGGATAGATGGGATCTCGATAGGGATGGCGTCCTAGAGGGTAGGCAGCATAATACACTGGATATCGAACTCTTCGGGCCGAACCCCTGGCTAACCGGCTTATACCTCGCAGCTTTGAAAGCCGGGGTTGAGATGGCTGAATATCTAGGTGAAGCTGAAAAGGCGGAGGAGTATAGGAGGTTATTCGAGAGGGGTAGGCGTTGGGTTGAAGAGAATCTTTTCAACGGCGAATACTTCCACCAGCTAATAAATTTGAGGGATAGATCGATCCTCGAAGAGTATCTCTCAACCGATCCAGGGGTTATAAGCTTCTACTGGGATGATGAGCATGGAGAGATAAAGTATCAGATCGGTGAGGGATGCCATATAGATCAAGTTTTAGCTCAATGGCATGCGAATATCTGCGGATTAGGTGAAATATTCGATAGAGGGAAGGTTAAGAGCACGTTAAGATCGATATACAAGTATAACTTTAAGAGGAGTATGAGGGGTTTCTTCAACCCCTGTAGGGTATTCAGCTTAAACGATGAATCTGGGACGGTGATATGCAGCTGGCCTCATGGAAAGGCTAAGCCCGTTATCCCTATTCCATACGCTGAGGAGACTTGGTGTGGAACGGAGTATGCTGTTGCATCCCACATGATTCAGGAGGGGCTCGTCGATGAGGGGCTCGAGATAGCTAAGGCTGTTAGAGATCGGTATGATGGGGAGAGGAGGAATCCGTGGAATGAGATCGAATGCGGAAGCAATTATGCACGCTCGATGGCTTCATACATACTCTTACTAGCTCTCAGCGGATTTAAATTCGATATGGTTAGAGGGGAGATAGGATTCAATCCTACGATGATGGCTAATGGTAGATTTAAATGCTTCTGGTCGGTTGGAACAGGCTGGGGGGTATTCGAGGTGAGAGACGATAGAATTCTACTAACGGTAGATTACGGTTTCCTCAGGATTAATGCCCTCAGCCTACCATTCCTGAGGGATAGGAAGGTAAAGTCTGTGGAGATATTGGGGAGGGGGATTGGGTATAGAAGGTTTGAGGATAAGCTAATTTTCACAGAGTCCATCCTCCTCGAGGAGGGGATGAACTTAACGATAACGATCGAACCTTAAACATCTTTCAGAGGATCTAGTATGGTAGACTGAACATTTGGTTGTAGGCTGATCGCAACCTATATTACCGAGGGGTGAAGAGTTAAATCATGTACCGTGAAGGTTGAGTTGCTATGATGAAGAGGAGGCTTGGGAGAACGGAGCTTATGGTCTCGATAATAGGTTTCGGTGCGATAAAGCTGCCGCTTATAGATCGGGAATTATCGGCTAAGATACTGAATAGGGCTATCGATCTAGGGATAAATTTCATCGATACCGCGAGATCTTATGGTGATAGCGAGGAGAAGATAGGTTTAGCTCTGAGCAAACGTAGGGATGAATTCTATATATCGACTAAGAGCGGAGCCTTAACGTACGATGAGATGAAGAGGGATATAGAGATCAGCCTAGAGAATCTTAGGACAGACTACATAGACCTATACCTATGCCATAACCCGAATCGACCTGAGAAGTATGAGAGGATCATGAGTGAGGATGGAGCTTTGAAAGCTCTTAAGGAGGCTAGGAGGGAGGGTGTTATCGGGTATATAGGCTTCAGCTGCCATAGATACCATGAAACTATGGAGAGGGGTATAAGATCAGGGGAGTTCGACGTGATAATGGTTTCATACAATATACTGAACGATGAGCTTGTCGATGAGAGAATCCTACCTCTAGCGAGGGAGATGGACGTCGGCGTTATAGCTATGAAGCCTTTCGCAGGAGGCTTCCTAGCTTCACCTCCTCCAGAGCTTCTCAAGAAATCTAGGATCCCGATAAACGCTGAGACAGCGCTTAAGTTTGTCCTATCGAACGAAGCCGTCGCAACGGCGATCCCAGGGATGATGAGGATCGAAGAAGTCGAGGAGAACGTGCGTATAGGAGAAAATTTCACGTCGATGAGTAGCGAGGAGAGGATGGCTCTCATAGAAGCCGTCGAATCTATAGGTAGGGAGTTCTGCCGTGGATGCGGATACTGTCAGCCATGCCCTCAAGGTATACTCATACCGATAATACTACGCCAACTAGCATACTACAAAAACTACGGTTTGACAAGCTGGGCTAAATCGAGGTATAGAATGGTCGAAGTTAAAGCAAGCTCATGCATAGAATGCGGGCAATGCGTAAGGAAATGCCCATACGAACTAGATATCCCAGAAATGCTTAGAGAAGCACATACACTACTAACAAGCTAACAACTATCTAACCGGAATTCGAATCTAAATCCATCCAGATTGGCAACTATATGAAGCTATGGAGGCTTCTAGAGCTCTCTAACTCTACTTAATGCCGAAACCCGGCTACGAGAAACTAGTTATGCATCAATTAATTCCTTTCACCCTCAAGGTAGATTCTTTAGACGACTATATTCATTTACCGTCTATCAGCTGGAAGCCCGGTGGGTATACATCCCGCTTAAGCTTTGAATATTTCATCGATCATCCCTTCGGTATCTATACCAATCGAATCCATCTGTAATCTCGATGAAACGGAGTCTGAGGGGATCCACCCTCCTCGCTGGGGGTGAACGAGCTACCGGAGACTTCTGCTACAGCTTATCTAGAACTTCTATGGATAATATCGCGGGAAGCTCCATAAACCTGCGCTTACCTCATGGAGAAGATATGGAAAAATACTATGGAAAAACCCGGGGGGGAGGGGTCTAATCGTCTAATCCCGATCTCTAACTGGTAGCGGGTTCAACGTGTATCCCTTGACCTTCTAACTAGTATCCTCGATGCGATTATACCTTCCAGCGATGGCGTGGATATCTCTATTCGAAGACCTTCGTCTCCATAGCTCCACACGGGCTTCTCCCTGGATCCGATTAATTCTACATCTATTATCTCTTCATCCTCATCGATCAATCTAAGGTTTCTAGCTAGCGATCTAAGGTTTATAGTCTTCGATCCAGTGGATGTTACCGGTGTTACCGCGTATATCATCCTACCCGTCGGGTATGCATCCCTCATAGTGTATCGTACATCCCCCTCCATGAATCCGATGCTTCTCTCGGTGAAGAAGCCTCCTCTAGCTAGGCGTGATGGGCCTTCACCGTAGACCCTCCACGTTCCTACACCGTATACGGCTTCCCCATAAATCCTAAGCCATCCACCTATATCCGATAGTATCCTCCTCTGCTCCTCAGGTATCACCCCGTCGCAGCGTGGACCTATATTCAGTAGGAATACACCGTTCTTACTTACTACATCGATCATATGCCATACGATACTCTCAGCGGATTTATACTCCGCATCCTTTATGTAACCCCAGGATCTATAGTCTACCGATGTATCTGCTAGCCATGGGCTTGATCTAAGCTCGGTTATCGATCCTCTCTCAGCTAGATCAGGTATAGCCGCTCCCTCTGGGAATGCTCCATGCTTATACACGATCACAGGCTCTATACCCCAGCTCCCAGATCTATTATAGTAGTATGCTGCGAAAGCTTTCAGGTAGGGTTCGAAAGCTGGGTTAGCTATCCACCAATCGAAGTATACCAGGCTAGGCTTATACTTCTCGACTACCTCTACTATCCTTAGCAGCCAATCCCGTAGGAAATCGTCGTCTGGGGGTATGTTATCCGGTCCGGGTGGTGCCCGAGGATCCGTTGAGGCGGGTTTAGCAGGACCGTATAGATCCATGTATCTAGGATCGCCTACATCTGAATCTATACGCGTACCGGGTTCGAAGAACCACCAATGCTCAGCTCTATGGTATGATACACCGAATACTAGCCCCCTCCTCTCCACAGCATCCTTCAGCTCTCTAACTATATCCCTTCTAGGCCCGATCCTAGATGAACACCATCTAGTATACCTTGAATCCCATAGAGCATAGCCGTCGTGATGCTCGGCTACTAGGACTACGAATCTAGCTCCTGAATCCTCGAATAGCTTAGCCCATCCATCAGGATCCCATTCATCCGCTGTGAACATAGGTATGAAATCCTTATAGCCGAAATCTCTATGCGCACCGAAATTACTTATATGAAAATCGTACTCAGGCCTACTAGGCATATACATGTGCCTAGGATACCATTCGCTACCGTAAGCAGGTACGGAGTATACACCCCAATGTATGAATATACCGAGCTTAGAATCTGTAAACCATCCTGGAACCCTATAGTTCTTCAGCGAGCTCCATGACGGTTCGAACGGACCGCTCGTAGGAGCTGGTATAATCTTGAGTATATCGTATGGATCGATCATAGCCTTAGTTACGAGTATAGTATTCGTAGGCTATATAAGATTCGCTATGAATCTATGGATCCCTCAAGCTTAACTTCAACCTCCCTCCCATCATATCTAACTATCCTATAAGGCTTGGATTCCTCAACCCCCACCCCATATCCATCCCTAACTACTACTATATGGAACGATCTCTCTTTCAGCATACCTGGATAGCCTCCCTCCCTCGAGCCTATAACTAGCTTAGCCTCATCCTCCATCCATCTTATAGGTATCAGACTATACTCACCCTTCTCGTAGCTATATGTCTCACCATCATCCTCGTATAGTGTGAAGTATGCATCGACTCCACGGTATACTCTAACCTCTATGGGATCCCAAGGCTTCTCCTTAGCGTACCGTAGCGGTGGAGCCATAGGTATTATCGATCCAGCTTTAACATGTAGCGGTATCGTATCCAAGGGGGTTGGTGTTTCGATCGATAAACCTCCGCTTATACGTTTTCCAGTCCAGAAATCGTACCATCCACCCATAGTTCTAGGTAGGTATACCCTCCTACTAGGTATCCGTGGAAGGGTTACCGGGCTTACCATGATAGCTGATCCGAACATATACTGATCATCTATATCGGCTACCTTTGGATCCATCCTGAAATCCATTATCAATGGACGCATCAACGTATAGCCTTCGCTAGTAACCCTCCATGCATGAGAGTATATGTATGGTAGGAGCCTATACCTTAAAACCATATACTTTACGAGAATCTTCTCGTATTCAGATCCGAATCTCCAAGGCTCCTTAGCGTATGTAGTTCCATGAACCCTGAAGATCGGGCAGAAGACACCCCACTGGAACCATCTAACGAATACCTCTCTGTAGGATTCCGTCTCCGGGTTCCCGCTGAAGAATCCACCTATATCCGTCGTCCAGTATGGTATACCTGAGATCGAGAAATTCAACCCTGCGGCTATCTGCTCTCTGAGTATACCCCAATCGTGGCATATATCACCAGACCATGTTATAGCCGAATACCTCTGCTGACCTATGAACGATGATCTCGTGAGTATGACTACGCGTCTATTCGAGATCGAACGTTGACCTTCATAGACTGCTCTAGTAGTCATCAGGGAGTATGCGTTCAGATACTTCGAGCCTGGACCTACAGCTGTAATCGTAGAGTGGAATGGTGTATAGAATGAGGACCATCCCACACCTGTCTCAGGCTCTGTTGCATCCAGCCACCATCCATCGAATCCTAGCTCGAAGAAAGCCTTCCTTATATACTCCCAGTATAGCTTTCTAGCTTCATCGTTAAACGGATCGTAACACCTAGTGCCTGGGCATATGAATCCTCTAGCCTCCATATCCCTGTATACATCTGTATCCTCATCGAATGTAGGCCATACGGAGATCAATACGTGTACGCCGAGTTCGTGTAGATCTCTAACCATACCCTCCGGATCAGGGAATGATTCCTCGTCGAATTTGAAAGCGTTCCAACCGTATCTACCCCAATACTTCCAATCCAATACTATGATATCTAGCGGTATACCCTTCTCCCTGAAGGTTTTAGCGACCTCCACCATCTCATCCTGGGTTTTATACCTCTCCTTAGATTGCCAGTATCCGTATGCCCAGATCGGTAGTAGCGGAGCACCACCCGTTAATCTACGGTACGATGCTATAACCATATCTAGATCTGGACCGTATATGAGGTAGTAGTCTATAGCATCGGAGGCTTCAGACCATAATCTAACCCTATTATCGCCGTCATCCCTAAAGCTTTCGAACCTAGTCATAGAGTAGTTATCCCATAGTATACCGTAGCCTCTACTCGATACTAGGAATGGTATAGCTACATCCCAGTTTCTCTGTATGAGGGTAACCGTACGTCCATTATAGTTGAAGAAACCTGGATGCTGACCTAGACCGTAGAAACACTCATCCTCTGAGACTTGGAAAACCTGCTCTACGCTGTAAGCTTCCCCACCGTTCAGTTTAACCGGGTGGATCGATCTGGAAGCCTCCCTAACGATTAAGCATCCGGATGAGTCGTAGAATCCTATGAGGCCTGTATCCAGATCCACCGATGCCTGTATCCTACCGGTATCTATCGATACCTTGGATGGCTCCTCTACGATGCTCCAATCGACCTCCTCTAGATCCGTTCTAACTATGGATAGGCTGTTATCCTTAGGTAGCTTAGACCCCACGGTGTAGGTTACGCGTAGAACGTTATCGCCGCAGATCTGTATCCTCATCCTACCGTATGGATGCATATGGAATGTGATATCTCTAGATCCTCTACTATAGGATTTCACGGTTGGGGATGGGTATCCGTTGAGCATCCCGATAGGAATACCCATGTATAAACCGTATATAGGATTTACACTACTAGGCATCCTATAGTTCTAGGAGTATTATACCGATGGAGGCTAATGTCACAGCTACCCATATCCTCACGTTCAATCGTTCCCTAAGGGATGAGCTTGCTAGTATAGCTGAGATTATAGGCTGTATACCTGTTATAACAGTAGCTTTACCAGCTCCGATCAGCCTTATACTCTCAAGGTATACGGTCGTTCCGAGAGCTAAGCCTGTTAAACCTGAGAGCGAACCCCATAATAGTAGACGGGTATCCTTAAGCTTAGCTAGGCTACGCCTACATAAAGGGAGCATAGCTACAGCTAGTATCAGGAATCTATAGGCGTTACCGATCAGAGGATCTACGCTCCTAACACCTATGGATACGAGGATTATAGCTACAGACCATAGGAGAGCCGAGGTTAGGGATAGAGCTATCCCGGATAGGTATCGATTCGAGCCTATCGTAGATTCTTCCTTCGATAAAGCTACTATAATCGTCGCCGAGACTACGGATAAACCTCCAGCTATATCGGTAAGCGTTATAGGTTCACCGACTATGTACGCTGAAGCTAATAGCACCATCAACGGGTACACCGAGGATACAGCTACTCCTCGCGAGACGCCTATAGCATATATACTCTTGAAGAATACCGTATCCCCTAAGCCTATACCTATCATCGTAGCCGCTAGAAGGAGGATGAACCCGTATACGTCTATATCGAATATCAATCCTCTATGCGTGAACAATAGTATTAGGATTAGAGCTATCGAGCCGGATATAGCTCTTACGAAGTTCAACTCTACCGGTGTAGAGTAGCCTAAAGCTTTCCTAGAGAGTACAGGTGTCACAGCCCATAGTATAGCCGTGGATAACGCTAAGAGTTCACCTAGCATAACGCAGCCATCTACCGTGAGCTAGATCCCATACTTAACGTTTACCTACTAGAAATCTATAAGTTGAAGACCATGTATAGGTTTGCTTTAGGCTATGAAGATTATGGTATGCGGTAAAGGTGGAACTGGTAAGACTGTTGTATCCATCCTGATAGCTAGGGTGTTATCCGAAAAGTATAGAGTTTACATAGTGGATTCCGATGAATCCAACATACTCCTACCCAGACTCTTAGGAGTCGATCCTCCGAAGACACTGATAGAGTATATAGGTGGTAAGAGGGATGAAGCTGAGTTAGAGGGTATGGAGGTCGATATAGCTTCCATGCTATCTAGAGCAGGGTTAGGTGTAAGGCTTAGAACACTACCAGGAGAGTATATATCGTACTCTAGAGATGGCGTAGGGTTGACGATTATAGGTAAGGTTAGAGAATACGGTGAGGGGTGTGCATGCCCGTTCAACATACTCACAAGGATACTCCTCAAAAACCTCGTATTAGATAGCGATGAGAGGGTTATAGTCGATACGGATGCAGGAGTTGAGCATATAGGTAGGAGGATAGAGGAGGCTGTAGACGGAATCATAGCTTTGATAGATCCTACCGCTGAATCCATAGAGACTGCGGCTCTACTCAGGGATATAAGCCTCGATCTATCCAAGAAGTTCTGGGTTATAGCTAACAAGGTTGATGGAAGGATGAAGGAGATATTAGCTGATAGAGCTGGAAGGCTAGGCGTCAGGGTAGATGGATTCATAAGATTCGACGAAGAGATAGTGGAATCATGTCTACTAGGAGAGGAGCTTAGAGCAGGTAGAGCTTTAGAGGATGTGAGGAGGATAGCTTACTCCCTTAATCTTATCGAATAAGCCCATACAGAACTGGTTATACTATACACGTAACGTTTATCGGCGCTGGGTAGATATAGCCATATATCGAGGCGGATTCATGCTTTCGACGAAGATTCCTATACTATCGGTCATCATCCTACAAATCCTAGCCTACACATCTATGATACTAAGCTACCAGGATTCAATCGATGAAGAAGTCGAACCTATAACCCTACCATACACATGGGCTTCAGGTATGATATGCTACTACTTCGACTTAGACCCTACATCGGATGGATACCAGCAATCGATCACAGTCGAGGCGGGAGATCTCGTAGTAGCGGAGATAAGATTCCAGCGTTGGAGTATATACGGAGGGGATAGAGTTAACCAGGTATTCCTACTATACTCCTGGTCGCGTAACTGGAATCCACCCACACACTATCTACCCCTATGGTTCGGTGTATCAGGAGATTACCCAGGCGTAGCTAGGATATGGAGATTCGTATTCAAAGCACCTAGCGAGCCAGGAGTATATTATATATGGATTAGAGGGGATTATGCAAGCAGTATGGAGGAAGCTATAGCGAATATATGGTATATGTATCGCGGTCCACCACCATACAGCGATGATGGGGGAGGTATAATCGGGAAAATAGTGGTGGAAGCTAGAGGTGTGACATATATGGATATAACGTTACGTATAGTATCCATCTCCCTCATACTAGGATTAATAGTTATACTTGCTTCGAAGCTTCTCGTTAAAACTAGGAGAAGATAAAATCTACATGGTGTATAACCGTATATTCTTCGATGCTAGATTCCCGGGAGCCTATCATATAAAACTGCTGAAGGTCATACTTTATATCTGACGCTCAACGTAAAGAGCTCTAGGATGTTTACTGAGCTTAAATCCAAGATTATAGAGCTACTTAAGGAGGATATAGAGTTTCGATACGCGGTCGCAGGCCTCCTAGGATTAGAGGAGATACTTAGACGTCTGGAGAGGCATGATGAGAAGTTTAACGAGGTACTAGGGGTTCTGAGGGAGCATACAGCTATTCTTAAGGAGCATACAGCCCGGCTTGAAGAACATGATAGGAAATTCGATGAGATACTCGCCGTCATGAGGGAGCATACAGCTAGGCTAGAAGAGCATGATAAAAAGTTTAACGAGATAATCGCTGAGATAAGGAGTATTAGAAAAGAGCTTATCGAAGTTAGATCCTATATCGAAAGGACTTCCTTAACACTCGAGGAGGAGGCTCGGGAGGTTATAGCTGGTAGATTTAGGAGGATAGGCGTGGATGTTAAGCTATCCCGTCTAGTACTCCCAGATATGGAGGTAAATATCTACGGTGCGATCGGGGATCTATGCATAGTAGGTGAGGTATCGACGAGGGTGGGCGTTAGGATGGTTGAATCTATAGATGAGAAGCTTACTAAGCTTAAGGATAGGTATCCAGAGCTATTGAAGGGAAGGATTATAAAGGTTATCTATACGATGTGGGCTACAGAGGATGCAGTGGAAGAAGCTAGAAGGAGGGGGATATGGCTATTGAAAGCGTTAGAGGATCTAACACCCCCACCCTACGAATCGATCGTATGAAAGTTAGCCTAACTTTCAACCTTATAAAGTCTAGATGTATGAGAGGATATGGATACGATGAAACTTCTAGTAAACCTCTAAGGCTTCAACCCCTCTTTCTGGATACCATATCTGTAGAGAGCTACGACGATATAGCCTAGGTATCTAGATTAGTAGCATACGCATCGGTTGCAGTGTACGTTTGAACGGGTTAAGGATTAAACCTAGAATTTCGAGCGTTACGATACCTAGTAGAGCATAGTCATCTGCTTCACCTAGAACGACAGGCGTATGAGCTTCACCCTGCGGAAGGGAGATGAAGCATTCTGAAACCTTCCTCCTGATAACCGTGCCATCCGCTAATACGAAGTCATGCTCCCTCAAAGGTTTAAGCCCTATACTTCTCCAAACCCTCTCAGGAAGCACTGTATAAGTTGCTCCACTATCGACTAGGAAGCTAACCTCCTCCTCCCCTAAAGGCCCCTTAACCCTACCCACGATATACGTTACACCCAACTAAAACACCATTAATACTTCAACAACCAAAGCTATATAAATACATAGCAAGAATAGGTTACATGAATCCTATATACATTAGATTAATGGAAGATAAGGCTACGAGAAGCTGAGAAAATCAACTAGGAAAACTATATAAAACTGTGTAAATCTTCAGCTATGAATACCATAGGATCTAGTAAGGATAGTAGCGATACACCTTAACGTATTATGATACTTAAGAATACTAGCTAAGATGAATCTCAAATAAAAGTCGCATCTATCGATTTAAATTACATAGAAATGTGCGATATCTTATGATATAATATCCAGGGCATGACTTAAACTGGCATCCAATAAGCGGTAAACTATTAAGGTTTAACTATGTCATTTTATAGCAAAATTTTATAAAATGGAAATAATATGATAAAGTATTAATCACAAAAAATAAAAAGTGGAGTTACAGTATAGCTAGCGTCGTCGATAGATTATGTAGGAATGCGAATAGGACCGTTATCCCCGTGGAGCCTGCAACCATACCTATAGCGAAAGGCATAGCTACATCCTCATATATCCTCGCTCCACCTATCCTCATAACCACAAACTTAGCTATATACGCGACCACTGCTGGAATCAATACTATGTTAGGAACTAGATCGAACGCACCGATAGTTACACCTCCAGGGTTTACAGGGAACCATGGGAATCTGGCATGCAACGCATATATAACCGATACTATAGATGCTCCGATGATGAATAGTACCCAGTGCAATGGCTCCGGGTGATGCCCCAATCCGCTACGCCAGTAATCACCAACCTCAGCTCTACAAGGATACGTAGCTGCTCTCTGCTGGTAGTTGTTAGGTACACCTGTATAGTTGAACGAAGCTAGGTTTAACGCTCCGAAGCTACACCACATCTGAAGTAAAGCGAACAACGATACGA
>CAZBGY010000023.1:0-11717 GCA_964491605.1 uncultured Candidatus Bathyarchaeia archaeon
CATCCAGATTATAGGATGAGGGGTTATGCTTCCATGCTTGTTAGCGATGCTTTCGCTAAGCTTCGTAGGGATGATGTGGATCTCGTTATGGTTTCGGGTGCTAGGATGCTTTATAGTAGAGCTGGATGTGTAGAATCCGGTATACTGTATGACTACTATATCTCAGCCGATAAAGCTAGACGCCTAGCTGAGCGTTTAGATGAGATGGAGGTTGAAGAGTATAGGGGAGATAGGATCCTGGATCTAGTAGAGGTATATCAGAGGGAGCCTATCAGGTTTGGGAGGAGTTATGAGGAGTTTAAGCTATTAGTAGATAGAGTATTCACATGAGGTGTGAAGTTTAAGGATTATGCTTCCATACTAGTATCGTATAGGATGGGTAAACCTATCGCATATATAGCTTTACTTAGAGGATGGCCTGGATGGCTTAACAGCGATCTAGCGGCTATACTCGAATATGCCGGATCTAGGATGGCTATCCTCGGGATGCTATATGATGCGATGAAGATGTTTAAAGTTGATCGTATAAGGTTGATGGCTCCATATGGCGATTGGGATCTTATAACGCTTCTAGAAGGTTATGGGTTAAGGCCTGAATCTTCCTATGCTCCTGCAAGCTTCGCTATACCCGACCCAGTAGGATTCCTCGATAAGATTAAACCATATATCGAGGAGAGGATAGGTGTCGAGGCTGGTTTTAAAGCTGTATCGTATGATGATCATATTGAACTATGTGCCTTAAATGAATCTGTGAAGTTCGAGGATAGTAGGATGCTTACAGCTATCCTCTTCGGTAGACCTAGCTTCATACATAATCGAAGCGATAACATCACTGTTAGTATGGAGTCTATCCCGCAGATTTTTAGAAGAATATTCCCTATACCATCGATCAGCTATGGGTTAAACTATATATGAAGAAATCTATCCCGATCCCCTATTCACTATATCTGAAACTATCTTAACCCTCGATATATCTGCTGGTGGCGGTAATTCATCTGATATCCCTAGTATTAGCCTACCCCTAAACATAGATATTATTCTCTCCACGAATTCTTCGAATTTATCTAAGCTCACTACCTCGGGTATGAAGTATATGTACGGTATACCATCGAGTATTATCATATCATCTCCTAGAAGCTTCTCTATATCCTCTAGGGTAATATCTCCTACAGGCTTTACGGTTAAAGCTTCTACTCCATCTAGACCAGATTCTCTTAGGAGAGGCAATAGCTGTTTAGCGTATCCATCTACATGTATATGCACGTACTTACCCTTCCTATGTAGGTAATCGGCTCTCTCCTGATAGTATGGTAGGCAGTATTTCTCGAATATCTTAGGGGGAGTCATCCTTACATCTATGTTCTCGCCTAGGTTCAGTATCTTGATGGGTGTATCGGCAATAACATCGTAGAATACGTGATCGGATGAAGCTATAGACTCCATAATCTCCTCCAAAGCATTCCTATACCTAGCTAGGAAGCGTACAGTTTTCTCGAAACCCATATACTCGAGTATCAACCTCTGATAAGGGGATCTAGGGAAGAAGTATGAAACTATACCTTGACCTTTAAGATTTTTCTCCATCTTAGCATAAGTTTCGCGATCGAATACAACCGCTACATTCTCTAAAATATATTCTAGAGGCTTAAAATCATCAAGGCTCTTAACAGGATACTCTACGATCCTAGATGACAACCCATACTCATCTCTTAAGGACACCTGCCTCAACACGCCTTTAGGCGTCCTAAACTCTGTTACGATCTTTCTACCATCGATAATCCTCCGAATCTCTACACCCCCTATATACGATACCTTAACGAAGCTATCTGTGAAATATCCTGAGTAGCATCTCCAGCTAGCACCCCATTCTAGGCATATATCGATTAGACTCATACACCTATACCTATCCGGTAAGCTCCCCCTAGCTAGGTTATAGTAGTACCAGAATTCATGCCTTATATTCCACGGAACCCTATCACCCCTACCCTCAAATACGGCGAGTATATCTTCATAAGGTGTTGTAGACACGAATATCGATATCAAGGGGTAACGCTATTAAAGGTTCAGGATAGAGATATATACCGGTGGAGATCTAATCCTGGCTTGGAAATACATCTGGGTTAAACTGGTATCTGATAAGGTACTAGAATTGATGGGAAAGCATACCTGATGATAACGAGTATGTGGGAAGATGATAGAATCTTCTAGCGGCGGCTTAAGAGTGGGGATCATAGCTAGATCTTCTTTAATTCAACAAATGTTGAATCTAATGCCGAAATATTGTTACTCTATGGTATTAACTCACCATCTTATGATCGTAAAATATACAGGTTGGATCCCCATCCCTTGATGAGTTGTAGAATACGCTAAAAATCCTAGATAGGTATCGCTAGGTATCTTGACGTTTGGATTGGAAGGTATAATTCAAGAACGCTATATAAGGTTATGAGCTGTAAAATTATATATGATGTGGATTCCTATTGCTGGAATATGGTGTTAGACGTTGTTTCGGGTAGGATCTTTAAGAGTGGATATAACGCCATCTAGAAGAGTATTTCTTGCAGGGTTTAGTCATGGTAGGGTTAGTGAGGGGGTACATGATAGGCTTTATGCTTCGATCTTAGCCATCGGTTCAGATGAGCGTTATCTTGTGCTAGTATCCTTAGATCTCATAGGTTTATTCAAGAATTTTATAGACGAGATAAGGAGAAGTGTAGCCGATAGCTTCGGTATAAAGCCTTGGGAGATTATCTTCTGCTGTACGCATACACATTCCGGCCCTGATACTATCGGTTTATGGGGTTCAGACGAGTATACCAGCGGGGTGGACGACGACTATATGGAATGGTTACGTTCAGCTTTATCTGAAGCTATACTTAAAGCTTTGGAGAATACGGTGAGGGGTTATGGTAGGTATTCGTGGATCCTAGTAAATCCTAGGGGTATAGTTAGGAATACTCGTAATAGAGGTTTAGTGGATCGCTACCTCTCGTCGTTTAGATTTATCGATGAATCTGGTCGTACGATAGCTACGATAGTTAATTTTGCATGCCATCCTGAAGTTCTATCAGACGATAACAAGCTTATAACAGCGGATTATGTACACTACCTTAGATCTTATATCGAGGATAATGTAGGCGGTATAACAGTGTTCGTTAACGGGCCTCTAGGAGGCATGCTAACACCTGATGTCGAAGCTAGGAGTTTCGATGAAGCTAAACGTGTGGGAGTTAGGTTAGCTAGGTATTTTATTGACTGCTTAGAGTACGAGGAGTGCGTTGAAGATGCTATTATCGATTTAGCGTATAGTGAGTTAACGCTACCTGTTGATAATCCTTTATTCCTAGAAGCTAGTAGAAGGGGGCTTCTGAGACGCTCCATTATGGATGGGAGAATCTTAACCGAGGTTTGTATCGCTAGGATCGGAGAGATATCGATGGTAACTATACCTGGTGAAGCTCTACCGAGGATCGGTATGGAGTTAAGGGGTATACTTGACGGTAGATGTAAGATCGTAGCTTGCCTAGGGAACGATGAGGTAGGCTATATAATACCTGAAGATAGCTGGGATCCAAGTAGATATGAGGAGAGTATGAGTTTAGGCCCATCTACAGCTTCGATCATAGAAGGGGAGGTAGGGAGGCTGATACGTATAATACGATCTACAAGAGCGTAGCATCCAGGTTTGAGAAGAAGTTATTCGAAGGTTAATAGCCTATAAGCGTAAAGCACGTATACTGCTATCATCTTTTCTAGATCCAAGTCTCAACGTTATGGATACTGTTAAACCGAAGGCTAGCGTTATCAATCCTGAAATTAATATGAGGATTTTAACCCATAGCATGTATTCTGGTTTAATCACTTTAGCGAATAGTATATCGCCTACCGGTGTTAACGTTGCGGCTACATAGATTAATACTAGGATGGATGCTACCGTTAATGAGGAATATATTATCTTAGATCTAGTATCTGTTCTAGTAAGCTCTATTTTCCTAAGGATTTTAGAATTTATATTAGATATGATAGGTGTTAAAGCTTCAGCTAGTATCGGTGTTAGTACGACTACGAAGGGTAACATCGTCGCAACCCAGAATAGCGTTAATCCTAGAATTACCGATAGCTTAGCTTCGATAGACCATAAAATCCAGTTTGGAACCATGGTCGAGTAGTACAGTAGGACGCCGGATGCAGCTACGAGGTTGCCTACAAATAGCGATACTAGGCTTGAAGTTATGAAGGAGCTTAGAGATCTATATCTAGATGATAGGTAGCTTAAGAGGTAGAATGCTATGAAGTTACCTGGTACACCGGATATTAGGCTTAGTATAGGGTTGCTTAGACCGAATAGTGATAGTATGAAGCTACCTATGAATGTACCCATGGCCGCGCCTACACCTGCGACCATAGGTGTGGATATTAAAGCGAATAGAGCTGGAACTACTACACCCGGTCTGAAATGCCCTATACCCCAAGGTGTAGGTATGGGTGCTGTAACGGTGATAGCTGCCGCGTATAGAGCAGCCGATATAGTTATCAAGGCTATCCTCTCTATACTTGTACGATTCTCCAATCTATCCATATCCTTTTACATGAAAAAGAAGGATTGAATAGATAAATTTTACAATATGATTATAATGCTTTCTATATATCTCTATATAGATTAGATCTCGATCGAGAGAAAATCTTCGGCTAAGATTACATCCCCTCCGAATACTGATCTAGCTTCGTCTAGTATAGCTTCCTCGAAATCCTCGAGGGATATATGGAATAGGATCAGCTTCCTAACCGATGATTCGTATGCAACTATACCTGCCTCTTTCCCCGTCGAATGACTAGTCCTGATAGCTATCTCTACATATGAGCTTGGAAAGGATGCCTCATGTATGAGTATATCCGCTCCGTATGCTAGATCGATTATTCTTCTACAAGGTCTAGTATCTCCGCTATAGCATAAGCTTACACCGCTTCTATCCAATCTATAGGCTACCGTATGGATACTATGTTCAACCATGCATGTGGATATATCTCCCATCCTTTCCCCTCCACCTATCTCGATATACTCCAATGGATATCCTATGAATCCTTTAGGTGTTCCTAGAAGATCTAAGAGATCTGTTACAGTATACTTTAAGCCTTTAGGACCTATTAGGGTTAGCTTCCTATTACGTCCATCAAGCTGCATAGCCCATAGGATCGGTACTAGATCTGATATATGATCTGCATGCGTATGCGATAATAGGATCCTATCGATGCAATCAGCTAGATCTACACCTATCAACCTTAGATTCTTAAGGGATCCTGGACCGCAATCGATCAACGTATCGTTATCGACCAGTATCGATGGACAGCAACGCTTCCTAGTAACCCTAGATCCCCCAGATCCTACGAACACTACACGCATAGCATATAAATTATAGGTAATGCTGAGGAAGGTAAGGCTTACAATAAAACCCTAATCTCACCGTATAGATACCTGTCTATTTAATTTCTCATCTACATCCATAACTTCAGGCTTCATCAAGCCTACCTCACTCAATTTCCAAACTTCCTTATGTTCAGCTACCTCTAATGAGTCGATCTCGATAAGGGGGCTTAGGGTTTCGAGTTCGAGCATATCTGCGTTCGTGTAGACTTCAGCGTTACACCCATAATCTGGATACTCCCCCTCTCTATCCTCGAAGATCTTCACGAAGACATGTCCTTCAACCCAGTATGCTACCCATGTAGGATTAGCTCTCACCCCTATTTTAAACGGCGTAGGTATACTAGGATCTTGTCTTACAAATATGTATCTATCGGATAGCTTTAATCTAGGATCTGTTAGATGAGTGTAAGGCCAGAGCGATATCCTTCTATCTGGTAATAGCCCCTCCTTATCGACTTTGCATGGCTCGATAGGTAGTATAGCAAATCCATCCTTCCTCATAACAGAAAGAGCCCAGCAGCTCAGCTTAATAGGCCATCTACCTATATTCACTATCCTATGAATGACTTCAACCCCTCCACCATCAGCTCTCCTTATGTATATCTCCTTCCTAACAGAATTCTCAGGTTCAGGATTACCGTATATCCTAACTTCTCCATCTAAGAATTCCACCTTAACAGGCTTATCATCTAATGAGTATGATCTAGGTAGAGCTTCAGGTGACGTCCATAACCTATGACCGCCATAGATCCTCCAGAAACCTTCAGGAGTCTCCCTACCAGCATCCGGAAGTACCCCGAAAAAGTTTAAGTTAGGCTTACCCTTAAGGCCTAGATACAGTATTCTAGGACCTATCTCCGTAGCGATTCCTAAAACCATATCATCAAAATATGCGAATACGATCCTAAACCCATTAACCCGGCCTTCTACTAGATTCATACCTACTAGAAACATGTATTCGAACCAGCCATATAGGATTATCTCCGTATCGTAGACATCATAAATTCGATAATCCTAAACATGGTTCCCAGCTAAGATTTATCGAATCCTACGCATTATAATACTATGATTATCAAGAAGTCTGAACTTACTAAATGTAAGACTTCTGACGGGAAGTATGGATAGGAGAGAATCGATGATAAAGCTTCGGAAGTAGTCGAGGTGTAAATCTATGAGGCTTAACCCGCAGAGTGAAGTCTTTTGTAGATTTAAGCTTGCAAACCGTTATCTCAAAGAAGCTTATAGACATAGAGACTTTAGAATGAGTGTAGCATCTTAGCTATGCGTAGAAAACGCTGCGAAAGCCGTTATAGCCGTATATAGAGTCCCTAGCTGGAGTTATGATCCCTCATCTGAGCTTAGAGAAGTCGCTCAGCAACTTCCGGAGGATATTAGAGGATTGGCGTATACACTCGCAGATGCAGCATCTCGATTAGCATCGGAGCATGGTAGAGCTACATACGGGGAGCCTCTAAAAGGTTTAACACCGTGGGATATATACGATGAGAAGGATGCGTTAGAAGCTTTGAGTATCGCTAGAAACGCTTACAATTGCATGGATACGATACTCAAAAAGATGAGGGTCGACGAAGATTAAAGCTTTAACCTTCCATACCCATCGATAATTCCTATCTTAATACCTCCCTCTCTAGGTGGGAGGTATCCTGATCACAATCTTGTCCAGCCGTATATCGATGCTACTACCATTACTGTTAATGCCAGCAGGATTAGTCCTATGAACGCTAGGCTTAATATAGCTTGTAGATCACCTTCCTGGTAAGAAGGGTGGCTTTCCTCGTTATCTGGTATTGCCACCTCTAATGCCGCCACTTCTACGTTCGATATGAAGAGCTGCACGTAGTATACCCCGGGATCTAAAGGTTTTGTGGTTATAGTACATATCTTCTCGGTTAATACTGGTAGTGTTACACCTGTCCATTCGTATACGTAGAAGTCGAATCTAACATAACGGTGCGATGTATCGTATCTGGATTCTATCTTGAAGCCTGAATGTTTAAAGATGAATTTTACGGTAACATTGATGCATCTATCGTAGACGGAGATTTCAGATCCGCCCAACTCTTCTGGTTTAGGTTTATAGGGAATCCATTTCTCAGATTTCGATGTAAGCTTTACGTATAGATCATCGAACATATTCTCTAAACTTAATATGCCTTCAAGTTTGAAGCCTAAGTTGCTGATAGGAGGTTTCACCCAGATATACGTAGAAGTAATTGGATCCCTTTCTAGAAATTCAAAGTCGATCTTCGATCCTAGAGATGGTATGGCTTTGACGCTTACCTTGTATTTGCATCCTTTAGCATAGGCTGCGTTAGGTATAAGCTTGGATGAACCTATAGCGTATATAAGGAGGTATGTACCGTTACCGAGATCTAGTAATCTATGCGTATAAACTATCCTTACACTATGCTTCCCCTTACTGGTAGTCCATTCTAATATATCGAAGGATTCTTCTATAGGTCTACATACATATGCTCTACGAATCCTATCGAAAGATACGGATCTCTCATCCACATAGATCGTTACATTCCATGAATCCTGGGGTACTGGGAATCTTAAGATCATAGTCTCGTTGAATCCTATGGGTTCACCCAGTTCATAAAAGCCATCGACGCGAGCTACGTAGAATCCGTCTTCAACCCATATGATTATATCGATATCTTCGCTTAATAATGGAGCTACCGGTACTGGTATAGGATTAGCGTATAGGTTGGTGGATGGTAACGAGATAAATGTTATGAGTATTAGTATTAATAATAGTAGAAACTTCAGGGTATCTAGAGACTTGTAACAGGGGGTATGCATAGCTCTAGATCATATCAGATCTATCCAAGGATTATAACTCTACTTTTTTGAATATGTTCGATTAGATGAATGCTGTATGTTAGGAGAACTATGTGATGGAAGGTTTACGATAAGAAAAGTTAACTAGCATTTATAATCATAGTCGTAAGATAGGGGAGATTCATTTATGGGTTATGGTGGGCAGGCGCGAAACGTAAACGAGATATGTTATCCATGGCTTCTAAGTGTATGGGTTAAGGCTCCTATGCTCAAGAATTCGGAGATTCTATTATCTTCTGCGTGCTTACCTATAGTGGATCCGAGGATATTCGAGGAGCTATCTAGGGGTAGGGTTACACTCCTCGTATGCCCTGAGAAGGAAGGTGCAGCATACTATGGGAAGATAGCTAGTATAGTTAGATCATCGAAGCCTAGGAGGATGGTGGTAGCGACTATCGATGGGAGCCCGCATTGCTTCATCCTACATGCGAGCGTTAACGAGGCTGAGTATATACTCGGCGAAAAGTTGGAGAGAGAGCATTATGTCCTTATGGGTGGGAAGCTTAAGAGGATCTCTCCTGATGCTGTCAGGATCGCTAGGTATCTAGGCTTAGTCGATGAGGCTATATCTAGAGATCCATCTATAATAGGTAATTTATCTAAGCTTAGCGAAGAATATAGGATGGCTAGAAGGTTGTATAATAGTAGGTGATATCTATGTCTAGATGGACTAATCTACGTAGTAGGCTTAGGGGAGGATTCTTCCTATCGTCTATGGGTGGTGTAGCGGATGGAGCATACTGCGCTAGCAGGGGGAGGGGATGCGTTATGGTTCAGCTTGGAGCATACTTAGCTGAACCCCCCGCCTATAATCTAGGAATCCATAGGCTTCCAGTACTTCCACCAGATAGAGATAGATGCGTAGATTTTCTTAGAAAAGAATGTTCTAAGGTTAGAGAAGTGTTAGGCGATGTATATGTATGCTTGAATCTAGCTACACCTAAACTTGAATGGGGTCTTGAAGCTTCTAGATTCTTCTATGAAGCTGGAGGAGATATAGTCGAGTTGAACTTCCATGGAACATACGAGCCGTATTATAGGATCGGTAGGCTTAGAGCTATGGTTCTACCTGAGAATAGAAACGAATTATTTAGATGGCTTGAAGCATTCAATAGCCTTGATAAACCTGTTATAGCTAAGTTTAGAGCAGGTGCTATACCAGATTACAGCCCTATAATGGATTACATGGAGGGACTAGATCTTCTAGGAGTACATTTTAACATAAGAAGCGCGGATGGTAAGCCGGATTATAATTTCTTAGAAGATTTAAGAAGATATTCAAATATCTTCATACTCGTAAGCGGGTATATATGGAGCGTAGAAGCTGTTAAGAAGGTATTCGAGCTAGGAGCAGATATGATAGGGATAGCGGAACCGACTAGGGAGGATTCAAACTTCATAGAGAAGCTTATAGCAGACTTAAGAGAAGCTAGATAGAGAAGGGCTATTCCTATGTAATCATACTACATATCGCAGATATGTAAACTCTAAAATAATTCATTTATATCAAATTTTAAAGTTTAGAGTATGTTATAGAAAGTATAGCGGTAATCCTATGCTTATAGAGGATTTTAAAGAAGCATGGAAGAAGAGAAGGCTAAGAGGGCATTCGTAGTTTACCTCATGGATTACGTTATTATAAATGTATTCCTAGCATCCGCAAATCTCTATATAAGCCCAGGATATTTATGGTTTCCATTAATATTGGTCTATAGGGATATTAGTCCCGCTTTCTACTCTATATTCTCCAGATTAAGGTTCGCAGTCCAAGATTAGGGGGATGCAAGAGTAGAAGCTAGGATGAAGAGGGAAAAGGAAAACGAATAATGATCGTATCTTTCAAAGCTCGACGGACCCTAGTTTATTAGATCCATTTAACATAACCATCTGGTATCAATTTTTATTAGAGTCCTACGATGTGTTTTACAGATCATGGAGGAGTTAGCGTATGGTTGTGTTTGATTACTCGAAGTATGCTAGGATTGCTGAGAGGAATCGTGAGAGGCTTGAAGCTGTTCATAGGTTTGAGGAGCCTGATAGGGTTCCAGTAGCGATAGGCGTTGGCGGGCCATATTATGCATGGCTATTCGGTTATACTTTGATGGAGTACTATTCGAGTTTCAAGGTTATGGTCGATGTTCAGCTTATGGGCTTAAAATGGCGTTTTGAATGGCTTCAGGATGATGTTGTCGGTGTAGGTGTTCATCTAGATGTAGGTTCGATAGCTGAGGGTATCGTATTCGATTGTAGGATAGCTATGCCTGATGAGGGGAATCCTTGGAGGAGTCCATGGATAGTTCCGCGTATAAAGAGTATCGAGGATATAGATAGACTTGAGATTCCTGATCCTGATGATCATCCAGGTATACAGGCATACTATGATAGACTTGAGGAGTTTACGAAATTCGTTAGAAAGGAGTATGGGAATATACCTGTCGGTAGGGGTGGGTTACAGATTCATCCACCAGTATCCGCAGCCGGATCCTTAATGGGTCCTCAAAGATTGTATACATGGCTTTACAGGTATCCTGATGAGATGCATAAACTTCTAAGAAAGCTTGAAGAGACATTCGATAGATTGCAGAAGTATCGTCATGAAAGGGTTGGTGGAGATATGGATTCTATAAGTCTCTCGGATGATCATTCAGGTTATCTGAGCCGTAGTATGTATGAGAAGTTTACCCTACCATACAATCTAAGATTATATGAGAAGTATGGTAGGAGACATAGAGGACTGCATATGGACTCCCATATGGATCACATAACAGATATAATAACCGATGTATACAAGGTGAATTCTGTGGATGTAGGTGTAGAAAATAATCTAAGGATATTAGCCGAAGCATTCAACGGTAGGGTAGTATTCAACGGTAATGCTAATTGGAGGGTCCTAGTGGATGGGGATCATGAGAAGATTAGAAGGGAGGTTGAGAGATGCATCTACGCTGCAGCTCCGGTTGGAGGGTATATATTCGACAACGGAGGAGAAACCTATGCGGGTATACCGCCTGAAAACCTAAAGTATGAGGTGGAGTATGCGAAGAAGATAGGAGTATATCCTATAAGGAGGAGGGAAGCAGGTCTATCGAGAGAATAGAAGGAATATGCATCGTGAAGAAACTTATTCTCTATCTAGAATCCCATGTTAAGATCGCACCTAGCTAGCATTCCTCCTATAATCTATATCCTCGATTCATCGTTATATCACAGCAGAGTGGATTAAAAGCTTTGATTATATCCTAGCTTTAGTAGGATTCTGATGCTATACCAATCTTTGAAGAAATCGGATACCCCGAGTATAAACAGCTACGATCCATCTATAATCTCACATAATCTTTAAATGGATTTATAGAGAGCAGAGAGACGCGATTTCAATATAAACCAGAATCAAATATGATAGTATTAGATAGATTTTACAAATCTTCCA
>CAZBGY010000024.1:0-3263 GCA_964491605.1 uncultured Candidatus Bathyarchaeia archaeon
CCATATCGAAGGATACATTATCCACAGCAGGAAACTTTATCCTACCTAGGAATCCATAACCGAAGAATTTACTCAAATTGATAACCCTAAGCATGTACTGTTCGCTCATCTAGATGGCCTCCACTGTTTCTGAGTAAAGCCAGCATGCAGTATAGTGGCTGCTTTTAACCTCGCGTAGAGGTGGATCAGCTTTACTACATACAGGCATTACATATGGGCATCTAGGATGGAACCTGCATCCTGGAGGCGGATTTCTAAGATCTGGCGGAGCCCCTCCAAGCCCTATCCTCTTACTCTTATCCCCGAGTCTTGGTAGAGATTCTATCAAAGCCTTCGTATATGGATGTAAAGGCTTCCAGAATATCTCGGTTGTATCGCATATCTCGACTATCTTACCTGCATACATTATAGCCATTCTATCCGATAGGACTCCGTGTACACCCATATCATGCGATACTATCACTACAGTATTCTTCAACTCCTCCTGCTTCTCTCTAAGTAATGTTAGAACAATCTTTTGGTTTATAACGTCTAAAGCTGAGGAGGGCTCATCTGCAAGTACAAGGGAGGGTTCGAGGAGTAGCGCCAAGGCTATCACAACCCTCTGCCTCATCCCACCGCTTAGCTGATGGGGGAAGGCTGATAGAGCATCGATAGGTAGACCCATACTTTCAAGATACTTCCCAGCTTCTCTATATGCTTCATCCTTCTCCACCCCCCTATGGATCTTAAGTATCTCGGCGAAGTGATCCTTAATCCTCATGGTAGGATTGAGGATGTTCATAGAGCTTTGAGGTATATACGATATATGCTTCCACCATACATCCCTTTGGAGGCGAATCCTATTAAGCTTCACTATATCAAACTCTTCACCCCCTCTTCCATACAGTCTGACGGAACCATCCCTTAAGATTAGAGATGACTCACGATAGCCATAGATGACTTTTATCAATGTGGATTTACCGCATCCAGATTCACCTGCTATACCGAATATCTCATCCCTACCTAGGGTAAGCGATACGCCGCTAACGGCATCCACGTAGATCTCCACCTCTTTCTGAAGCCCCATCGTCGAAAGCCTATATCCAGCTTTAAGATTTTCCGCGATCAACGACGGCTCCATAGACTATCACCTCACTAAGCGATGCACATACTCGCTTATCCCCATAGAGATTAGGTAGAACGATACGAACGTTAAAACCAAGGTTGCTACAGGGGTAGCTAGCCACCACCATATACCTCGGAATAGCGCATAACCCCAGTTTAAAGCCCAGTATATCATAACCCCCAACGTATTATCGTCGAGAATGGAGAGACCTAAGATAGCTAAACCAGACTCCGTACCTATCGAGAATAGTATAGTATTCGTAAAGTTTACTAGATGCCATCCCAAAACGTAAGGCATAAGCTCCCGTAGTATCACTTTAGATGTGCTCATACCTGAGAGTCTAGCCGTATGGATGAACGTCCTCTCCCTAAGGCTTAGCACCATAGATCTAACCTGCCTCGAAGGCCAAGGCCAGGAGACTATGGAGATAAGCATACCGAGAAACGGTATAGTAAGGTATCGCTTAAGCACGGTCGTAACTACCATGAGCAATGGGAGGCCTGGGATTATTATGAACGTATCTGTCAGAAACATGAGTATCCTATCGATAACCCCACCTCTTATCCCAGCTATGAAGCCTAGAAATAATCCTATATGGGATGCTATCATAGCGGTTACGAAAGCTATCGTCAGAGAATTCCTTATCGAAGCGCATAGCTCCCAGAATAGATCCCTACCCATAGATGATGTACCGAACGGATATTCGAGTGATGGCGGCCTATCCCTAGGAACTACATACCAAGTCCTAGTATTCGTAGGTGAAAAGAAGGATAGAAATCCTAGTATTAGGAGTATCGATATGATCGTAAAGCCTAGTCTAAACTTTAAGTTCCTTCTGTACAGCATGACGAAGAGTCTACCGATCCCCCCTATGAACCTCACTGCGACCGCCATAACCCAGCTCACCTATACCTGACTCTCGGATCTATCAATGGGTATAACAGATCTAGTAAATAGGTCCCTGTAGCTACACCTATCATCGAGAGGAATAGCACAGCCATGAGAGTGTATATATCGCCTGAGAATATCGCTCTATAAGCTATACTCCCCACCCCAGGATACGTGAATATAATCTCCGTGAGGAGGGCTCCTCCGAATATCCCTCCAAGCGATAGCGCTAGTACGGTGGTCTGCGGAAGAAGAATATTCCTCAGAACATACCTCTTAAGTATATGGGACCCAGGTAAGCCTCTAACCTCTGCATACCTAGTATAGTCTTCGGTAAGCGTCTGCATAGTCAGAGTCCTAGAGCTTAGGAAGGCCCATCCTAACGCACCTGGCAGTATAAGCGACGCAGCGGGTAAGAGTGAATGCCATAATATATTGAGTACGAGTTGTAAATCGAATTTCTCAGGGATTATACTTAACCCGCCTCCCAGCGGGAATATCCGTAGGAGATATGCGAATAAGAATATGAGTATTAAAGCCATTATATAGTAGGGGATAGGATATAGCGTTATAGCGATACCTTCAAGGATTCTAGCGAACTTCCTATCTTTAAAGTATCCTGCTATCACTCCGAGTAGATTACCTGTAGTCCAGGTTATCAGCGTGGAAGCTAGGAGGAGTCCTACCGTCCATGGAAGCCTGTTGAAGACTAGTTCGCTTGCAGGCGTCGGATATGCTATAGTCGATGGGCCGAAATCGAACGCGAATACACGTCTTAAAAATATCAAGTAGCTTTCTATAGGCGATCCTCCTATACCGAATATCTCGTAGAGATTCTTACGTAGAAGGATTACTGATTCAGGATCGTAAACGGCACCTACACTAGTAATCATACCGAACAATATATTTTCGACAGCATCTACAGGCATAGCTTTAACTATAAGGTATGTTAGAGTTACACCGCTGAAGATCGTAGCTATATATATTATCGTCCTCTCCGCTATATATTTAAGCACGTACTTAGAGCCTTTGATCATGCTATCTCTGGTATAGCAATGAAATCGAAAAATATATAAGTGTTATCTGTTCATCTTATAAACAGAGATGAAAAAAGGAGTAGGATTCCATCTAACCATAATTTGTATCATAGCATTCTCGATAGCTTTAATCTCCGCGTTCACCTTCGTCCCATCGCTCCTTGTTAACGCACAACTACCCTTACCTCCAGGCGTCCCCCGTGGAGATGTACTCGTAGCCGAGAACCATT
>CAZBGY010000024.1:3363-11291 GCA_964491605.1 uncultured Candidatus Bathyarchaeia archaeon
CTACCCTTACCTCCAGGCGTCCCCCGTGGAGATGTACTCGTAGCCGAGAACCATTGGGGTACATACATCGATATAGAGAACTTCAACTTCAAGATACCGGGTGTACCATCTACGGGAGGGAAATACTTCCAGCAGCTGGTAGGCGCCTACCTATGGTACGTCAATACGACTAATGCCGAATGGATTAACTGGCTTGCTACAGGCTACGAATACTCGGCAGACTTCAAAACGGTAAGATTCTACCTGAGGAAAGGCGCCTACTGGAATGACGGAACTCCGTTCACGGCACACGACGTCGTATATACGATAAAGACCGCTCTAGCGACTAAGGAGTGGGGTACGAACGCCTTCGCGGTAACCTGGATAGAGGATGCAATCGCCGAGGACGATTACACGGTAAAGATAACGTTGAAGAAGCCATATCCTAGGTTCCACTACGCCTTCACAGTCATAATCTATGGTAGCGGCTGGTGGATATGCCCTAAGCATGTATGGGAGAAGCAGGATCCTGTTAAATTCAAGTTCTATCCGCCGCTTAGTATAGGTCCATACAACCTCGTCAGCGTCGATCCAGCCGGTAACTGGCTACTCTACGAAAGAGAGGAGAATTGGTGGGCTACAAAGCTTTTCGGTTATAAACCTAGCCCCAAATGGGTTTTAGTCATCCACCACGGCCCAGATGAGAAGAAAGCTATGGCTATGATAAGACACGAGCTCGACTGCCTGAGAACACTGCTACCCGAGGCGGTAGATATGGTTATAAAGAATAACCCCTATGTGATAGGGTGGAGGCGTGAATGGCCTCTAGCATGGCCCTTCGATGCATGCGTTAAAGGTATAACGTTTATGCTTCACGTATACCCGTACAATATAACAGAGGTTAGAACAGCGTTAATCCATGCTATAAACTTTAAGACGATATATGAAGCGTTCAGAGGCCCAGATGGATCCCTACCGACAACCTCTGTACTACCCATAGTCAGATATATACATGCAGATAAAGATTACTATCAGCCACTTAAAGACGAGCTTATCAAGCTCGGTATGGATCCTGAGACTTGGTGGTGGAGGTATGATCCAGCCTACTCAGAGCAGCTACTCAAGAAGGTAGGATTCACGAAAGGGGCTGATGGTAAGTGGAGGCTACCGACCGGAGAGCCTTGGGTGATACATATAACTACGACGGCCGGCTTCGAGATGGAGTCTCAGAGGATAGGATTCCTAGTAGCCGATGAGTGGAGGAAGTTCGGTATAGAAGTCGTCGTAGAGCCGTGTGAATCAGGTGTATTCTCAGCTAGATATACTAAAGGTGAGGAGGAGGTTGGTACGCATTGGCCTGGCTGCTCGCTTCTAAGAGATCTCGTACCTCATATCCAGGGTTGGCATAGCAAGTATTTCGTCCCAGCAACTCCATACACTGGGTGGGCTGCATACAAATTCCCGAGGAAAGCTGAATTAGACGCTATAATAGATGAGATGGAGGCTACACCTCCATGGGAGACTGAGAAGCTGATAGAGCTTGGTAGGAAGGCTCTACTCATATGGGCTGAGGTTAAGCCTTGGGCAGGCTTCTTCCCGACGCCATTCTGGACTCTACAAGATACCTACGTGTGGGAGGGATGGCCCAGCTACCCAGAGAACTACTATATGGATCCGGTGAACTGGTGGGCTCAGCAGATGTTCGTAGTACTAAGACTATACCCGACTGGTAGGGTTCCGTATAGGGATGCTCTACCTAGACCTGGAGCTCCTACACCAGTAGCCGTAACCTATACGAGTGTATGGGTCTTAGAGGATATAGGATCCTTCATGGGTGCTGATGGAAGGAGTTATGGACCGTTCAAGAAGGGTGCGTATATAACGATACCTACACCCGATGCTGAGAGGTTAGTAGCCGCAGGTGTAGCTAGCTACGAGCCTCCGGCTCTAGCAGGGCTTGCAGAGATAGGTGAAACTGTAACAGCTATAAAGGCGGATGTATCCGATCTTAAGAGTAGCGTAGCTCAGCTTAGATCATCCGTCGAAGCGCTTTCAAAATTGGTAGCTCTAACGGATAGGGTGGACGCCCTATCGAGGGAAGTATCAGCTCTATCCGGACAGCTTTCCACCTTAACTATGGCTGTAGCTGCAGAAGCAGTAGTTATAGTTATCCTAGCATTAGGGCTTATACTAGCTTTAAGAAGAAGATAGTTTAACCAAACCTTCCTATTTTTTAATTTTTTTGATTATAACTATTCTTCACATAGTGGTAATCCGTATAGTAGAGATATCTTAGCTTAGAATAGGAAAAATTCATCTAGATAACTATATCCATCTTATAACTTCCAATAAGCTGCGAGAATGTCATCTATCTTTATCTTATTTCTAACGATTTCATCAACCCTATATTCTCCAAGTTGAGATGGAGTACGAAGATGCCTGGTACGATAGGTATGGATAGAAGCTAATCTATGTAGTTCAAATTTTATCTAGCGATCAGCGAGGAATCCGTCAAACTACCTGTGAGTTTAGGGCATATGAAGCATAAATCTGGGTTTACGTTTAAATCTATTTTAGCATGCCACCTACACATATATCTTCTACTCAACGCATAGAATGCTATCCTGTATATCCATAGGTGGATATCATGGAAATCTATACGATTATCCCTTATATCTATAGCTAACTTGCTTATAGCTTCATCCAGATCGCTATAGGATGCTAGATCTATGGTCGCACCCCTCTTCATCGATAGATATCTTGATATCGCCGAAACCGATAGACCAAGTTTTCTAGCAGCCTCCTTCTGGGTTAACCCTATATCGATAAGCTTTTCCACCAGCCTCCTCTTAATAGATGGGATTAGATATCTGTATCCGAATTCGAATATCGAGATCATAGCTATAGAACGATTACCATCTTCTTAACTTCATCTGGGTTATTCACTACATCCGTCAGATCTTCGACTATCTCCAATACCCCAAGGTATCTTCCACTATCATCCCTAACAGCTGATACGATAACCCTAACTATCCTATCTCCAATCCTAGTCCAATACTCTTTATAATCTGATCTACCAGCTTTCACTTCATCTACGACGTTTCTAACGAAACGTTCAAGTCTAGGCGGATGACAGTATTCGATCCTTCTACCCAATATCGTCTTAGTTCTAGCGAACCCCCTCCTAAATATACTCTCAGAGAAGAAGACAATTCTACCGTTTTCATCAGCATATGTTATCTCGATGGGTAGATGCTTGAATAAAGCTTCCACCTCTTCCTTACTTAAGAACCCGGTTTTAAACTCTATATCACCTTCAGATCTAACTCTATACGTATCTGGGGATAACGTCGCTAAAGCTGCAGATCTAAACTCCTGAGGAAGCTTCTCTATCTGATCCTCTGCAACAACTCCACTAACCTCATACGGTAATACAGGCTTGGATCTAGGAATCCACTCTGCATCCACAGGTACCAGATATCCTATATCCCTAGCTGCTTCATGTATAGCAGCCCATTCCCCCTCGGAGAGTAGGATCCATACAGCTGGGAAGAGTATTTTCTCCTCCCTGAAAACTAAATCCGATATCTCCCTAGCTATATCCGCAGCCTTCTCAGCTATTTTACCAGCATACTCTCTAGGATCGGCTAAACCTTTCTCCGAAAGCATATACAGTTCTCTGAGTTTAACCATAATCTGATCCTCCCTACCCCATAAAACCCTCGGAATAGCCGTTATACCCCTCCTCTCAAGGTATGGGAATATTAACATCTGGATCTTCCTATAGTGCAACCTGAGTTTTCTAAGCTCGGCTACGATATCTCTGATAGCCTTCAGATAGCCGATAGCTTCGCTTTGATCCACTCTACTCAGAACATTAGCATACACATTCAATGATTCGGCAAACTTAACAATATACTTATTCTCACTGGAGAGGATATCCAAAGGATGACCCTTAGGTACATCCTTAAGCTCACTAGGATGTAAGGCATCCCTCAGGAGCTCTACATGCAGATCGCATAGCTTAAGGATCTCCGTGACAGGTATACCCTCCCTGATAAGCTCCTGCTCGACTAACGGTATCTCAAACGGAGAAATACCTTTAAGAACCTCCTTAAACCTCTGCTTCAACTCTTCTATGGATTCACCTCTATGCAAGGCTTTCAACACCTCCTTCAAAGCTTCGATCTTATCTTTATCGGTAATTTTTGACACGTGGCAACACCTAATTTAATAATAGCGTTAATATCCTCTATATAAACATTACCATCCACTATGGTAAGCTTCATACCGGTTATTATATGCTCTCCTTAGATCGAAAGATATGTAGTATAGGCTGCATATCATCCGTGTATACCGGAGCCTATCTGAAGGAATATAAGCCGGTCCTCAGCTTAGAACTATCTAGTAGAGTTGCATAGCTTTATCGATACGCTAAGTAGGATCATATCATGTCATCATAGGATAGCTATCCTAGGTATCGGTAACGAGCTTATGGGTGATGATGGATTAGGTGTTCTAGCTGCGAGAAGGTTATCTACTGTGATTAAAGATAACCCGAATATACTTGTATTAGAGTGTGGTACGACACCTGAATCGTTTACATCGATCATACTAGATTTTCGACCAGATCTCATAATAGTAGTGGATGCTGTAGATTTCGGCGGATCTCCAGGTTCAGCAGCTATATTCGATGCCTCAATCCTAGATAGGGTATCTATATCAACGCATAAACCTTCACTAGGTATTATGGCTAAATACCTTGAGATGAATGGTGTAAAGGTATGTATGGTGGTTTTAGCTATCCAGCCTCGAAGCGTAGAATTTCATAGGGGTTTATCAGAAGATGTAGAGGAATCTATGAACCTTATATTGGAGTATCTCGTAAAGATGTTAAATTCTAAAGTTTAAGGTACAATAGCTGATTCAGTAGGCGGCTATCATTATCTAGAATCCTAAATCTTCTCCTACTATTATAACGTAGTAGTTATCGGTCATGGATGGCTTCATATCTAGTATGAGGGTAGCTCTACAACCCCTCTCCATACCTAGACACTCTGTACAGTATCCGAGTCTAGCACATGGCGTATCCAGCTTCAACCTCTTAGCATTCATAGGCATAGCGATATTCTTAACCCTCCATAAACCGTAATCTAGATTCGGAACCAGCTTGTTAAACCCAGCTATAGCTATTACGATTCTAGGTCCGAAGGATGCTGCGGCTACACGATTACCAACTCCATCGATCAGGATAAGCCTACCATCCAACGTTAACGCGTTAACGCTGGTAAGGAATAGATCCGCGTTAACTTCCTCCAATCTAATCCTTCTACTCTCATCTCTACTCAACTCTTCGATCCAATGATGGATGATCCTATACCCCTTCTCGGATAGAATCTCTATCAATCCAAGCTCCCTGATAGTTACAGATCCGCCTACACCTATCGTAACCGTACCTGGTGGTATGAGTTTAAGCGTTAAATCTCTAGCCTCCTCTCTAGATTCTACGTAGAATGCTTCAAACCCCCTCTTCTTAAGAGAATCTACAACCCTATGAGCCGTAATTTCACGATACCATCTACGAATATCTTGGAATATGCTCATGCCATACAACCATACCTTAAATACTATCTACGATAACTATTAACCTTTACTATCTAACGGTGTGTAACAGGTAACGACCTTCTTAGGGTATGGGGGCTGTAAATCGTAATTAATGTTTATGGAGATTACTTTTATATATCTTCGATCCTAAACCTTTAATTCTCAGGTGCTGAGGATGACAGAGAATCTCACAGCGATTCTCATGAAGCTTAGAGAGGTTGAGGAGGATGTTAGAGCGCTTATAGAGGAGGCTCGGGATAGAGCTAGTAAGATATTAGAGGAGGCGCAATCGAGCTCCTATAAGGTTTTTAGGGAAGCCTACCTAGCTGAAGTGAGGAGGATAGAGGAGGAGGCTTCTAAGATAGTCGAGGAGGCTAGAATCGAAGCTGAGAAGGAGGCTTCAACTATCTTGAAGGAGGCTGAGAAGTTGTTAGAAGAGTTGAAGCGGAAGGCTGGGAGGAAATTCGAGGAAGCCGTAGAACTCGTATTGAAGGAGATTATGGAGGGATAATATAGCATGCTCGATCTACTAGTCAATCGTATAATAGAGGATGCTAGGATTAAAGCTCAGAGGATAGTAGACGAGGCTGAGAGGGAAGCTGAAGCGATGCTTGAAGCTAGGAGGAGGGAGGCTGTCGAAGCCGCTGGGAAGGAGGCTTCATCTATGCTTATGAAGGCTAGGGTTGAAGCAGCGAATCTTAGACGACGTATACTCGTCGATGCTAGGATGAGAGCTAAGTGGAGGGAAATCGTGGAGAAGAATAGGTTGATAGAGGATGTTTTCCGTGAAGCTTCTAGGAGGATGGGGGAGATGCCTAGAGATGATAGGTATATGAAGTTCCTCGAAGATAGGATATATGAGTATGGTGTCCTAGCAGGTGGAGGAGAACTTGAGATCGTACTATCTGATAGGGATAAAGAGTTGAAGCTGAATCTAGAAGAGATCAGCGAGAGGATAAGCGCTACCTTAGGAGTACCTACCGTTATCAGAATCTCGGAGGATAGTTTGAGCGGGGAGTGGGGTGTTATAGTTAGGAAGATCGATGGAAGTGTAGAGATCGATGGAAGCCCTGAAGCTATACTCGAAAGGTTAAAGCCTAGGCTTCAACCCATGCTAGCTAAGATACTGTTTGGGGGGTAGCTTTTGCCGGGTAGGATAGTTGTAATAGCCGATGAGGAGACATGTACATTATTCCGTTTAGCGGGGATAGGTGAAACCTATAGTGTAGCCGATCCAGGTGAGGCTAGGAGGATCGTAGAACAGCTTGAGAGAAGTGAAGACTACATATTAGCTTTAGTATCTGAGAGGATAGCATCCTCTATGGAGGGGTTCGAGGATCTAGCTGTAAGCCTTAAGATGGTTACACTCATAGCCTTCCCCGATAGGAGAGGCGCACCTGCTAGAGCTACCGATACGTTAAGAGAGATCGTTAAGAGGGCTATAGGATTCGAGGTGGCGGTTTAAAACTTTGAGCGTAAACGTTACTAGGATGGAGCTTCTAAGACTTAAGAGGCTGCTAGGTATAGCTGAGAGAGCTAAATCGCTACTAGAGGAGAAGAGGACGATCCTAGCTATGGAGATTCTATCGACCATATCTAAAGCTAGAGGGTTGATAGATGAGATGGAGATTAAATTGAGGAGAGCCTACCAATCCTTCAGTCTAGCCGAAGCAACCATGGGACGTAGCGGTTTACTAGGATTAGCTGTAAAGACTCCTACGATGTTCAGGGTAGAGATAGATAGAAGGAAAATTATGGGTGTAGAAACACCTGTATTCAACCTCATAGAGGTAGCCGAGAAGGAGAGGAGAGCACCATACAGCCTCATAAGTACTACGACCTATCTAGATGAAGCCGTATCGATGATGAAGGAGGCGGTGAAGGTTATGGTTAAAGTAGCAGAGATCGAAGCTACGGTTAAAGCCCTAGCCGCCGAACTAGAGAAGATTAAACGTAGAGTTAACGCCCTAGAACACATAGTCATACCAAGACTCAGAAGAGATATAGCATTCATAGAATTCAGACTAGAAGAGATGGAGCGTGAACATCTATTCAGGATAGAACGTATAGTAGGCGAACATCAAAGCTAGAATAAAGTGTAGCTCGTTAGATAAAATTTAAGAGAGCTATCATAAGTTTACGGCAAATCTAAACCGCTGTATAGGCTGAAATATCTGTAGGAAAGCTTTATACGGATGCAAACTCTATTCTCATCCATAGAGGATGAGGATGACGAAGGGAGAGAGAACTACCGATTTAAGATTAGCATTTAAAATCAATAGAGCAATAGGACCGCTTAGATATATAGATGAGGTGGATGAGAATAAAGTTAAAATAAGATTTAT
>CAZBGY010000025.1:0-11133 GCA_964491605.1 uncultured Candidatus Bathyarchaeia archaeon
TGGAGATTAAAGCTTTGAGGGAGGATATGAGGGATGGATTCGATTCTATGAGGAGGCATATCGATGCTCTAGGTGCTAGATGGGGTATGATTAGCGAGGAGGCTTTCAGGGAGGGGATTAGAGGCTTGGTTGAGAAGGATCTCGGTTTTAAGATCGAGAAGTGGGTTAGAAGCGATGATAGGGGGATCGTCTACGGTTATCCAAGCCAGGTAGATATCGATGTAGCCGTACACGATGATAAGGTTATACTGATCGAGGTTAAATCCCATATTAGGAGGGGTGATGTCTACGAGTTTAAGAGGAAATCTGAATTCTACAGTATCGTAGAGGGTAGGAAGCCTGATAGATTGATGATGGTTACACCATACGCTGATGAGGAGGCGAGGAGGATAGCCGAGGAGCTAGGGATAGAGGTATACACGAGTATCTGAGAAGCCGATAACTATGAATCCCGAAGAGGAAAACGTAAATACGGTATATACGGAGTATTTACACCGGATTCATCCATACGTACATCCTTAGGTTTAATCGATCTCTCCTCACAAGTTTATCGAGAAATTCATTCGATCTGACTAAGCATAAATCCTTCACCCTTATCCTCCTCTAACCCGTATTCTAGGCAGCTTATCCGCCTATACGCATTCAGGCTTACCTTGCCCTACGTATCGGGCGAAGCCTGGTGGACATCAAGATCTACATACGACTATTCAGAACTCTTATATCCCTCCTCGCAACCTCTTACTACGAGGATAGCTTGTCTAGGATCGGTAGTGTTAGGTTGATAGCGTATAAGCGTATCGGTAGGGTGTATAGCCTCGAAGTCCTTAGGAGGATCGTAGAGGAGTCGAGGGATGCCTGTAAGGGTGAGGGTAAGGATTAGGAGTTTGAAGGGTTTAAAGGCTGGTAGGGTTATCGAGGCAAACTCTCTTCTGAATACAGGGTATATAAGGCTCCTCACCGGAGATTATAGTACCCATCGGGTTAGCTGAAGATTTAGGGTTATGGCCTCCTCTGAGTGAAGCCGTAGAATCCACATACGATACTGCAGGCGGTCCGATACGATTCTACGTAGTGAGGAAGGCAGCCGTCCTACAAGTAGTCGAGGAGGATACCCTCTCCGAGGAGGTTATAGTCGATGTGGTTATATCATCTATGGAGAGAGAAATCCTGCTAAGCGATTTCGTTATAGGCGAACTAGGTATAGTGATACTCAACGCATACAAGGGGTATTGGAGATTCGACGGGGATCCACACGGGAGGGTTAGATACAGTAGAAGACCTGAACTCTGGTAGAAGTATAGCTTAGCATCTCCCCCAACCTACTAAATCAGTGGGAGAGCCGTTGGGATGGGGGCTAACATATATCCCTGACCTATATGGTAGGCAAACTTTATACCGGTAGCTTTCCATCCTAGAATTCCTAGGGTTATGAGGAGGATTCTGGTATCTGAAGAGGTTTTGAGGATGTTATCTGAGGGGAGGGCTAGATATGTAGGGGATGCGAGGATTAAGCTTGGAAGATGGGTTCTAGGTAGGAAGATAGGTGATTTCCTTAGTTGTAAGAGTGAAGCTGAGAGTTAAAGTATGTATACGGTTATTGATACTCCCTCATCCTAAGGTCGAAGATACTGTAGATAGCGATTTCAAATAGGTTTTTCATCTTTTCTAAATGTAAAACACCTCTCTCTAGCTATGTATTAGCCTATAGGGCTAAAGCTTCAGATGGGGGCTTCCTCCGTATAGATGATCCTAGGCTCGAAAAGCTTAGATGCAGGGTTGGAAAGCGATGGCGAGCCTAGTGGGGGGCCAAGGGTAGGTGGGGATGGATGGCGACCTAGGGATTAGCTATAGCGATTCACCTGCAGGCTCACAGGCTTCTATCATGTAGTTGACCTCTATGGTAAATATTAAGAGTAAACTTTATATGACTACCTATAGGTAGTCATATCGGTGGTTGTATGGGTAGGTATGTAACGGTTTCTGTGAAGATTCCACGTGAGGTTAAGGAGAAGCTTGAGAAGCTCGGTATTAAGCCTTCAGAGCTTCTGAGGAGGGCTATAGTGGAGGAGTTGAGGAGGAGGGAGGTGGAGGATTTGGAGAGGGAGTTGAGGAGTGTTAAGGATATCCTCGATAAGATATCCTCGGACTACATCGTAGGATCGATCAGGGAGGATAGGGAGGGTAGATGAGGTTTACTTTCGATTCTTCATCTATATTCGATGCTATAGTTAGGGGTAGGATTAGGATTCTAGTGGGAGGTTATACGCTAGATCTCGCTAGGTATGAGCTTGGAAATATATTGTGGAAGAGGAGGATGCTTATAAGGGATTTAGGGGATGATGAGTATAAGCGTCTAGTGGGTATAGTGAAGAGAGTCCTAGGGTTGATGGAGGTTGTCAGCTTAGATTGCCGTGAAGATGATATCGCAGAGTTAGCTAGGAATCTCGATCTAACTTTCTACGATGCATCCTATGTATTCTTAGCTAAGAGTAGAGGGGTGCCATTGGTAACCGAGGATAACATCGTTAGGAGTAGGGTTGGGGGCTACCTTGAAGTCCTCGGGGTGGAGGATCTACTATCCAGATCTTAGTCTATTATCCCTATAAGGTAATCTTGATAAGGCTATATTCGTAGATGCTTACCGTAGATCCCCTATGGTTTTGAGGATTAGCTGGGATACCTACTGGGATAAGGTCTATGGATGCTGGCTTGGTAAGAATGCCGGCGGTACTCTTGGCAGTCCGCTAGAGAGTCTCTATGGACGGGATGAGATGTTCGATGTATGGTGGTATCCACGTATAGTCGAGGGTGGTATACCTAACGATGATCTCGAGATACAGTTGGTATGGCTTCAAGCTTTAAGGGATAGGGGTATAACCCTATCGTCCCGCGATCTAGCTGAATACTGGCTCGACTGTATACTCTACAACCCTGATGAGTATGGGCTATGTAAGACTAACCTTATGAAGGGTTTGATACCTCCTATATCAGGCTGGTATAATAACTGGTTTAAGGATTGTATGGGTAGCCCTATAAGATCTGAGATATGGGCTTGTATAGCTCCGGGGTCACCGGATATAGCCGCTAGATACGCTTACCAAGATGCTATATGCGATCATGCAGGTGGTGAATCCGTATACGGAGAGGTATTCAACGCCGTAATCGAATCATCCGCTTTCGTATTAAACGATAGGGTTAGACTCGTAGAGATAGGATTGAAAGCTATACCCGGCGATTCCATGACCGCTAGAGCTATCAGAACCGCTCTACAAGCCTACATGGATGGATTGGATTGGAGGGAAGCACGTAGAATCGTTAAGGATGTAGCATACAATCCTGTAGCGCAGTATTCCCCTATAAACCTCGGATTCCAAACCATCGGCTTATTATACGGCGATGATTTCGGTGATGCTATATGTAAAGCTGTAAACTGCGGATGGGATACCGATTGCACAGGTGCTACCGTCGGTGCTATATGGGGTATAATGTATGGTCGGATAGGTCTACCTGAGAAATGGATTAAACCGTTAGGGGATACAGTAGCTGTTAGCGAAGGTATAAGGAATATACGTATACCATCCAATCTAGAGGAGCTTACAGATGAAGTATGCAGTATAGGTAGGAAGGTTCTATCATACTTCGAATCATCGATACGGATATCGGATACAGATGATTTCAGAGGTGCTAGCGAGATACTTGAGTCTAGGGTGGAGCGTATAAAGAGTTTATGGGAGATACCCTACGATAGGGTGGAATTCGATTCTACGAGTATAAAGATCTACGTAACCTATATCGATGGACCTGCTATACTACCCGGTAAACCTAATAGGTTCAAAGTATCCATAGAGAATATGCGAGTAGCTCCGATATCGGCTAGGCTAAGAATACACACCCCTAGCGGGTGGATACTTGATCCTCCAACTCCTCTGCATGTAAGTCTACCAGGTAGGGGGATCTGGGAATACATCTTCTCGGTTAAAGCTTCCTCAGTCTATATAGAGTATTCGAATAGATGTCTAATCGATATAGTAGTCGAGAATAGACCTAGTGTTTTAACCGTACCAGTAACGTTCGTAGGCGGTTTCGTATGGCTAGTCTCAGAAGTTTTCCATGAACCTCTATCCATAGACGCATACCTACCACCTGAAGATGATATAAACCTTCAGTATCTAGGTGAGAGGTGGAAGATAGAATATTGGCCTGAGAATTCCCTCGAAGTAGAACGATTCTTCGAAGGTAGACCTGGGATAATCTACCTAAGACACTTCGTATACTCACCATCAGATCGCAAGGTTAGGATAGGTGTACCGAATAATAGCCGTATGAAGTTATGGCTGAACGGAGAGTTCATCCATGAAACTGTTAAACCTGTACCGTTAAGACCAAACTATAGCGGGGATGGATCAAACTATACGTACGCTACACTTAGGAAGGGCTGGAATCAAATAGCCGTGAAGCTCCTACGCGGTGATAAACCGTTGGAAGCATATCTCACCATAGCTGATAGCGAACGATACAGTGGGATACCTAATCTAATTCATTGGAGGCTTCCATGGGAATAGTATCGATCTATAGATGTAGCTAGGCATTCATCGAATAGCATAGGCTATAAAACACATTACGTCGAGGCTAGGAATACAGGTAAGACCTAGCCTAGATACAGGAGCTTATTCGAGGGATGGTAGGTCTTCGACTATGGAAAGTAGCTGTAAAGCTGATAGGCACCCTGTAGTACGTGAATATATCTGCGATGCGGGGATGAGGGTTCACCGAAGATTTTCGATGAACTAATCGAGAGGGATTGCGTAGAAGTAAAGATTCGCCACCCACCTCTACTTAACTCAAAACCCCTACATACAATCGTCGGGGGAATCGCTCCACTACTCACGATAGATACTTCAGATCGTATGCAGATGCTTCGCCAGGTATCTCCCGATATCTTTAGGTCGAAGCGGAAACCTTCAAATATACAATGTTTAAATAATGCTTTATCGATTCTTCTATCATCGTATATGGGTTCTCTTAAACGTGAGTTTCTAGAACTGCTTGAGAAGGATTTGGAGTTTAGGTATGCCGTAGCAGGCTATCTAGGATTATCTGAGATTCTGAAGAGACTTGACATAATAGCTGAAGAGCAGAAGAACCTTAGAATGGAGCAGGCTAGTCTGAGGGAGGAGCAGACTAAGATATGGATGGAGATTGTAGCTATCAAGGAGGAGCAGAAAAGTCTGAGGGAAGAGCAGACAAAGGTATGGAGCGAGATAGCTTCTCTAAGAGAGGAGCAGGTTAAGCTTAGAATGGAGCAGACAAAGATATGGATGGAGATAGCTGCTATAAAGGAAGAACAGAAGAACTTGAGGGAGGAGCAGACAAAGATATGGGGTGAGATAGCTAGGATATGGGAGGAGATTAAAGCGTTAAGAGAGGAGCAGGTTAAGCTTAGGGAGGATTTCAACAGGATGCTTGTCTTGATCGATAGGATGGATAATAGACTTAGTAGGGTTGAGAGGACTCTCGAGAAGCTTACGATAGACGTTGAAGATGAAGCTAAATCTTTCCTCAAGCATAGGCTTAGGGAGCTTGGTATAAGCGTAGAGCTAACCTCCCTCATACTTCCGGATCTAGAGCTGAATATATACGGTGCTTCAGAAGATGTATGCGTAGTAGGTGAAGCTACGGTTAGAGCTGGGGTCGGTACGCTGGAGGAGCTTATTGGTAAGTTTGAAAAGCTTAGGAGGGAATACCCAGAGAGGCTTAGGAGGAGGATCATACTCGTAATATATGCATCCCTACCTACAGCGGAGCTTGTAGAAGAAGCTAGGAGTAGAGGTGTGTGGCTTTTAAAGGCAACCGAGGAATTCCATAGACCTGAGAAACTATTCATCGAAGTATGAAGATCTTCAACCTACGATCCCGGCAATCCATGCTAATGCCGTTTTAACCATTCCCTCGTTCAAGTAACGATCTCCTCTATAGGGAGCTCAACGGCTAAGGATTAGATTATGTCGCCGACTAGGAGGGGGTGCATGTATCTAATAGAGTGTTGTACAGCTTAGAATCTATCTTGGAAGCTGCGGATTTCATAGCTCGATAATACTTCCAGCTTCCTACCCAATATTCTAACGGCGGTATCGATATTCTCCTGCAATTTCTTAGCTAGTTTCATATCGTCTGTCACTAATTTTGCGTTATTTTCAGCAGATGCAACTATGTATGATGCATCATAGTATGCTACTTGAAGCTCGTATGCTAGCTTGAGTATAGCTCCGCTATCTAAGGGGTCTATCACAGCCATTATCTTCAGGATCCTATACAGTAGGGATAATGCTTCTAAAGATTCTCTGATATCTATCCTCTTTAGTAGGATAGCCTCCTTCCATAACGTATTCCCGATCTCGTATCTTGCAAGCGATAGTGTTAGATTCCCTCTGAGTATATCGAAGGCATCACGTTTATAGAGTCTTATAACGTTGAGGAGCGCGGAGGAGTCGAATAGTAGCGTCATCCCTCTTCGCGACTCTCCCTAATCGACTTCACGATCTCCTCAGACGGTATCTTCTCCAAGATTTCTCCTATCCTTTCGAGAAACCTCTTAGCCTCCTCTTCCTCAGCTCTCCTAACCTCCTCTTCGAGAGCCTTCCTAACAACCCTGCTTACCGGAATCCCATATCTCTTCAACTTCTCATACAATTCTCTATCTATCTTAGCAGATACAGTTACGTAAACCAGGTATACCACCGAAAGTAATACCGATGAGGTAATACTTAAATGCTACTACCTATAGATAGCATGGAATCTTCCAGCGTTAAGACGGATATCCCGCTCCTACGGTGGGATATGACTGTTTAGAGGGATTCTAGGGATCTCTCTAGGCTGAGGTAGTGTATGCGAAAGCTATATCTACCTAGGTTCCCACTATTTCGAAGGTGGGATTCTTGAGTAGACCTATCTATCTAGATCCGAGTCAGCCGATCGATAGGAGGGTTGAGGATCTCCTCGGTAGGATGACGCTTGAAGAGAAGATCGGGCAGATGTGTCAGTATAGCTGGGTTAGCGGTGCTGTAGGCGATTATGAGCAGATGATTAGGGAGGGTAGGATTGGATCCCTTCTGAATGTAACCGGGGTTGAGGAGGTTAATAGGATTCAGAGGATAGCCGTCGAGGAATCTAGGCTGGGTATACCGATACTCTTCGGTTTAGATGTTCTACATGGGTATAAGACTATCTTCCCTATACCGCTTGGATTAGCGAGCACATGGGATCCAGATCTCGTTAGAAGGGTTTCCTCGATAGCGGCTGCCGAGGCTTCAGCCGAGGGGATAAGGTGGACGTTCGCTCCTATGGTTGATATAGCTCGCGATCCGAGATGGGGTAGGATCGCTGAAGGAGCTGGGGAGGATCCGTATCTAGGATCTGTTATGGCTAGAGCATACGTCGAAGGTTATCAGGGTGGAAGCCTATCTGATCCAAGATCGATAGCTGCATGTCCGAAGCATTATGTAGCCTACGGTGGAGCGGAGGGTGGGAGAGACTATAATACGGTGGATATATCGGAGCGTACATTAAGGGAGGTCTACTTACCACCGTTCAAATCGGCTGTGAAGGCTGGTGCGAAGACTATAATGAGCGCGTTCAACGATCTCAACGGTATACCGGCGTCGGCGAATCCATACACGCTTAGGACGATTCTACGCAGGGAGTGGGGATTCGATGGATTCGTCGTAAGCGATTGGAATGCTATAGGCGAGCTTATCAACCACGGCGTAGCCGGTGATATCTACGAAGCTGCTGAGAAAGCGTTTAAGGCAGGTGTAGATATGGATATGCAGGGTAACGTCTACCAGAGAGCTCTACTAAAGCTTGTTAAGGATGGTAGGATCTCTGAAGAGGAGGTAGACGAGGCTGTTAGACGTATACTTAGGGTTAAATTCATACTCGGCTTATTCGAAAGACCATACGCTGATCCTGAAGCTGCTAAGAGGATAGTGAAGTGTAGGGAGCATATCGAAGTTGCTCTGGAGGTTGCTAGGAAATCGATCGTATTGCTTAAGAATGATGGGGATCTCCTACCGCTGAGCAAGGATATAGATTCACTAGCTGTTATAGGACCGTTAGCGGATGATCGGGAAGCTCCGCTAGGATCTTGGAGCTGCCTTGGGGATCCGAGGGATGTCGTCACAGTTCTAGAGGGTATTAGGAGTAGGGTCTCTCCGAAGACGAGGGTTTTATACGCTAGGGGATGCGATATCGATGGAGAATCGAGGGAGGGGTTTGAAGAAGCTGTAAGAGCTGCGAAGGAGAGTAGCGTCGCGGTGATGGTTCTAGGTGAGAGTAGGGATATGAGTGGTGAAGCCGCTAGTAGAGCATACCTAGACTTACCAGGTGTTCAAGAAGAGCTGTTGAAGGCTGTGTATGCTACGGGTACACCTATAGTAATGGTTCTAATGAATGGTAGACCCCTCTCGATCTCATGGGCTGCTGACCATATACCAGCTATCATAGAAGCTTGGTTTCCAGGTATACAAGCTGGAAACGCTATAGCGGATGTGATATTCGGGGATTATAATCCTGGGGGCAGGCTCCCTGTTACATTCCCGTATACCGTCGGTCAGGTACCGATATACTATAATCATAAGAGTACTGGTAGACCACCGTCGCCTACCGTTAAATGGACATCCAAGTATATCGATGCACCCTACACGCCTCTCTTCCCCTTCGGCCATGGGTTAAGCTATACAAGGTTCGAGTATAGCGATCTAGAGATATATCCATGCGAAGTTGGGGCTGAGGATATTGTAACGATCAGGTTTAGGGTTAGGAATATCGGTGGTAGGGAGGGTGATGAAGTCGTTCAGCTTTATATCAGGGATCTAACCGCAAGCGTAACTAGACCGGTTAAGGAGCTTAAAGGCTTTAAGCGTATAACGATTAAGCCTCAGGGGGAGGAGACAGTCGTATTCAATCTAACACTCGAAGATCTATCCTTCTTAAACCATGAGATGAAGCGTATCGTGGAGCCGGGCGACTTCATGGTTATGATCGGCTCATCATCTGAGGATATACGGTTAACCGGAACTTTTAGGGTTAAGGATTACGTAGAGTTTCCATGGAGGTAGCGAGGTTATCGATCTAGCGGACTACACTTATCTCCTCTAGGATTCTCTTAGCTGTCTCGGCTACGGCTCCCCTACTATTCAATCTAGGCTTCCACCCTAACCCTCTAATCTTATCGATCTTCAGAGCTATACGTTTAACATCTCCGATCCATCCTACACCGTGCAGTATAGGCTTATACACGTATCTAACGCTCCTCAACCCCATAACATCTACGATCGTATCCGCTACCTCCCTCACTGTTATCCAATCATCGTTCCCTACGTTGTAGATTTCGAATCCGCTGCTTAAGCTACGCCAAGCTATAATCGTAGCTTCTAAAGCATCATCTATGTATATGTAGCTTCTCACCTGGCTTCCATCACCTAGGATCTCCAACACCTCCGGGTTACCTAGTAGTTTAGCTATGAAATCGTAGATTACGCCATGCCTAAGCCTCGATCCTACCACGTTCGCATACCTTAGGGATACGATCTTGAATCCGTAGAGTCTGCTATAAGCATGCATAAGATTCTCGCATGAAGCTTTACTAGCTCCATAGATGGATATAGGCTTCACAGCCGCATCCTCACCTACCGGTATACGTTCAGGCTCACCGTATACGCTACTAGAGGATGCGAATACCAGCTCACCTACATCGTATCTCCTCATAGCCTCCAAGAGGTTGAACGTAGCGAGTATATTCTCATCGAAATGTATATCTGGGCTAACGGTGCTAACCCTAACCTCAGGATTAGCGGCATAATGGAATACAGTCTCTATACCCTTAACAGCCTCCGAAACCCTACTCCTATCCTTCAGATCGATATTCATGAACTCTATACCCGATCTACCTAGATGACGACCTATATTCTCGATCCTACCGCTACTAAGATTATCGACTATACGTATGCTATAGCCTTCATCGATGAGCTTATCCACTAGATGGCTTCCGATGAATCCTGCACCACCGGTAACCAGTATCATACCCTATACTCCACTATCACAACCTCCTACTTAACGCTTCGATCAACGTTACCATGTAACTAACATCACCAACCATAACCATCCACCTCAACCCCCACTTAGACTCGACTTATATGACATCCCCTCGATGCCACACCCTAATTCTAGTACACCCAAGCATCCTTAACCGTATCATCGCAAGTAGCTGAAAGCTTTTCGAATATCGGCTCCTATTCCCCCTGCTAGGTTAGAGCTTAAACAGCCCCCATACTTACGATCTTCGATCCATAGATCTCTCCAGCAAACCGATACTAAGGCTACTGAATTCTTAGTAAGCTCTTGATAAGCATTTTTAGGCTCTGTAGTGAAAACCTAAATAATAGATTTTTGTACTTTGTAATTCTTGCAAACGCGGGGTGGTGTTATGCCTATAGTCGGAAAGATCGAGTTGAAAGCGGATAAGGATGTCGCCGCCGGTGCTGAGACAAGCCTCTCCGAGTTATTCTCATACTCGGAGAGAAGGAAGGAGTTCACCCTCGAATCTGATATAGAGAGGGATAAGACGAAGTTGAAGATTACGGTGAGTAAGCTTGAAAGCCTCGAGACAGTCGCCGATATCACTAAGAAGAAGGGTGAGAAGACAAATATATGGATGGTAATGAAGATCGCCGACTTCTCGAAGAAGGTTAAGGCTAAGGAGGATATCAAGAAGGGAGATAGCCTAACCGTAACGGTGGAAGCCCTATAACACCACCTCCAATATATTTCAACATTTCCTATCTATTTCCAACTTTTTAAATTTAGCTGCTAAGAGAATATAAGCTTCTCAGTTGCTTTCACAGTTTACCTTCACCACATCATCATAAACCTCATAAACTATCAACATCCATCAAACAAACCTTAACAAGCTAAGAATTAACACGGCTGTTTTTCGATAAAGCCTATTAACATGCGGATTAGGTTAATCTATAGAATCCTACGATCTAGATTAACGGTATGCGTAGTAAGCGTATAGCCGCATATGCTATGCTTATAGTATGCCTTACGTTAATCCTATCGGCTTACCGATCCTAT
>CAZBGY010000026.1:0-10446 GCA_964491605.1 uncultured Candidatus Bathyarchaeia archaeon
ACTAGGAATCTGGATTTAAGATCTCCTATGAAGAATGGTGAGAGGGGGTCTGCGATCCACCACTCCCTCATAGATACATCCCATATATGAGCCCACGGTCCATCCTCTATATGATTCATAACTATACCATATTCACCTGCAATCTTAGCTTTACCCATGAGGAATAGCCCTAGGAGTACACACCATATCATACCGAATAGTACTGGTAGATTACCTCCGCTCGAATACCACCATGTAGCTACGTATAACAGTAGGCATACTATGTAGGCTATGAATAGGGTTGTGTATCTGGCAGGCTCCCTAGCCTCCACTTCTGGTGGAGCTCTACGAATCAAAGCTTTAAATGTATTGGCTAACTCGTGTCTGAAGACTATTAGGATTGGGTAGAATATTAAGCCGAAGCCTGTTCCGAAGCCTAGCCATGATGGTGAACCCCATGTATGCACCCAATGCTTCATCATAGGTCCTGTCCAAGAATACCATAGTGTATCGAATAGTCCTTCAGGTCCTCCGAAGGCTCCTGCCGCATGCGATTCCCAGAGACCTAGGTAGTGCATCATAGGCCACCAGATCCAGTAGACTATTATCGCAGATACTATGAAGCTGAATAGGGTTTTAACAGGTACTAGGAGGGCGAATCCTATGAAGAATGCTTCGAAGTTGAAGTTTAGTAGAGCGTTCGGTATGAGTACGAGCGGTGTTAGATCTATACCTAGATTACAGTACCATCTAGGCTTGGTTAATCCTAGTCCAGGTATAGTCCAACCCCAATACGGGAATATAGCTATGAAACCTATGAGTACGCCGAGCCATAGCCATACATTTCTTAGAAGTCTGTTACCGCTATCAACCCTCTCATACGCCATATCGATGAGTCTAACCGTAGCCGTAGCCTGTGGGAACGGTAGAGCTTCTATATCGAGCCATTGTCTACGGAAGAGTGTAGCTAGGAATACGAACATAAGATAGTATGGTATGAGTCTTGCTGTATGGAGTAGTAGGGCTGGCATCCATTCAGCCCATGGTACTGGTCCACCATACATCCAAGATGACCATAGCTTATCGTTGAGGGGGTCTGGACCCCACATCCAGTTAACATCCCTTGCATACTCCAGATTCCAGCGGTGGAACGCGGGTATCTGTCTAGCTGTACCGAGCATAGTTATCGCTGGTAGAACACCATAGTATGTAGGAAGCATCCATGAAGCCCATATCATAACCATAACTATAGTTAACTCGGCTTTACTCAAACCTATGCTACTCCTAGAAGCTAACGCTCCAACCAGCGATACTATCAACGGTAGGAAGAATATGAACGATACCCTCCCAACCCATGCATTAGTCCATGCCTCAGACGATAAACCCCAAAGTCCCCCGCCAGGTGTGAATAACGCTATGAAGCCTATAAACACCGTCACTAAGACTACGGAGATCACACCGACGATGAAGGCTCTAGGACGTATAACAACCTCGGATTTCTCCGACATACCTGAAATAGACATCGTACCATAAACACTTATTAAATTTCACTTTTTCGGCGGTATATCTCGAACTCTACGATACAATATGCTGGAAGATCGATCAAGATCATAGGGGATGCAGATCTATAAGATTTTTAAAGGTATAGCTCCACCGTAAAGTTGATGGGTGTAGGATGCCTTAAAGGGTGGATGGTTATCAGAGCTTACGGCGTAGAGAGGACTGTGCTAGTGATACTTGTTTGGGGTCTTATACTAGAGGTAGCTACGCTACTATACTTCTATACCTCAGCTCAGACTTGGCGTTTCGAATTCCAGTATACGCTCGTACTGTTCGCTATAACAGTCGCGGCTCTCGCAGCATTCGTAGTTAGGATCGTGAGGAGGATTCGAAGCTCTATAGATACCGGATAGTGTATTCCTAAAATTTATATTGGTCAGAGAAATTATAGTAACGTTTTACGGGGAGACTAGTTGAACCCGTTCATAAAGTTTCTAGCTAGGAGAGCTGGATTCCTAGTTTTAACCTTCATAACGTTCATACTTATCATCTTCATTCTTCCAAGATCTATTCCAGGTAATCCTCTTGCAACCCTCCTATCACAGTTATTCCAGCAAGCTCAAACAAATCCTGACTTAATAAAAGCTGTGCATAGGAAGCTTATGGAGGAGTTCGGTATAGGTAAGCCTATCCATATACAATTCTTCGAGTTCATTACAAGAGCGTTTATAGGGGATCTGGGGACATCGATAGCTTTTTACCCTCGTAAAGTTGCCGAGATAGTCTTCACATATCTACCGTGGACACTAGGTCTGCTTATACCGGCTACTATAACATCATGGGTTATAGGGAATCTTCTAGGAGCTCTAGCGGCTTACAAAAGGAAAACCGTTGTGGATAACGTTCTGCTTCCCATATTCCTCACTCTATCTCAGACTCCATACTACTGGCTGGCTATGCTTCTATTATTCGGTTTAGCCGTAACGTTAAGGATCTTCCCTATAGGAGGAGCTTACAGTCCTATAAGGCTACCCGCGTTGACCTTCGAATTCATAGTGGATCTATTGCATCACTATACGTTGCCGTTCCTATCCATAGTTATGGGCGCGATGGGGGGATGGGCTATAGGTATGAGGGTTATGGCTATCTACGAACTTAGAGCAGATTACATAAGCTATGCAGATTCACTCGGATTACCTGACAGTAAGCTTCTAAGATATGTATTCAGAAATTCTATACTGCCTCAGATTACGGGGCTAGCTTTAAACCTAGGTACTATACTTGGCGGCTCACTTATAACAGAGCTAGTATTCTCGTATCCGGGTACAGGGTACCTTATATTCAGAGCACTCTCAACTTTAGATTACCCGTTAATCCAGGGTACATTCCTACTTTTAACATCGACGCTTCTGCTTGCAAACTTCATCGTAGATATAATGTATGCATACATAGATCCACGGATTAGGACAGGTTATACAGGTGGATAACTATGATACCCTCGTTGATAAGGGATCTATTCAAGATTAAGAAGTTGGATATAAGTATCGCGATATTCGTAGCTATAACATTAGCGGGGATTATAGGTCCGATATTATACCCTGTAGATCCGACGACCATCGTGGGTCCAGCTGAACACAGACCTTCAACTAGATACCCCCTTGGAACGGATAGCTGGGGGAGGGATCTCTTAGCACAGCTACTACACGGTATAAGAAACTCTCTCGGTGTAGGTATAACGGCGGCTTCCATAGCCTTAGCTATAGGTGTTACGGTAGGTGTAGTTTCGGGGTTTAAAAGCGGGCTCATAGATAGCTTCTTGATGCTTATAACGGAGATAATATTGATACTTCCCTCAATACTCCTGATGATACTCATAGCAGCGTATCTTAAAGAGAGGAGCCCATTCCTCGTATCGTTGGTGATAGGTGTGACATCATGGCCTTGGGTTGCTAGAGCTGTTAGATCACAGATACTAAGCTTGAAAACTAGGGAGTTCATCGATATGTCTAGGATGGCTGGTTTAAGCGATCTGAGGATAATGTTTGAGGATTTAATTCCTAATATGGCTTCGTACATATTCATGGCATTCGTACTATTGATGTCTGGTGCTATGATAGCTGAAGCAGGTCTCAGCATGATAGGTTTAGGCGTAACTAGAGGTGTATCGCTGGGTATAATCCTCTATTGGGCTCAGCTCCTAGAAGCTGTTCGTAGAGGACTCTGGTGGTGGTTTATACCGCCTGGAGCATGCCTTGTACTTCTAGCGACCTCCCTCCTCCTACTCTCCACGGCGTTGGATGAATATTTCAGTCCAAGACTTAGAGGTGGTTAGAGCTATGGCTCTACTAGAAGCTGAGCATGTTAAAGCCTACTACCTAGTTAGGGAGGGATACGTTAAAGCCGTAGATGGAGTAAGCTTATCGGTTGAGAGGGGGGTTATCCTAGGTTTAGCGGGTGAATCTGGATGCGGTAAATCAACCCTAATGAACGCCTTAATGATGAATATTAGACCTCCTCTACGTCTACTCAGCGGATCTATAATCTTGGATAACAGAAGAATTTCAGATATGCAGAGGGATAAGATTAGGAAGGAAGTTTGGGGGGTTCTGGTATCGCTAGTTCCTCAATCAGCTCTTAACGCTCTTATGCCGACTAAGAAGATCATAGATTTTGTAAAGGATGTATTCCGTCATCATAGTGGGCTATCTGAATTTGATATAGCATCTTTAGCTAAGAAGAGATTCGAAGAACTTAACCTACCTACAGAAGCTCTTTCACTCTATCCTCACGAGCTAAGTGGAGGCATGAGGCAGAGGGTAGTCATCGCTATATCGACTCTCCTAAACCCTAAACTCCTCATCGTAGATGAGCCTACGTCAGCGCTCGATGTTTCTACGCAGAAGCAGGTTTTAAAACTACTCGTAGAGCTTCGTAGAGCTAAGATTATAGAGAGTATGATATTCGTAACTCACGATCTAGCTGTATTAAGGCAGATAGCCGATGTAATCGCCATAATGTATGCTGGGAAGATAGTGGAGTATAGCTCAACCGATAATATACTGTTTAAACCTAGACATCCCTATACCTATGGGCTTGTGAACGCCGTACTGACCCCAGAGCCTGAAGTTCGAAGAAGGGAGGTTACACCTATAGCTGGTGAACCTCCAAACCTATTATCCCCTCCATCAGGATGTAGATTCCATCCAAGATGCCCCTTTACCATCCCTATATGTAGGGAGGTTGAACCCCCACTTATAGATAGTGAGGATGGATGGAAGGTAGCATGCCACCTCGTAACCTCTGAGAGGATACGGTAGGAGGTGAACCTAGATTCTTCTAGAAGTCGATAATCTTACGAAGATATACACGGTAGGTCTATTTAAGAGGAAGGAGATACTAGCCGTGGATAATGTATCGTTTAAAGTTAAGGAGGGAGAATTCATCTCACTCGTAGGCGAGAGCGGATCAGGTAAGACAACTACCAGTAGGATGATATTAAGGCTTTTAAAACCTACATCTGGATCGATAAAGTTTCAGGGAAGGGATATATGGTCTCTCAAGGATATTAAGGATTTAAGATGGTATTGGAAGAATGTTCATGGAATATTCCAGGATCCGTTCGCATCCTACAATCCCCTCTATAAGGTAGATCGTATAATTTACCAGGTATTCACGCTTCTAGGCGATGTGGACGCAGATAAATCGAGTCTCGTGAAGGAGGCTTTGAAGGAAGTTGGACTTAAACCTGAAGAGGTTCTTGGACGCTATCCTCATGAGCTTAGCGGTGGACAGAGGCAGAGGATAATGATAGCTAGATGCTACCTTTTAAAGCCTAAGCTAATCCTAGCCGACGAACCTGTAAGCATGATAGACGCTTCTACTCGTGTAGGGATACTGAAACTCTTCTCGAATCTAAGAGATAACTATGGAACATCCGTGATATTCATAACACACGATCTAGGCCTAGCCTATTACGTAAGTGATAGGATTCTCGTAATGTATAAGGGTTCGATAGTTGAGGAGGGAACTCCTGAGAATATTATGGAGAACCCACGACATCCTTATACTAGGAGACTTAGAGAGGATGTCCCACTATTGTATCGTAGATGGAGCGACTTCTGATATATTTATGAGAGAATCTCTAACTTCCATGGTAAGGTAAACTTTATATAGCGTGATCATGAAACCTATATTTCAGGTGGAAGAATTGGAAAATACCAAGATTATATCTTTGATTATCGTTATAACGATACTTCTACTTTCACCCTTGATAATATCCCCTAGGATTCTAGTAGCTGAACAGATACCTAGAGAGGAAGTCGTCTTCACATCTTCAGCTTGGGGTCCTCCTCCTGGTTGGAACCCACTACTACCTAGCGTTTGCTGGATGGCTTCGATAATGTATCCCTCGCTATACCTCTATACGCCCTACAAGGATTTATGGATACCTTATGCAGCGGAAAGTTATCGTTGGGTAGATAAGTATACGCTAGAGGTTAAGATTAGGGATAAAGCTAGGTGGTGGGATGGTAAGCCATGTACAGCTGATGATATAAAATATACAGCTGAATTGGGTAGGAAATATGTTGTAGCATGGATAACACCGATATGGGATTATATCGAAGAGGTAAGGGTTATAGATAGTAAGACCGTCCAATTCGTTACGAGCGAAAAGAAGTTGAACTATTTCCAGCTACTTGGAGTACTTACGATGATATTCCTACCTAAACATAGGTGGGAGGCTATAGAGGCGGAACTAGGAGAGAAGATGGTGAGAGAGTTCAGAGATGATGATCCTGCTAAGATAATCGGAGCTGGACCCTACAGGCTTAAGAGCTGGACTGAGGAAGTCTACTACTATGAACGTGTAGACGATTGGTGGGGTAAGGATATATTTGGGCTACCAAAGCCCAGGTATATTGCGCATAGAACCTTCAAGGATAACGTAGCCGCGGCTTTAGCCTTCGAAGCAGGTGAGATAGATATGATGACTCACTTCACACCGAATATATGGGAGATGTGGAGGGTTAAAGGTTTGGCTAGAAGGACGTACTACGATCATCCACCTTACTATATAGGTGGTGGCATAATTCTAGTATACATAAACTATGTGAGATACCCGTTAAACGATGTTAACGTACGTAGAGCTGTAGCTCATGTTATCCCGTTCGACGACCTGATAAGTAAAGCCTACTACAATTATAGCATTAGAGCAGCCCCGGTTCCGATAGTTCATACGACAGCCGCTGCTGTATGGATAGATGAGAGTTTAGTTGAGAAGTATAAGTTTGAGTTCGACTTAAGTAAAGCTAGGAAGATTCTTGATGATGCTGGGATAATCGATAGGGATGGTGACGGAGTTAGAGAGATGCCTGACGGGACTAAACTCGGTCCATTCACTATCCAGGTCCCATACGGCTGGACGGATTGGATGATGATGTGTGATATGATAGCTACGAATCTAAGAGCTGTAGGGATAGATTGTACAACGGAATTCCCAGATTTCTCGGTTTGGTGGGATCGGCTTAGTAGGGGTACATGGGATTTCGTTATCGGTTGGGATGGAGGCCCAGGATACTCCCATCCATGGGATAGCTTCCGTTGGACTCTAGATCCTAGGTTGAGTCATCCTGCCGGTAATTGGCCGCGTTACATGAACTGGGAGGCTGTCCCACTCATAGATCAAATACCTAAGGAGAGCGATCCTGAGAAGCTTAAAGAACTCTACAGAAAACTTCAGGAAATATTCCTTAGGGATCTGCCAGGGATACCTCTATTCTATGGCGCGGTATGGTACGAATACTCTGAGGATTACTGGGTTGGATGGCCTAGGGAGGAGTTTGATCCATGGTTCGCTAACTTCTGGAGTTGGCCGTCCAATATGCCTGTATGGTTTTACATAGCTAAGAAAGGCGAAGTTCCGAAGGTACCTGAATGGGTGGAGAAGACTAAATTCCCGACTTCGAAGATATGGGCAGATTTAGCTGCCGTGTTGGCGATAAAGAAAGGTGTACTATCGATCGATACGACTCCGGTTAAAGCTGAGGTCATAGTTAACGGTGAGTCTTGGGGCATCGCCCCGGTTAGTAGAGAAGTTGTGGTGGGTAGGTATATTGTGGAGTTTAAGCCTGTGGAAGGTTATGCTACTCCATCACCTGAGATTGTTGAAGTTAAAGAGGGCGTGGTTACTAGTATCATAGGTACCTATACACCTATAACCCCGGTTACGATACCTGAGATAGGTGAAATACTGGATAGATTGAAAACTCTATCAGATAGATTAACGACGTTAACAGACGACGTAAAATCCCTATCTAAGGCTGTAGCCGATCTGAAGACAGCTATAGATGCGTTATCAGGTAAGATAGCGGGGTTAGCGACTTCAGCAGATGTATCTGGGATACGAACGGAGATTTCAGCTTTAAGAGGAGATTTAGCGGCTATATCATCGATATCCTATGCAGTTATAGCAGTCGTCGTGATAACGCTAATCGTATCCATAGTCGCATTGTTAAGGAGACCCTCAAAGTAGCTTTCCACACCTCCTATTTCTATTTTTTACTACCCATTACTCTCTGAGAAGCCTATCATGTATCATCACACCTATCATACTTGATAGTAGACATAGCGGTATGAACACTAGTATGATGATAGGGAGGAGCTTAATCGAGAACGTATACAATATTAACGGATAGATGCTATCTATAGGTAGATCTAAGCTTACTAGAGGGTAGGTGAGGAATACGGCTCCGATCGGTAGGGATAGAAGTATGGATGCGAACACTATTACCAAAGTATACTCGATATCCCCTATTAAAGCTCCTAGAAGAAGATATACGATCATAACGGTTGTGATGGAGGAGCCTAAACCGGATATCCCCAGGTATAGTTCCATAAGCTTAAGCGTCGACGGCATCAAAGCTAAGATAGATAGGGTGAGGAGATACACGGTCTTCCTAAACCCATGCATACCGCTATAGTATCAGCCTACAAACAACACATATATTAGGTTTAGAGGATGATCGTAACTATGACGGTTTGAAGCTGAAGATGATCCTGAAAACCTTAACAGCGATACTCTTCATCCTCCTATCCAGCTGGTCGATTATCGAGCTCTACGAAATCACGGTTGACTATGGAGCGGAGGCTAAAGCTATAATCAACCTAGTATTCGAGGTACAAAGATTAGATCTGAAAGATGAAAACACGCTAGAGGTATCTGTGAAGATATCGAACCTCTCGGATAAATACATCTGTATAACGAGGCTAGGTGTAAAGCTTGAAAAGCAGGGCGTATATCTAGGCGGATTATACAAGGAGTATGAACCTGAACGATTAACCTTAACCCCATATTCGAACTTAACAGAGAGCTTCAGGATAGTTAGCAGAGGATTATCGACATATTTAACTTCGAACGAATTCACAGTATACGTAAACGTAGTAGCTAGTACGCGGTATGTTAAGGATATACCTTTGGAGAGAGGATTCGAAATGAAACTCGAGTAGAGTATACCGTAAAGGCTACTATCTACATCCTCCTAACAAAGCGATCTACCTATAATCTAGGATGTTGTTGGAGGTTAAAAAGAGGAGATTCTAGATGTATTAGAGAAGGATAAGGAATACCATTATGCAACAGATCTTCTAAGATTGGATAAGATACTTAAACATATGAAGAGATAGTAGGAAGTTTAACGAAATTCCAGTTGAGATTAGTAGGGATATTAGGAGGAAACTTACAGTAGCTAGATCCTATATGGAGAGGTTATTCCTGACGATCGAGAATATTTGCAAAGTTGTAGAGAGTATGCTTAGAAGGTGGGTATTATGACGCTAGACTATCACGCTTAGCACCTCCGGATACATAGAGGCAAATATCTACAGAGTAGTTGGTGATGCATGTATTATTAGGTGGAGTTTCGATCAGGAGCTGGTGTTAAGATGGTGAGATCTGTGGATGAGAAGCTAGAGGAGCTTAGAAGAAGGTATCCAGGGTATCTTAGGAGGGTAAGGGTTGTATATACGATGTGGGCTATGGATGATTCTATCTAGAGAGCTAGAGGAAGGGGTATATGGCTTCTAAAGGCTACTGAGGAGTACTACAGACCTGAGAATCTATTCACAGAGATCTAAAACCGCTATATAGAGTCGCGTTCCAGGTAGGCTGACAGGATATATGAATCCATACATAGTAGCGTCACCTCAAGCGTATACGCGTATCTCGCAGAATTATCTATAGCCTGCTATGATACCGGTTATCTACGTAAGTTTAACCCAGTAATCAGAGGCATCCTGTACGACTATACTCTTCTTCCTCGCTATCTCGAATTCCTGAGGTGTGTAGGCTAGTATACTGAATGGGATCCTCTGATCTGCTAACTTCCTCAATACACTACCCCTCTCATAGAAACTTAACCTTTCAAGATACCTAGATACTACTATAACGTCGATATCGCTATCCTCAACCCATGTGCCTCTAGCATAGCTTCCGAATAGGTATACCTCAGCATCTGGATAGAGCATCCTAACCCTAACTACAAACTCTAGTATAGCATGCTCTATCCTAACCGGTAGTGAGAGTCTTCTCAACCTCTCCGACGACATACCTAGCCACCTCTAGAGCCCTTTCAGCTTGACTCCTCGAGAAGCTTTCTGAAGGCCTCATCAAACCTGCGTTGGGATATCTAGCCGTTACATAGTATTGAGAGACTTCGGCTATCCTATCACGTATATCATCTGGTAGGGGAAGTACATCGCGGATCATACCGTACAGAACGGTTAAATCGTGGAGATGGGGGGGTCTAACCCTCTTAACACCTATAAGAACGGCTTTCAAAACCTTCTCGATAGCCTGCTGTGATAGATAGCATGAAAGACTGAAATCCCCATACTCTAAAGACCTCTCAGCCCTCCTAAGATCAACCCTACCCTCCTCAAACCAGTCGATAGCCTCCTCCCTAACCACCC
>CAZBGY010000027.1:0-6562 GCA_964491605.1 uncultured Candidatus Bathyarchaeia archaeon
CTGGGTAGGGTGGAGTAGGATACCTATAGATGGAATGGGTAGAGTGGATGAGGGGTGATCGACTAGTATCGCTAGAGTAATCCCCCTATCCAGATTGAAACATAAAATTTCATAGTCTGAAAGCTCGCATAGGTATAGGCTTACCCATAATCGATCTCTATTAAGCAGCCATCTCTAAGTATGAAGTCTCTGTTCGTCGGAAGTTTTTCATGGAGATCGGTCGTCGTCAGTATTATCGTTACCTTCCTCTCCCTATTGATTCTGGTGAGTAGTTCCATTAGTAGTTCTGAGTTTTCATCATCTAGGCTGGATACAGGCTCGTCGGCTAAGATTATCTTAGGATTGTTCGCTAGAGCTCTTATCACGGCTATACGCTGCCTCTCACCACCGCTCAGCGTATCCGGAAACCTTCCCGCTAAGCCCGCTAAACCGAAGTATTCGAGTAGCTCCATAACCCTTCTCCTCCTCTCGCATCTACCAACCCCAGCTAGGGCTAGCGGTAGCTCTACATTCTCCAAGACCGTTAGGGATGGTATCAAGTTGAAGAATTGGAAGATGAAGCCTATATAGTTTAGCCTCAGCTCAGATTTCTCACAGTCGCTAAGCTTGTTAGCTATCCTTCCGAGAAACTTTACCTCCCCGGAATCCGGAGACTCTAAGAGACCGATCAACTTGAGGAGAGTCGTCTTCCCGACGCCAGACCTACCCCTTATAGAGATGAAATCCCCCTCCTCGACGTTTAGATTTACACTCCTCAACACCTGGTTTACACCATAGCTCTTCCATACATCGATCAACTCGATCAATCTTCTACCCAGCTTCATAGATATCCACAACCCTATTCGAGTATACCAGGTTTAACCGGGTAATCCTCCCCCTCCAATCTTCAGGTAGATCGACGCTATAGCCTCCATAGACTACATACCCGTTCCACGCTATCTGATCGTAGATGAATAGAATCTGTGGTTTGGAAGCGGTTTTACCTGCTAGGTATCGTAGCCCGTATAGTACATCGACGTTTAAACCGAAGTAGCCTTCCAGCATGTAGAGTACTTTCACATCGCCTACAACCGTCTGGTTGCAAGCTGCATCTCTAACCCATGCAGCTGCATGATACTCAGACCGTTTGTAGAGCCAGAAGTATCCCATGTAGCGTTCCTGGAGGAATATTGAAGCGTATATACTGTACGAGTTTAGAGCTACGATAGCTATCAGGATTATCACGGTAGCTAGCTTCACCACTCTCCGCTTCTTTAAGCTGCTAGAAGTTTCACATAGCTTACTAAGCCCGAACGCTGATAATATCGTTAACGGTATGCATAGGATGTTCAGGGTTCTATACACTAGGGTGAGCCCGAGCGGTGAATACCCGAAAACCGCGTATGCTTCAAGCCCTAAAAGCGTCGATAGCCAGAAGAGGGGTGCATAGCCGTCTTCGCTTCGCATACCGCGCAGCTCCCCAACTCCTAAAACCATCAGCGGAGATAGTAGGATGAACGGTGTAGCATATAGCATGTAGCGGCTTGGAAGAATCGGAGCATCAGATACTATAGGTCTCCTCGTGCAGAGGAATGCTGTTAGGGAGACTAAGGCTGCCGATACGATGCATAGGAGAAGAGGGCTCCGATCAGAGCGGGTTAGAGGCTTAAAAATTAGGTATAGCGTTATAGCGAATGCGAGGATCTGGTAGGATACCGCCGATAATATATCGCTTAGCGTGAAGATTATCCTCAACCCCTTATAAGCGTAAAACCAGAAGTAGAGTATCGTCGCAGCCGCTAGGATCGAGACTAGGAGGAAGCTCGATCTATCCTGATTCACACCATTCATAAACCTCAGGATGGAGGAGGATAGAGCTATACTCGCTAAGACCGCTATGGTGATTAGAGATGTTAGGTGGTGCGCCATAACCAGAGCGGATGAAGCGATCGCGAAGAGTAGGATCCTACCCCATCCCCCTCGGCTCATGAAGATTAGGATCGATAGTATGTAGAGCGGGTTAGCATACGTTTCCTTCGTAACACCAGCCGTGAAGAATGCGTAGGGATAGGCTACAGCTAGTATGATCGATGAGAAGAATGCCGTTCTACAGCTACGGCTTATCCTACGGAGTAGTATGTAGAAGATCGGTATGGTTAATGCTCCGGTTAGCGGGATACCGAAAGCCATAGCTACCATAGGCTTAAGCCCAGTAGCTTGGGAGAAAACAGCGCAGAATAGACTATTAGCAGGCCAGTAACAGTTATATCCATCCATCACCTCATCGTCCAAGCTTATCGGCGTATACTCTAGGAGGAGCTCAGTATTTCTGATAGGAGGCCAAGCATCCGTAGAGAATGGTAGCATGCTTAAGAAGGTTGGATAAAGCCTTACGGCTAAAGCTATCGAGAAAGCTATGAATACGTAGAGATACCTCCTCACCCTAAATCGCCTCTAAGAATGCTTATCGAGATGAGTAGAGCGGTGAGGATGAAGTTTAGGATTACGATAAGCGGGTCGATCTGGATGGAGGCTGTATGCGATAGGATTCTTAGATAGCCGCATCCATGAATCACTGTTAAGATTGCTACGGCTAAAGCGAATCCCATTGATGATGATACTATAGACCATGGTAGAAGCTTAGCTAACATATCCATCTTCAAAAGCCTCTTAGACGCTCCTATAGATCTTAAGATACTTATCTCGCTTTTATGCTGAGCTATAATGGTTTTAGAAGCTACAGCTATACTGGCGCCGGATAGGAGGAAAACCATGATCGAGAGTATCAGAAGGGATTCCCTCGTTAAACCGTATCTATCCATATAGCTCCTCATAAGATCGTAAGCTTCCTCGACGCTTACATCCTCGACTTTAATCCTCGCTACTATCCGCGGCGTGATACCCGGAGGCTGCGGCTGGCTAGGAGTCGCGCTTGGAGGCGGGCTAGGCTTAGAAGCCTCCCTAGCTATCTCCTCCAGAATTCTAGAGGGTGTTATAGCATCCCTATCCACCTTAAACCTTATTAGCGTGACATAGCCGTAGCCTGCCCCCCGTAGCCACTGTCCAACGTATAGGGGTGCTAGGATTTCATCGTCGATAGGTGAATATGAAACGAAAACCCCCTTAACCCGTAGCTCCACATACCTATCCGTTAAAACGCTTAGAACTAGCAGTTTATCACCGAGGTTTAAGCAGAGTCTTCCAGCAGCGTTTCTCCCGACGATCGCATAGTTTAGATCGCTTAACTCAAGCATACCACCCTCTACCACGACTATCTGGTTTAGCTTCGCGAAATCCTCTGGTACGACCCCCCTCAGGAATACCGCTTCACCCCTCACTATGCATGGAGCTATGGCTTCAGGGCTGCTAGCTAAAACCCCGTTTAATACGCTTATCTTCTCAGCTAGATAGACTGGAACGAGACCTGTGAAGGGTGTGCGACTCCCCCTATCGTAGACGACCACTACATCTCCTCCCTCACCTAGGTAAGCGTTAAAATCCCTATAGAAGCTCATCAAGCTTAAGGCTGTTATCGAGAAAAGCATGGAGGATAGAGTAGTTACTAGTGTAAGGGTTAGGATACGCTGCAGCTTCAAGTATTTAAAGCCTATAAGCCTCATGGGGAGCCCCTCATACGCCGCCTATCCCCCCTTATATCCCGATTAGCCTATAACGTTTTATGGAGGGTAGAGGTTTTGAGTAGACGGAAATCATGACGTTACCGACTACCTAAACCCATTTTTACGTAAAGCTTCCTCCATCGATATATCCATCCTTACTCTCGACGCTTAACATAGTGGTTCTAGGCTTGGAGACGCCTCAAGTTCTATGAAGGTTATACATACCGTCTCTATGGAAGGTTTTCCAACCCCTACCCCGCTGATTATACGAGTCATCCAGACTTCCGTATCGCTAACCTCCAGATACTTCATCTTCACAGTTGCTCTACGTATCCAGTTCGAATCGATTTGAAAGCTGGATATATGCATCCAAGGATCGATGAAGCTATCGTTAATAGGATTACCCGGATAGCCTGCTCCACTAGTAGGAAGGGTGCTACATCCATGCTCGGCATAATCCACCTAAGCATGGTCGAGGCTACCTGGGTTCCAGCCGTACCTAGAGCTACCCCGATTGTTGAGCCTAGAAGAGCCGCCGTCGCTATGTAGGCTAGTATTAGGGTGAAGATTAGCCGCCTCCCAGCTCCCAGCACTTTTAGCATAGCCAACTCGTAGCTTGACTCAGTTATAAGCCTCGCAGCGGCTACGTAGGAGGCTGCGGCTACGACAGCGTATACGGCTAAGGACCATATGTTTAGGAAAGCTACCGTCTGCATGTTGATCTGTAGCGTGAACTCCCTCAGCTGCTGAGCTTCGACGATCCTAACGTTATCGGGTAGAAGCACTACTATCTGGCTTAGAGCCTCCCGGATATCGATATCCTCATTTAGGGAGAATTCTATAAGGGATACTGTAGCATTACCTCCAGCGAGTATACCGGCTGTTTCCATAGGGACTAGGATTTCGGTATCGCTCTGCGTCTGGCTTCTGAATACACCGACAACCCTAACTTCGATACATCTTCCACCGACAGTTAGGCTTACCTCGCCTCCAAGGCTTACGGAGAATGCTCTCGCAAGTATCTCTCCGATATCCGCCTCCATCCAGTTCCCCGCAGCCGTCCCGTTTAGGTAAGCCCCCCTCGCTTCGAGGAAGCTATCGATATCTTCGACTCCTCTAACTAGGATCTCATAGCTACCGAAGCTTGCCGTTAGGTTAGCTATCAAGATTCTCTGGGGAAACACGTTCTTAACGTAGCCGAGGCTTCTAAGCCTAGCGGCTATGTCTAAGGGTAGCTCGCTATCCGTTAAAGCTGTGGAGTTCGAGCTTAGGATTAGATAGGTTCCACGAGGGTTTACGAATCCTGCGAGAGCTTCAGATCGTAGGTTCAGATAGTTTACTATAGAGTTTGCGGATGCTAATACCGCGACTAGGAGCGCTATAGCTAGGATCGATCGAGCGACCACACCCCTCCTGAGTAGCATCGTATAGCCTATAGCGAAAGCCATCAATCGATCACGCTCCGCTTTAGCTTAGCAGCCTCTTCAACTCTTCCTCATCACCTCCTTGAAGCATCGCTAAATATAGGTGCTTAGCATCCCCTCCGCATCTAGGAATATCGGCGTTAATCGCATCGATCCCTACACTGCTTTCCGGATTCCATGGATGCTGATTAAAGCTTAAGTATGATGCTCGGAGAAGCCTTAGTCGGGGGGTGTGCTTTTATGGACAACCTAGAGGAGGGTTTAAGGTGGTTTGATCAAGCTTCTGCAGATCTTAAGACTGCTAGGGATTGTCTAAGGGATGGAAACTATTATGCATCAGCATCCTTCTCTCAGCAAGCTGCTGAGGAAGCACTTAAAGGCTTCCTCTATTCTAGGGGTTATAGGGCTTTGCTTACGCATTCTGTAATAGACCTACTGGATAAGGCATCTAAGATCGAGTTTTCATTCGGGGTGTTTATGGACTATGGTAGGGAGCTTGACAGGCATTATATCGGCTCGAGATATCCGAATCTTTATACGAGGGAGATCACCGAGAGATGCTTAAGCTACGCAGAACTTATCGCTTAGCTAGACATTTCCACATCGATAGTATGCATAGATAGTGGGGGAGCCTATCTCTCACTACTCCTTATCAACGATTCTCCTCTAAGTCTCCACAGCCCCTTAGCAGGATCCTCGATCACTATACCGAATCCGCTGGCTAGCTGATCGCTTATCAACGATTCATCGGTATACTCGGAGATGACGATATACGCTTCGATCCTCCTCCCCTCGACCCCTCCTATGAGTAGGCTTACATAGGCTCCCCCCACCCTATACACTCTCATCAACCCTGATGCAGTCCTATAAGTCTCGATAACAGTACCCTCCGGTAGCCTAGGTATTAATCCAAGCTTCTCAGCGACGCTCACCGGGATGAGGATCTCCGGGACATCGGTCTCGTAACCAGTATTAACTAGCGCGACTAAATCTAACGATGCACCCCGATACTCTATCCTAACTCTAACCCTAACCCCCATAAGACACCATCCTTAATGGCCTAATATACCCCACCCTCTTAATAACTAGGAGCCTCAACGGCTTAACATACCCAACCCTAACCAACAACCACACCGATCAAAGTTTAGCAAACCGAAAATTATTAAGCTTTCTACCCGAATCCTAGATTCCATCCCCCGATTAGACTTGATACCAGCCTCTACCAGCATCCATGACTATGACCGCTTTACCTTTAAGCTTCATATCTAAAGCTTTAATTATCAGTCTAGGCAAAGCTATCGTCGGTGTATCGATGGGTGAAACGCGATTTCGCATGAGGTTTCGTGCACTACCGACGAGCCTAGCTGCCGAGGAGGCTTCTCGAGGAGATCGGGATTAAACCCGCTAGGAGGGGTAGGTTTAAAACCGTAAAGGGTGAGGTCATAGTTAGGGATGTGGGGTATCTGTTCGTGGAGTATGAAGGTGAAATCGCATCTACGATAGTGGTCTTCGCAGAGGAGGGTGATGAGAGCGTTTTCG
>CAZBGY010000028.1:0-6552 GCA_964491605.1 uncultured Candidatus Bathyarchaeia archaeon
CTATGATGAGATATGGAGCGATCCAGATATGAAGCCCTACATGCCTCAGAAGAAGACCGAGAATCCTCAGAATTCTCAGTCTCAGGCTTCTCAGAAGTCTGAGAAGCCGCCCACCATCGAAGATGCTGACAAGCACCTAGCTGAGTATGGAGTTAAAACTGAGGAAAATCTTAAAAGCCAGTTGGAAAGGGAGCTTGACGAGCTTGAGCTTAAACGTCGAAGCATAGTGCGCGCCGCTGAGAAGGCTTTAAGGCTTTACGGCGGAACAACGCTTGGAACCACAACCAACGGGACAGGTGAGAAGCCTAAAGACATAATCGCAGAGTTTGAAAACGCGTTCAAGGATTTCGAGTCTAAGAGGGCTAGGGTTAAGGAGATACTTGAAAGGCTGGGGTTTAGGGTTAAAGATATTTACATGAGGAGGGATGAGGTTGAAAGGATAATTCTTTCAATTCTCTTTTTAGGTGCATCAATTTGAAGAAGCAAAAGGTCAAGGGTTAAATCATTCTCAAGTAATATGATGGTAAGCTAGTTCGATAAAAGTGGGAGATTTAGAAAAATCAGCATTATGCTGAGAACCACTTATATAGTAACTACAACAATTTAAGTAAGCTCATCTCGAGGATCGAAGGTATACCTCTATGGAAGGTTAAAGTCAACTCGATAACATTTTTTAGAAAAGTACGAGTAGTAATATTTAAATATGGCTTTTGCCTAACCCCTTAAGCTAGGGGAGATGAAAAAGAGTCGTTATTTCTTACTGTTTTCTATGGGCTTCCTTGCTCTATGGCTTTCACTATCCTCTACGATAGTATATGGTCAACTACCGCCTGGAATACCGAGGGGAGACTTAGTAGTAGTAACAGCGAGAGAACTAGGTAGAATACCTAATCCTGAGTGGGGTAATGTATGGGTTCCAGGTATACCTAGCGGTATAACCTATGTGTTTGAGCCATTCTATTACTATAATGAGACTGAGTATCGTTTGGAGAAGTTATTGATACCTTGTTTAGCTGCAGATCTTCCTGAGTATTCTGATGATTATACGAGGCTTCGTATTAGGGTTAAGGAGGGGGTGTACTGGAGTGATGGTGTGGAATTCACAGCTGAGGATGTTGTATTCACTATAAAGTTGATAAATAGGACTGATGGGTTTGCAGGTACTAGCTTCTGGCGTACATGGCTTAAGAACGTATACGCGGAAGATAAATACACATTCGTTATAGAGCTTAAGAAGCCGAATCCTAGGTTTCATCTGCTCCAGTTTACGGAGATAATGGCTGCAGGCTCGCTTAGGATAATGCCTAAGCATATATGGGAGAGAGTTGAGGATCCGCTTAAATTCCCATTCTTCCCACCGGTAGGTACGGGACCCTATAAGCTTAAGGATTATGATCCGAACGGATACTGGTTCCTATTCGAGAGAAGGGAAGACTGGTATAGAACAGGGATAGGTAAAACATTCGGGAAACCAAAACCAAAATACGTACTGCGAGTATACCTCGGTACTACGGAGAAGGAGCTGATAGCACAGGCGAGGCATGAACTAGACTTTATGGAAGTAGATGTTAAACTTCTAAAGCAAGCATTCGCACAGAATCCATATGCTGCTTGTTACAGGCTAGGCTGGCCGGTTATAAGAATAGATGCAGGTGGCCATGGACCTGCATATAATTGTGCTAAGTATCCATTTAATATGACTGATGTTAGGTGGGCTTTAACTTTGGCTATTAATATAACTGAGGTTGATATAACGCTTTTCGAGGGTAGAGCAGGTCTATGCTCATTCGATGCAGTATCCAATCCGTTTATAAGGGGGGTTTTCAAGGATTTGTATCTTCCGTGGCTTCGGAATTTCACTCTTCCGGATGGATATAAGCCTTTCGATGAAACTATACCTGATAGACTGGCTGAGTGGGCTAGGCTACAGGGATATGAAGTGATAGGTGATCCTAGGGATCTTATAGGTGATGGATGGTGGAGGTATGATGTTGAAGAAGCATCTAAACTACTGGAGAAGCATGGATTCTACAAGGATGAGCAGGGTAGATGGCACCTACCAGACGGGACACTATGGAAGATAAATATGGTTGCGAGTGCTGATCATCCGTTATTATCGGTACTAGTATTTGGTGTGGCTGATCAATGGAGGAAGTTCGGCATAGATGTAACTGTAGAAACGGTGCCTGCAGCGGTAATGAGTAGGAGGTGGCAGTTAGGCGATTTCGATGTAGCTGTCGTCTGCCCTATTGCAGTGCAGACTCCTGATATTTGGAGACACTATCAGGGATACCATAAGATGTACTATAAGCCTTTAGGTCAGGTTGCTACTGGCTGTCAGAATAGGTGGGTGAACGATGAATTTAGCGCATTACTCGATGAGATGGCGGGAATCCCGCCATTCGCACCTGAAGCGATACGATTAGGATTTGAAGCTATAACCATACTTATAAGGGATATGCCATGGACGAATCTATTCTTAGGATCTAAAGCTCTTATCGTCGATAATTATGTATGGACTAATTGGCCTGTTTATGAGACGAACTGGTATTGGGAAATGCTTTACTGGAATCCTGTTTGGACTCAGGTTATGTTTGTCTATCTTAAGCCTACTGGTAATGTTCCTAGTAGCGAGTTGTATATGGAGTATGTGACTGTATGGTTTGTTAGGGATGTTCCAAGCTTTATAGGTGTTGATGGAGCTGAGTATGGTCCTTATAGTATCGGTGATCGTGCTACTATACCTAAGGATGATGCAGATAGATTTGTAAGTGAGGGGTTGGCAAGCCTTACACCACCAGTCTACACTTATGTAACTGTGTATGCTAAGGTGGATTTACCCTCGTTCAGGGGTGTAGATGGAAAGATTTATGGACCTTATAAAGCTGGGGATGTTATGATACTTCCTAAGGATGATGCAGATAGATTGCTAGCTGAGGGGAAGGCTACAACCACCCCGGCTATACCTGGGATAGATGAGATAATCAAGGGTGTATCATCCATAAGGGATTCCATAGAGGGTTATGGAAAGCTATTATCATCCATACAGAACTCGATAACAAACCTAGATACAAATATGGAGAAGCAGATAGCAGCCATAGAAGCATTAAAAACATCGATAGATGGACTATACATGATGATGAACGCTATACTAGCGATAGCTATAATAACGGTAGTATTAGCAGGAATAGCACTAGTAAGAATAAAGAAAGTATAAAATCAAATATCCCTCCTTCATTTTTCCCTACTTCATAATATAGGTAATATAATGATATCACTTATCATCTACTTAAGGTAAGCTATCATATCTTTGAGAAACTGTATACTTTTCGGTACAGCTATTTCCTCCTCCTCCCCTCCTTCATATTCTAGAGAGAGGTATCCATTATAGCCTACTTCCTTAAGTATTCTAAGGATTCTCTCGTAGTCTAACTTAGCTTCAATCCAACAGCTTCCAACGCCTGATTGCTTTAGTTTAAGTTCAAATACTTTAGCATGAACATGAACGGTGTATGGTGCAAGCTTTTCTATACTCCCATATAAGTCTTGTTTAAAGTTTGCTGTATCCAGATTCACTCTGAACCAATCTGAATCTACAGCTTCTATTAGCCTTAATACTTGCTCGGCTGTAGATGTTATCCCCCCATGATTCTCCACGGCTATCATTAAACCGTAATCTTCAGCATACCTGCAGATCTCTCTTATACATTCTACGGCATAGTTGAATGCAGCTTCCTCATCTAACTCTCTAGCCCATCCTGCATTAACCCTAACGATAGGAGCGCCTAAAAGGAGTGCTGCATCGACCCATTCCTTCACCAATGCCACTTGCCTCTTCCTCTCTTCCTCTCGCGGTAAACAGAAATTATTAGCTATCGTTACACATGAAATATCAAGACCATACAATAGGAGGAGACGTTTTATTCCTTTCAAGCGATTTCTATTTGGTTCGAAGAATCTTTGATTTAATTCAACTCCATCAACACCCAATTCGAAAGCTCTTCTAATAAAGTCTTCTATATCCATTTTACCAGAAGTAATACTTCTATGATACGACCAGCTAGATATACCTAGACGCACAGTATCCTTTTCCTTAAGAACTAAGATATAAAATTTTACTTGATAAAAGTATAAGGATCTTAAAAACTACTCTAACAATTCCAATATTTTCTTCCTCAGCTTAAGCTCAAGATCCTTGGCTACATCCCCCTCTACGTCTATCAGATTTTCTTTCTCTGGAAGATCTTCCTTCCAATTATAGTCCTTGGGAGGCGGGGGTACATAATCCCTTTCAGTCCTGTACAGCTCAGACTTCACCTTCTCCTCTCTCCTACCTATCGGTTTAAGACCCCACTGATACTCAGCTTCAGGCTTTAGCCAAATATAAAGCGTATAGTCTCCATCCCTTATACTCCACGATCTCTTGTAATGCCCACTTATCGCGAAATCCTTTATAGCTTCCATCTCACCTTTCATAAGAGGTAGAAGCGTTCTTCCATGCATATTTTCCACCTTTACACCCCAGAAGCTTTGCTCCCTACGATATTCGATATTTAAGCAATCAAGTATCGTGGGCATTACATCTACCGTCTCGACGAAAGCTCTGACACGCCTACCTCTTCCTATACCATCTGGATGCCTCACCATAAGAACTATTCTAGAGAGCTCCTCATATGGCCATGGCCTCACCTTTTTTATTATACCATGTTCGCCTAAAGGTTCACCATGATCACTGAGTAGTATTATAAGCGTATTCTCCCATAAGCCGAGATCCTTAACTCTACCTATAAACCATCCGAACCACTTGTCAACTAATGTTATCTCGCCTGCGTATTGTGCTCTAATATGCTGAATCTCAAGCTCCGTAAACTCCCTAACACTACCGCCACCCCATATTATCGGCTTATCCTCATATCCAGGTGGCGCATAGAGTTCGTAATACTCCTCAGGTGGATCCCAAGGCTCGTGGGGATCGAAGGAGTCAAGCCAGAGGAATAATCGATCCCTCCTCCCTATCTCCACCTGTTTCTTAAGCCATCTAACGCCAGCTTTCATAACTTGAACGACGAAGTGATCCTCCTCGCCTTTCCAATGGGCGGTATTCCTTAAGTATTGAATGAATAATTGCTTCCGCTCCTCTACCGATCTGCTGAAATACTGTTCTGTCGAATAGTTTTTATGATGCCATCTTTCCAAATCCACCTTAACATTGGAATCCGTTACATAGGGGTCGCTCTCCTGCCCTCTTATCCATTCAACATAATCAAACCCTCTTTCGTAGGCCATGGTAGGCTTATGCATGTGGTAGGTATCGGTTATCAAAGCTGTAATAAATCCTCTATCCCATAATATCTCTGCTATAGGTACATCGCTTGACTCTAACCTCTGCCAACCTCTGAAGGGTAATGTATACCTCCCTGTGAAGAGGGCCGTACGGACGGGTAGCGTAGGTAACCCTTCAGCGTACGCTCTATCGAATATCGTACACTCCTTAGCAAACTCATCTACGTTAGGCGTCTTAATCCATTTATTACCGTAAGAGCCTAGGTGATCCGGTCTTAAACTATCCAACATTATAACGATTACATTCATATCTCAACATCACCCTTCGAGTTCTCCAAGCTTGCTTTAAAATGAAGGTATCTTCTGTATGTATCTCTTAGCTAAGAGTAGCCCTATCTTGACCCTCTCCTCAGAACCATACCATACTGGATCCTCGTGTTCTATACTTAAGTAGCCGTCGAACCCAGCTTCCCTGAGGATTAAGATCAGCTTATTCCAGTCTATCTGACCGAAGCCGGGCAACCTATATCTCCACCATCCTTTAGCTTCTTCCGATCCCATCCAGGAGAGCTTCTCCCTATCCACTTCGGTATCCTTAACGTGAATGTAGAATATCCTATCTGCAAATTTACGTATAGGTTTATAGGGGTCTATGAAGAATCTAACCAGATGGGATGGATCGTAGCATAAGCCTAGATTCCTAGAGTCGATAGCTTCGAATATCCTCTCCCACCTATAGGGGGATGTAGCTATATTCCCCGTATTAGGGCAGTTCTCTATCGCTACCTTCACACCGTGATTTTCACATTTTTCAAGTATAGGAGTAACGAATTCCTTGAAAAGTTGTACGTTTTCTTCGAAGCTCCTTTCCTTATCTATACCTGTAGAGATGGTAATATATTCGAAGCCCATTTCGCATACCAATTCCACTCTTTTTTCAAGCTCCTCTCTAAGCCTTCTTCTAACCATCTCATCCTTCTCCTGGAAGTTTCTGCAAAAAATCAAGCCTATGATATGTATACCTGTATCGTCGATTACTTTCTTAAAGAAGTTTTTATCAGCTGGTACGTGAGGTCCTACTTCTAGGAATTCAAAGTCATTCTTAATAGCCCAATTAGCGATTTCACCTAACGGCATCGTTTTCAGTGCATTTGTTAAGAAACCTAACTTCAAGACTTAACACCTACAATCAGAGGGAAAACCGGCTTTAACTATTTAAATATTTCCTTAGCTTACATTAGATAAGTAAAAAATCTTAAATATGTTTAA
>CAZBGY010000029.1:0-6521 GCA_964491605.1 uncultured Candidatus Bathyarchaeia archaeon
ATAGTGGCTGGAGGTAATATGAGCCTTATGGTTAGAGAGAGTGAGCATCCGGCTATACCACCTATAAGGCGGTATCTGGAGGAGCAGGGTATAACTTACGATGAGCTTCAAAGAATGCTGGATCCTATAGATCCATTAAACTTTATAGGTAGATTCTCACCTAGACCGGTTGTATTCCATCTAGGTAGTTACGATCGTATAGTACCTGCTGAAGCCGGTAGACAGCTCTACATGCGTGCGGGTGAACCTAAAGAGGTTTACTGGTATGATGCGGGGCATAATCTACCGATGGAGCTTGTAGCCGTACGGATACTAGATTTCATGGATGAGAATCTTAAAGATAGAACGTTAATGTTCTATGAAAAGAGAGAATTCAGATATATGCTGTACATCTATTCGCCATACATAGCTTTAACAATCCTAGCTTCGATCGTAACCGTAGCAGTATGGTATTATGGGAGAAGGTATACTCTGAAGCGTAGCGGATTCACCTAAATTAATATAGTATATCCGTAGAGTATCTTGGCGGGGCTCGTATCAGGCTCGTATGAGAGACGATATGCGTATAATCCATGTTCAAGTTTTATGGTATTCGATTCTAAAGGTTTAAGCCTATAGCTATCCCATATGCTCCACCCATATTCAGGATCTGCTAAAGCTTCTACTTTAATCCATCCAGGTTTATCGACTGATAGCGTAACGATAACATCCCTACTCAATCCGGGTATTGGCATCGATAATTCACGCTCATCTACAGGTTTATTCCTCCATACGGATTTAGATTGCCAAGAGTATAGGTTCAGCTTTACGGGTATATGTGGATCCCCATCGGTAACCCTTATGAGCCATGGATGTATATCCTCCCATACATACTCTAGCTCTACAGCTCCATCTATATCGATTAGTACAGGCATCGATGGAGGTGGAGGAGCTGGAGCTATACATAGAGCGTATGGCGGACCGCTGTATATCGTTATAGGTTTGCATTCATCAACCCAGCTGAATAGGGTTAAGCCGCGGATGAAGCCGTCAACCATATGGATTACCATCCCCCTCATCACAGCTACAATATAGCTATGCCTCTCCTCATCGTATCCATCGGGTAGCGGTATCTGGAATGATACATTCCACCTCCTACCAGTATACCCGTATAGCATCCTCCTACCGGTATCGAACATGAAGTGTGCGACACCACCTCTGAATAGATCGTCGACTTCGAACCCGAACCATAGCATCGGGCCTCCATCCATAGGTTTAAGCTTAGCTTCGATCTCGAATACACCGTATTCGAAGCATCTCCTGGATCTTAGCGATACGGTCTGTATACCTCTAGGCTTCACGTATCTAGCTAACGTAAACTCTGTATACTTAGATTCCCTCCACCCTACGGAGAAGTATCTCTCAGGCTTAGCATCTTCAAACTCTTCAGCATATCCTTCAACCCCTAGCTTACGAACCCAGCAGTAGAACAAGCTACCTAAACCTTCAGCTAAAGCTGCACTCGGCCTGATACAGCATGGGATAGACATATATATTTAATTCGCGGAGAATAAGCATTTAAACGATGCTCTCTAAGGAAGGGAGATCGTATCGATCGATAGAGTATAATCACCACTGTAGAGATTATGTATGGAGACTCTATGGATCAGGATATGGATGAATACTATGGTGGAACCCTAGTAAGAGGGTAGCTTACACGTATGATATCTGTTAGATCCTTCTAACAGGCCTCGTAGCTACCAGGTTAGCTCCCGTCCCTAGGATATCTTCCACGAGTATCTGCCCCAATTCTATAGGAGCTTCGAATTCCATGTATGCTGCAAGCTTCGCTACTTCTCTAACAAGCTTTTTAGGTATCGGTCGATCAGTCTTAACTGGTGCTATAGGTGTATCCCCGCCCCTAACCCTTACAACTGTTATCGCTATTCTTCTAGGATCTATGGCTTCCTGTCTAGCATAATCTAAGCCTCTACCGCATCTATAACCTGAAGCTTCCAAGATACCCTCGGATACGTTAACCTCTATAACGCATCCTATAGGGCATACTATGCATGTAAGCTTACGCTTAGATCCATCAAGGCTCATACACGCTTAACCTCCACGGTTAAACTACCCGAACCCTTAAGTTTATCTAAATCTCTCCTACTAAGCTTTAATCTAAGCATCTCAGAGGGTCTAACCACAGGGTACCTAAACTCTAGGGATAACTCCTTGAAGCATAACTTAACATCGTATTCAGGCTTCATAACCCTCATATAGATTACAGCATCCCTCTCGCAGCTTAGATACTGAGGGACGATGAACCTAACGTTATCACCCCTAACTATACGTGTATAGCTTCTAGGTTTAACACCTTCAGATAGTAGCATCGATACGCTTTCAGCAGCGGATTCACCCTGCTCCACGACATAGTCTACCAAATCGTTTACGACTAGAGCGTTACCCGCTATGAACAATCCCTGATGGGTAACCGATTCAAGGTAATCATCTACTACAGGTCCTCTAGTCGATGGATCTACGGCTAAACCTAGCTCCTCTAGAAGCCTTATATTCGGTGTTAAACCTGCTGAGACTACGACAGTATCGCATTCTATGAATTCCTCGCTTCCAGGTATAGGCTTCATATCCTCGTCAACCCTAACGGTGATAACCCCTTCAACCCTACGCTTCCCCTCCAATCTAACAACCATCCTACCTAGTAGTAGGGGTATATCATAGTCTAGTAGGCATTGAACTATATTCCTAGTTAAACCTCCAGGCCAAGGCATCATCTCGACTACGGCTTCAACACTAGCACCCTCTAGAGCGAATCTCCTAGCCATTATGAGACCTACATCCCCAGACCCTACTATCACAACCCTACTTCCAGGTAGGATGCCGTACACATCCATGTACGCCTGTGCTTCACCAGCGGTATATACTCCTGAGAGCCTCCTACCGGTTACACCTATCTCGAATATCGTCTTCTCCCTAGCACCAGCAGTATATACTATGGCAGGAGCCTCCAATTCTAGAAATCCTTCAGGCGATAATACTTCTACGATCTTATACGGATACCTAGTCCTAGGATATCTAACCCTAAATACATGCGATCTAACCTTATACTCGACCCCTTGATCCTCGACCCTCTCTATAAGCCTGTATATGAATTCAGTACCCGTTAGATCTTCACCTAGATAGTGCAGTCCGAAACCTGTATGTATACATTGGATCGGCACCCCACCGATCCTATCCCCGCTCTCTATTACTAGGGGGTTGAAGCCGTTCATCTTAAGATTGAGAGCAGCCGATAAACCTGCAGGGCCACCGCCTACTATAATAGCATCGTATCTAACCATCAACCCCACCTCTCAGAAGACATTTCACATCCCCTATTCCAAGATTAGTTTCAACTGAGTTAATCTTAACCTTCCATAGAGGTATACCTTCGATCTTCGAGATGAGGAAAGCTATCTTAGCCCTACAGAAGCTTCCCTGACAGAATCCATACATAGCTTTAGACCTGAATTTAACACCATCGAGTGTTATAGTCTTCAAACCTATAGATTTCATCCTCCTCAAAGCTTCTAAGATCTCTGCTTCCGAAACGACATTGCACCAGCATACTATGCTACCATACCTTGAATCCTTCTCTATAAGCTTCTTAACATAGGATGAGGGCTTATCCTTAATCCTAGCTATACCCTTTCTACGTGGATCCCATGAACTCTTAACTTCAAGCTTCAAATCATACTTTTCACGTATAAGATCGAATACATGTAGAGCTATAGCCGGAGCGGCTGTTAATCCTGGAGATCTTATACCGGCTACGTCTACGAAACCCCATGGATCCGTATAAGCTTCTATAATCCAATCCCCGTGTGGAGGCTCAGGTCTAACTCCCGCGAAGAATTTAACTATCCTATCCCTAGGTGGGAGCTTCTCGACAAGCTTCGATGCTTCGCTTAGAAGTCTAGATAACCCTTCTATCGATGTTGATGTATCATCTTTAGAATTGTAGGGTAAATCCTCAGCGGTAGGTCCTATCAATAGGTTTCCGTCGACCGTTTCGACTACGTAAACACCTTTACTTATAGGCGTAGGTGTTGGATGGATTATACGCCTAGGTTTAGGATCAGCGAAGCTATCGAATAATATGTATTCACCCTTCCTAGGCTTCAACCTATAATCTAGACCTATCGTTCTAGCTACCTCATCTGCATGTATACCTGCAGCGTTTACGACAATATCCGCCTCTATGAAGCCGATACTAGTCTCCACACCACTAACCCTACCATCGGATACTACGACCCTCCTAACCTCGGTCTCCGTTAGGAGTTTAACACCGTTGGATACAGCATTCTCCACTAAAGCTATGACAGCATCCATAGGCGATATAACCCCGGCTGTAGGAGCCCATACTGCGGCTACGGCTTCGCGGCTTATCAGCGGCTCCAATCGTTCAGCTTCATCGCGATAGATTAGCCTAACACCCGGTACACCGTTAACCCTAGCTAGATCGATATACCCTCTAGCTTCATTCTCATATCCCTCGAAGATCAGCATGAGTTCTCCTGGAAACTTTACAGGTATATCTAGATCTCTAGCCCATATCCTCCAAAGCCTATTACCCTCTACGCATAGCTTAGCTCTAAGCGGGTATAGGCTTGGATCCTCCTCATGTCCGGGGTGGAGTATCCCTGTATTAGCTTTACTAGCACCCCAGCCGACGTCAACCTCCCTATCCAGTAGGTATACCTCTAAGCTTCTATACATACTAGCTATACGAGCTATCGAAGCACCGACTATACCTGCACCTACTATGAGTATCCTCACTCATCATCCCTCGATAGACTAGTATTCAGGTTTGATCAAGCTTATAAGCCCATGGAACCTCTCTAGCCCAATCTAAAGCTCTCCTAACAGCTGCTTTCCATCCTCTATAGAGCTTCTCCCTAGAAGCTTCATCCATCCTAGGTTTGAATACCCTTTCAACCCTCCAGTTTGATCTAACATCGTCTAGATTCTCCCATAGGCCTACGGCTAATCCTACGAGATAAGCTGCACCGAGAGATGTAGTCTCCTGTATGATAGGCCTAACGACATCTATACCGAGTATATCTGCTTGAAACTGCATGAGGAAATCGCTCCTGGAAGCTCCTCCATCAGCTTTAAGCATACGTATATCTATACCTGTATCTATACGCATAGATTCTATCACATCCCTAGTAAGGTAAGCTATAGATTCCAGCACGGCTCTGGCTATATGCTTCCTCTCAGTACCGCGGGTTATACCTACGATCAAACCTCTAGCATACATATCCCAGTATGGAGCCCCCAAGCCTACGAAAGCAGGTACGAAGTATACTCCCCCGGTATCCTCTGTAGATTCGGCTAGCTGGTTAACCTCAGGTGAAGATTCTATTATCTTTAACCCATCCCTAAGCCACTGTATAGCAGCACCCGTTACGAATATACTACCTTCACATGCATACGTAGCTTTACCCTCCTCCAAGCTGTAGAAGATCGTGGATAACAGTCCATGCTTAGATCTAGTAGGTTTGGATCCTGTGTTCATCAGTATGAAGTTTCCCGTCCCATAGGTACACTTAACATCGCCTAAATCGAACCCGGCTTGACCGAATAGAGCGGCTTGCTGATCACCCGCATCCCCGGCTACCGGTACCTCGACACCGCCTAGAATCCTACTGAAATCGGGACCGGTATAACCGTAGAATTCCCGATCGCATGAGGGTCTAGGTATAGGTAGAGAATCGATAGGTATACCACCCATAATCTCTAGTAGATCTCTACTCCAATCCAATCTATGTATATCGAATAGCATAGTCCTAGAAGCGTTGGAATAGTCTGTTACGAAAGCTCCACCCATACCGGGGGTTAGGCAATCCCGAGAGCCGCGGGTCATATTCCATATGATCCAAGTATCGATCGTACCGAATACGGCTTCACCTCTCTCCACCCTAACCCTTAGATCAGGGATATTATCGAGAAGCCACCATATCTTAGTAGCAGAGAAGTATGGATCAGGAATCAAACCAGTCCTATCTATTATGAGATCCATATAGTTCCTCCTAAGATAATCTACGAAGCTGGAAGTCCTCCTACACTGCCATACGATAGCATTATAGAGGGGTAAACCAGTCCTAACATCCCATACGACGATAGTCTCCCTCTGATTAGTAACACCAACCCCAACTAGATCGTGAACATCAACACCGGAACCCTCGATAGCAGTCCTCACGACAGCCTTAGTATTCTCCCAAATCTCCAAAGGATCATGCTCAACCCACCCAGGCTTAGGATACAGTTGCCTATGCTCCACATAACCCCAACCACCACGAACAACAGAACCACTACCGTCGAACAGCATAGCCCTAGTACCAGTCGTACCCTGATCAACCACTAACACAAACCTATTACCCGATCCCACAAACCATAACTAAGCTTAAGGCATATTAAGCTTTAAACAAAGCAAGCATACCGAATAAGTATGAGTAAGGATTAACCTCCATCGAATTCAT
>CAZBGY010000030.1:0-6269 GCA_964491605.1 uncultured Candidatus Bathyarchaeia archaeon
CTCTATCTACCCCGCCTAGTTTTATCTCATCGAAATCAGCTTCTGGTAGCGAATCGATATCTAGCAGGGTTAACAGCTTTGCAGCCTCCCTTGTGGTTATAATGTTTCCTCCACCCATCTTCCTAGCTAGGCATGGGGTAATCCATATGGAATCCCTACCATCTAGAATAGGCGGGTTAACCATATACCCCAGTAGATCTGGATGGCGTACCCGTATGTACCTAGCTTCAGCTTCGCTGTAGGGTATCAGCTCTATGCTACCCCTACGGGCGGCTACCCCCAGCTTCGGCTTCCATAGGATAATCCTACTGCACCCAATCCTTCTAAGCGCCTCCAGGATCTTACCGTAAGATCCACCTTTAACGTTTAGAGCTTCGCATAATCCTACGATAGCTTCAGGCTCTATATACACCGTCGGCTTCAATCCTCTACCGAGAATATCTTTAATCCTTCTCGTAGAATCAACCTCGACTATAGCTCCTACCGGGCAGTATACCGTGCATTGGCCGCATGCTATACACGTAGATTCATCCAGCTTAACGTTAAACGGGGTAGATATCGCTGTATCTATACTCCTATATACGTAATCTAAAGCTGATGCCATCCTACGGCATACAGCGATACAACGTCCGCATACGATGCACTTCCCACCATCCAGATGTAGAATGGATCCCTCTATATCGACCTCTCTCTCCCTTACGATGGAGAACCTCCTCTCCCCATGCTTAAACCATTCACCCCTCAAGATCCTACCCATAAGATCTAGAAGCTCATAGCGATCTATGGGGCATCCCCTAACATAGTAATCGGCGTCTACGTACATCGTTATCGGAGATACTTTCAAGCTTTCATCCTGTATGAACCTTCTTAAACCCGGTATACCTCCTAAGATGGCGCATGATCCTAAAGCAACCAGTATCCTAGACTTCTCTCTAATCTCCCTCAACCTCTCCGCATCATCCTCCGATAATACTGCCCCCTCTACCAGGGATATATCGCATCTCTCTATTTTCGAATCTAGTTGCGAAATTATAGGGCTTAAAAACTCTGCATCGCTCCTGCTGATCATCTCTAGAAGTGTTTCACCTAAACTTAGAAATTTGTTGATACAGCCTGAACAGCTTCCCAGCTGATATACCGCTATCCTCCGCTTCACGGCATCCCACCCATTATCCAGATCTAGCCTCCTCAAATAGCATCGATAGAAGCTTAGCTAGCTTATCATAGTCTGGATGGCTGGAATAGTACATAGAAATCCTACTCAGTATCGCCTCCAGATCCACACTATAATTGACATAGAGCTTAACAGCCTCGTACACGGTATCCTTCGATGTTAAGGGTCCACGACACCCTTCGCAGATCTTTCCCTCACGTACGCATACACCGCCGCAGCCTGAATTCGTTAGAGGTCCTAAGCATATTTCGCCCCTAGCTAGTAGGCATTCATCCCCGTGTAGAGGGCATTCGGCGCATACAGGTATACCTTCAACCCCATACTCCCTACATAACTCTAAAAGCTTACACCCACCCTTCCTAGGGCATGAATAGCATACGATCCTATGAGCTGCGAGGATTGCTTCTAAAGCTATTCTACGAGCTTCTCTAACCCTGGCGTTATTCGTCTCTACGGATAGCTTATCCGATACCGGGAATGCGCACGAGGGTATAAGCCTACCTGTACCAGATAGCTCGACTACGCATACTCTACAAGTAGCTTCGATGAATAAACCTGGGAAGTAGCATAGCGTAGGTATCTTCAAGCCAGCTTTCTCAGCAGCCTCCAGTATCGTAGAGCTAGGTTCGACTTCGACTTCAACACCGTCTACGATAACCTTCACCATAACTTATATCACCTCTTAATGATCGCCCCTCTAGGGCAGACTAACATGCACTGCCCACATCTAACGCATATACTAGGATCCACCCGGTAGGCTCTATCATCTCCTCTAACTATAGCTTGCACAGGGCATTGCTTAGCGCATAAACCGCATCTTACGCAGATGCCCTCATCGATAACGTAATTCACAAGCTTACCACACACCCTCGCCGGACACAGCTTCTCCTTTATATGCGCCTCATACTCATCCCTAAAGTATCTGAGCGTCGATAGGATCGGATTCGGTGCTGTCTGACCCAAAGCGCATAAGCTTGCATTCTTCATAAACATGCCCACCTCCTCGAGTATCTTAAGATCCTCTTCAGATCCCTCCCCCTCAATTATTCTAGTAAGCGTGTCGTAGAGTATCTTAGATCCGATCCTACATGGGATACATTTACCGCACGATTCAGCCATAGTGAAGGATGTGAAGAATCTAGCTACATCGACTATACAGCCTTCATCATCTATGACTATCAAGCCCCCTGAACCCATTATAGCGCCTGCGGATGTTAGGCTTTCATAATCCATAGGTAGATCCAGCATAGCTTCAGGGAGACATCCACCTGAAGGTCCACCTATCTGAACTGCTTTAAATCTTCTACCCTTCCTAACGCCTCCCGCTACCTTGAAGACAAGCTCTCTCACGGTTATACCTATCGGAACTTCGACGGCACCGGTTCTCATAGCAGATCCTGTTATGCAGAAAACTTTCGTACCCTTACTCCTCTCCGTACCATAGGATGCAAATTTCTCCCATCCGTCAGACATTATAGTAGCTACATGCGCTAGAGTCTCCACGTTATTTATCACGGTGGGCTTGCCGAATAACCCGTATGTAGCAGGGTATGGGGGGCGTTGTCTAGGCATAGCTCTACCCCCCTCTATAGCGGCAAGCATAGCCGTCTCCTCACCGCATACGAACGCTCCAGCACTACGTACAACATCTACATCAAAGCTGAAGCCTGAACCTAGTATATTACGGCCTAGAAGCCCGTAGCGTCTAGCATCCTCCACAGCTTTCTCTAATCTATCAGCCATAAGAGGCTTCTCAGCTCTTACAAATATATACCCGTATGAAGCTCCTATAGCATATGCAGCGATAATCAATCCTTCTAGAACTCTGTGAGGATCTGCTTCGGCAAGCATCCTATTCATGAACGCTCCTGGATCCCCTTCATCTGCGTTGCATACGACGTATTTAGGCTGCCCCTCAGCCCTCCTGCAGATGCTCCATTTTAGCCATGTCGGGAAGCCAGCTCCACCCCTCCCTCTTAAACCTGATTTCCTAATGGTATCGATAACATCTTCAGGTGTGTATTCTAGAGCTTTAACCAGTCCACGGTAGCCTCCATAGACTATGTAATCCTCTATGGATTCGGGGTTGACTATCCCGCAATTCCTAGTAACCCATCTCACCTGATACTTGAAGAAATCTATATTCTCGAGTAGCGGTACTTCAGATTCACCTCTAGCCACACCGACTCTATCTCTAAGGGCGAAAGCCCTGCTGACATCCCCACTTAGATACGCATCTAAGATCTCATCTATAGATTCAGCCGTCACCCTACCGTAGATAGTTGAAGGTGATCCGTCGCGATGTACTTCTAGTAGAGGCTCCATATAGCATAACCCTATACATCCGACAGGTGTAACCGATGCATCTACCCCCTCTTCTCGATGTACTTTAAAGCTGCATGATATACATCTCTAGCTCCTACCGCTAAACCGCAGCTACCCATACCGATAGATATTTTCACCCCGCTCCTACCATTCCTAACCTCATAGATTCTCCGCATCCTCCTCTCCTTACAATCCCTATCGTCATGGCATAGGGGCCCTTCAATCCTGCAAACTACGTAATTCCTGCAAGGAGTTTCCACTGAATGTGTACACAGATCGCAGCATCTATCCATTATACTCCATCCATCGTGCTCCATGACGTTATACCGCCGCCTATCTAGAGCTAGGATCATCCGTTTTAGCTTTAGATCTGTAAAACGATATTATCCTACGTATTTCGTTGAAATTGACTCTACCGTATACCTCATCATCCACCTTAATAACAGGTGCTAAGCTGCAGCATCCGAGGCATCTAACCCTCAAAACAGTGAATAATCCATCCTTAGAAGTCCTTTTATTAGATTCGATATCGAGGAAATTCAGGAGAAACCTATAGTTATCAGAATTACCTCTGATATAGCATGCTGTACCCATACATACCTGTATGATGTGCATACCTGGAGGTTCTAGGATGAACTGGTGGTAGAATGTAGCAACCCCATAGACTGTGCTTAGAGGTATATCGAGATGGTTGGAGATCCTCTCTAAGCTAATCCTCGGGAGGTATCCTATCTTTGCTTGAATCGACTGTAGGATTGGGATTAAAGCCTTCCTAGATCTACCATAACGTCTTACAGCATCCTCTACAGCTTCGTATATAAATCCAGTATCCTCGATTACTTGAGGTTTGATCGCATGCTGCATAGTGCGCTCCTCCATCATCTATCCGTACAGCTGATAGATCTTCGCAATCCTACAGCTGTATCCTAAGGAAGTACCATAGATTCCTGCAAAACTCTCTATAATGGTGGGATGAGAGTAGATACCCAGCCTCTTCCTCGATGTTTTCAGCCTCCACCTCTACTATCCATCTAGTTTCGGGATCCTCGTATAGGGTAACCGGGTTTTTTAGGACTTCTTCGTTGAAGGATCTTACGATACCCGACAACGGTGAGGATATTTCGAAAGATAAATTCTTCACGTTTATGAACCCTAGAGGCTCCATCTGCTTAACCCTTGCACCTATAGGCTTCAATCTACATTGGATCGAGCTACTTTCATCGATAGACTTAAGATAATCGCTAATCTGCTGAGTTAACCCGATCTTAGCGATCCCGCCGTCAGATATCCTAACCCATATAAATGATGGTGTATAGAATAAACCCATCGATCGCATATTTCTATCCGTCAAGGCTCAGTTATAAGGAGATCTTCTCCCATATTTATCATTACCTAGTGGTTACGAAAAATCATTTAGTACGGATAGAAATGGGACGTATTAACCATATAATGGGGATAGATATCCATCATACTATACTAATACCGTATAGCGAACAGCTCTAGAACTAGAAAGCTAGGTAACCGTGCCCCTCATAGACTTTCCGGTATAGTTAACTCCAATTTATCCCACGAGATGCTCACCGATATATCAAACCTTGATGGATGTATATTCATCCCTTCTAAAGTATTCCTCACCCTATGTATACATCCCCCCACCTCCGCGCGTCTACATAGAATTATGAAAACTAAGTCATGCTCACCATAAGATCTGCAAACCAACATCACAGAAGGAAGCTGCTTAAGTAATTCTACAGCCTTATCCAAATCTTGCATCTCTAGATTAAGACCACCGATAACGGCAGCTATATCAAGCTTATCGAAATTCGGTATAGCTGTAAGTCTACGAGCTATAACTCCCATCCTTTCAAGCCTATTAATCCTCCTATACACTGTATTCCTACTCACATCGCATAGCTTAGCTAACTCATCATAGGAATAGAATCCCGTACAGATGTGCCTTAACAACTTGAAATCCAGCTCATCAAGCTCTACGCTCATATGGGCAAGTAATATTAAGCAGCATGAAACCCTTAATAAAGAATTCCTGGTAGGATACATATACATTGATAGCTTGATTCTGAGTCATCTAACTAATGGTCTAAGTCTTAAAACGGACCGCCGTCTTAGCTGAATAGGAGTAATACAGGGCTAGCTCGAATATAGATTTACCAGTAAATTCAGCTTATCCTAGAGAGATAGATGCTCGATCGCCTCCTTCCAGTCTCTCGCTGATTCTATATCGGTCGCGAGAAGGTACGATCCACATCGACATCGATAGCAGAGTGAGAGGAATACAATGGATGGATCGATTTAGAAGTAAGAATAGTATCGTTAAGCATTAAGCATAGTAGAAATATTAAGGTTAAACAGTGGTAAGGGTTGTTATACTTTCCGGTGGAAGGGTTATTTCGAGTGAGTTATCCTTAACCGTTATATCGCCGATATACTTGCATTCTTCGGTTCTCGATGTACGGTATTGTTTGAGAGATGATGGTGGTGTAAGATTCTTCAAGGATATCCTAGCGTCAACAGTCGATTTCTCCTTATTTATCATAACGATCGTAACATCTCCGCTTCCTTCATCTAGGTAAGCTGAGATAAGGATTTGCGGGTTATCGCTTTTCGCATCTACCCTCACAGAACCTGGGTTTATGAATCTGAAGAACTGCTTGACCGCATAGTATTTAGGAGTCACATTGTAGTTATCCCCTCCTCTACTTATACTGATCAGCCCAGTCCCCCTATACCAGAATAGCTCCCAGACTAGGTA
>CAZBGY010000031.1:0-6243 GCA_964491605.1 uncultured Candidatus Bathyarchaeia archaeon
GAGTTGAAGATATAGCTATACCTGAAGCGGTTAAGGATATGGTTAGAAGAGCCCAAGAGAAGACTGAACGTGAGATAGCCTAGATACGATCGAACCCAATTATCATCCATAGTTAGATAAAGGTTACCGTATAAGATGGAAACTTGATAGTAATGTTGAATTAAAGTATCTGTTTAACCCACTCCTTCTTTGAATACAACTAAAGTCGGATTTTACATAGGAGGTATCGTTAAACGTATGCTAAAGTAATTTTGGTCTTCTGGATAATGGCTCCTCAAGCTAGTTTAGCTAAGCTTTATGGCATGCAACGTAATGCTCTCCCTCTACCTTCGCTAGCTGCGGCTCCTCGGTTTCGCATAACTTCTCTCTAAACGGACATCTAGTATGGAATCTACACCCTGAAGGAGGATTTATCGGGCTTGGTACTTCTCCTTTAAGCTCTATACGACTACGTTTCGCTTTAGGATCAGGTATAGGTATCGCTGATAGTAAAGCTATCGTGTATGGATGCTTAGGATTCGAGAATACCTCCTCTTTGGATCCCAACTCCACTACCTTCCCAAGATACATTATAGCTATTGTATCCGAGATATACTTGGATATAGCCAGATCATGTGTTATGAATAGATATGTTAAATTCAACTCCTCCTGTAACTGCTTCATAAGCTCTAATATCTTAGCTCTGATGGAGACGTCGATCATAGAGATGGGTTCATCAGCTACTATAAACTCGGGTTTAACTATCATCGCTCTAGCTATCGCAGCTCTTTGCCTTTGCCCTCCGCTAAGCTCGTGTGGGTATGCATCGTAGAATTTCTCAGCAGGCTCTAACCCGACTTTATCGAGCATCTCGAGAACCATACTCCTCTTCTCTTCACCCTCAGCTATACCGTGGATCTCAAGCGGATGACCTACCGCTTCACCTATCCTCATACGCGGATTTAGGGATGCATAGGGATCTTGGAATATTATCTGCATACTTCTCCGAAGCTTTCTAAGACCCTCCCCCCTCAGAGATGTTATATCCTCCCCTTTGAATATTATCCGCCCGTCTGTAGGGTCTATCAGCCTTACGACAAGCCTCCCTGTAGTAGTTTTACCGCATCCACTCTCACCTGCTAGGGAGAATACCTCCCCCCTCCTTACAGTGAAATCCACTCCATCGACCGCTTTGATGTATTCGATCTTCCTAGCTAGCATCCTCTCTAGGAAGCCCTTCTGCACAGGGAAATACTTCTTTAAACCTATTACCTGGAGCAACGTTCAACACCTATACGCATACGGCTTATAAGCTATCCCTACTTACATATCTGAAGCATCTTACAAAACCCTCCCTTCTAACCTCTAGCTTAGGCGGCTCCTTCTCCCTACATATAGACGTGGCGTATGAGCATCTAGGATGGAATCTACACCCTGAAGGAGGATTTATAAGGTCTGGGGGCATACCCGGTATGTATCTCAGCTTCTGATCGGAGAGCTGGATGTTAGGTACGGCTTTCAGAAGAGCTTCTGCATACGGGTGTAAAGGCTCTTCAAAGAAGGATCCTGTATCGCTATACTCTACGAGGTGACCTGCATACATTAAAGCTATCTTATCAGCTATCTCCGAGGCTATGCTTATATCGTGAGTTATCAGGATCATACCCATACCGTAGGCCTCCCTCAACTTCTTCATCAATTCTAAAATCTGATGCTGGACTATCACGTCGAGTGCTGAGGTAGGTTCATCAGCTATAACAAGGTCTGGTTTAAGAGCTAATGCTAAAGCTATCATAGCCCTCTGCCTCATCCCTCCGCTGAACTGATGCGGATAATCGTTAAACCTTTCAGGTAGTATACCTACATCTTCAAGCAGTGTGTATGCTCTCCTAACAGCTTCATCACGACTAACGTTTTCGTGAGCTAATATCGTCTCGACTATATGATCACCGATTTTCATCAGAGGATTTAACGAAGTTGCCGGATCCTGGAAGACCAACGATATATGCTTCCCTCTAATCCTACGCATCTCATCCTCGCTGAGTTCTACGAGGTCCACCCCTTTGAACAATATCCTTCCATCCACTATCCTTCCAGGCGGGGGAACGAGTTTAAGTATGGATAACCCCAGAGTCGATTTACCTGATCCAGACTCCCCTACTAGCCCTACCGTCTCACCCATACCCATATAGAAGTCGATACCGTCTACCGCTCTAACAAGCCCATCCATAGTGTAGTAGTAAACCTTTAGGTTCTCCAACCTGAGTAATTCGCCGCCCGTAATATTCACCTCCCACCTAGTCTAGGGTTTAGAATCTCGGTAAGCCCTTCCCCGAATAAGCTGAAACCTAGCGTTAGAAGGACTATCATCAACCCTGGGAAGGCGCTAGGCCACCATATCTTAGAGGTGAGGTAGGGGTATCCCATCCTCAGATCGAAGCCCCAATCCGGTGTAGGCGCTGTTATCCCCAACCCGATGAAGCTTAGAGCCGCGGCTGTTAGCACAGCATCCGCCGCGTTTAACGATAAGATCACGGGTATGGATGGGATGACGTTAGGGAATATATAGCTGAATATTATCACCCTATTCTTCGCACCTATCGCTCTTGCAGCTTCTACGAAGAGGCTTTCCTTAATCGATAGAGTTTCACCCCTCACCATGCGGAAATACGTCGGTATGTAAACTACCGTTAGCGATGTAGCCATCGGCATCTCACCTGGACCCTGCATCACGGCTAGAGCTATCGCTAGGATTAAGCCTGGGAATGCATATAGACTATCCATGAGGAGTGAGATGAGGCTATCAAGCTTACCGCCTATATATCCGGATGCGAGGCCTAGAGGTACACCTATGAGGAGGGATAAGGCCATCGATATCAGGGTTATGCGTAGAACTATCCTCGTACCGTATATGATCCTGCTTAGTATATCCCTTCCAAGACCGTCTGTACCCATAGGGAATTTGAGGCTCGGCTCGGTGAGAGGATCCCCAACCTTCTTAACAGGATCGTAGGGTGATATGTAAGGGGCTAGAACAGCGATCACTACGAAGAAGGCTATGATACCGAAGCCTGTAAATGTGAAGTAGTACTTTAACTCTTTTCTAACACTAAGCTTTAGCTCTCTGAGAGCAGAGGATATCGGTTTCGAAAACGAAGCTGTCATTCTAACCCCCCTAGTAGCGGATCCTAGGATCTATATAGACGTAAAGTAAATCTACTATCAAGCTGACGAGTACTACTAGAATCGCGAAGAATACTATGGTTCCCTGAACGGTTGTAAAATCTCTGTAGAGAATCCTCTCCGCTAGGAATGTACCCATACCAGGCCATGAAAACGTCGTCTCAGTCAGTATCGCACCTGCTAGTAGAGCTGCAAACTGTAGACCCATCATCGTTAGTATCGGGATGAATGCGTTCTTCAACGCATGTCTGTAGATCACAACCCTCTCCGAGAGCCCTCTCGCCCTTGCCGCTGTTATGAAGTCTCTCTGAAGTACGTCCAACATGTGAGCTCTCGTTAACCTTGTGTATATTCCTGAGAGGTAGAAACCTAAGGTTACGGTTGGGAGTATTAGATGCCTTACGGCACTTATTAGGCTCGGTATATTGAAAGTGATGAGACTGTCCAAGATGTATAAGCCTGTCACCATTTTAGGCGTCATGAATGGGTCTATACGTCCGCTTGTAGGTAGCCACCCTAAGTATACGCCGAAAATTAGCTGTAGCAGCATACCTAGCCAGGGTATGAATATAGCGTAGGTTATTATTCCGTAAAGCCTGAAGATATGATCCGGCGGCCTGTTATACCTACAAGCCGAGAAGATTCCTGTGAATACACCGATTACTACGCTGAATACGAAGGCGGATATGGAGAGTTCCAGAGTAGCAGGGAAATGTTCCATTATCTCTTCTAACACAGGTCTCTGCCCCCATATCATCGATCTACCTAAATCTAGACGGAGTATCCCCCAGAGGTAGCTTAAATATTGGATGTGAAGCGGATCGTTAAGCCCCAGCTTCGCCTTTATCCTCTCGATCTGCTCTCTCGGAGCGTGAGCTCCTAGTATCGCGCTTACAGGATCCCCTACAGCCCTCATTATGAGGAATACTATGGTTAGAAGTACCAGTATCATCGGGATTGCTAGTAACAGTCGTCTGACGATGTAGACTCTTAAGGTTGACATAACCTCAAGAAAAAAGAGAGAGGATATTATCTACATTATTAACATTTATTCCTTGTAGATGAGATAGTATCTAAGTAGCATAGTCGGGTCTAGGACTACGCCTCTCACATTAGGCCAGAAAGCTGCGTTCAGTATACCTTGAAATAGCGGGATTACCGGTGCATCGCGAGCCATAAGCTTCTGAACCTCGATGTATAACTCAGTCCTCTTCTCGATGCTTATCTCCATACTTGCCCTATCAAGTAGCTTATCCATCTCGGGGTTACTATAGAATACACCCATATCGGGGCACCATTCTGAGTGTAGGAATATCGTGGTATAGTCGTCTGGATCTATATAGTCTGGGTACCATCCTAGGAGGAATATAGGCATAACACCTGCTGAAATGTATTCGGCTGCATAGGTAGCCCACTCAGCACTCTTCAAAGTAACCTTCATCATACCCGTCTCCTCTAAACTCTCCTTTATGACGGCTGCGACATCCGCTTCTAGATCACCGTAGTGCGTAGGCGTATACCAAAGCTCGAATTCGAACGGGTTAGCTTCACTATACCCCGCCTCCCTCAGCAGATTCCTAGCTAGCTCTAGATTCCTCTCCCCGTATTCCTCCTTGAAAGCATCTATATGGCTCCACATACCCGCAGGGATCATACTATACAACGGCTCGACAGTACCTTTATAGACATCCTCTACTATCCTCCTCCTATCGATCGCCGCTGCGACTGCTCTTCTCAGCCTCACATCGTCGAACGGTTTATCCTTACACCTTAAGATTATATACCTTATGTAAGGTCCAGGAACCTCCTCTACGGTTAAAACCCCCTTCTTCTTAAGGTCTTGAACATCCATAGGCCTAAGGGTTCTCCATGCTATATCTATCTCCCCAGCTTCTATAGCCAACCTCATAGATGCAGCATCCTTATAGAACTTTACGACGAATACGGGGGTTTTCGGCGGTGAACCGCGGTAGTTTGGATTTGCTTCTAGAACAAGCTCTACATCCCTAACCCAACTCTTAATCGTATAGGGTCCGTAGTGGCCTACCGTAGGCTCCGCCACGCTATCTGGAGGATAGGATTTAGGGCTTACCGGGAAGTAGGGTACGGTTGCTACGAGGGCGGGAAAGTAGGATACCGGCTTCTTAAGTATGAATCTAACGGTATATGTATCTACGACTTCTACCCTATCGACGAAAGCTGAGACTAGCCATGAAGGATCTAACCCAAGCCTCATAACACGATCTATAGAGTATTTAACTGCTGAAGCGTTCAGATCGACTCCATCGGTGAATTTCAACCCTCTCCTAAGCTTGAACGTATAGATGCTTCCATCAGGGCTAACCTCATAGGATTCAGCGATTCCAAGTTCCAGCTCGGTTGTTCCAGGTTTATACTTGAGAAGACCTTCACCTATATTGTTGAAGACTTCCCATGTGTAGAAGTCGTAGGTTTTAGCAGGGTCTAAAACAGTTATCTTATCCGTGGTCCCCATGATGATGGGTTTAGGTTTCATAGCCTCCTCTAACGCTTTAACCCTCTCCCCGAGAGATACGGCGAGCTCCTCTATGGAAGACCTTACCCCTCTTATAGAGGTATGGATTTCTTTCTCCGTAGATGCTATCTCTGAAAGAATTGATGAGAGGCTAGTTAGGTATCCTAAAGTAGCGCCGGATATTATTAAAACAAGAACTATTAACACCATTAGAATCTTATCGAAAGTTGTAGCAGACGGCATAGCTCTCTTAGAGGAGTTATCCTATAGTCTTAGCTTTTAAACTTTATTCCTCTTCAACTTCGAGATCATGTCTCCGTAAGAGTAAGCTGAGTTTTTAGCTTCGAAAGCTTCTGTATATGGCGCCTTGTATGAGGTGTAGGCTAGCTAGATTTTTCGGTCGTATACTATTTTAGGATGCCAGATGCAGGTATATACTGGAAGCTTCCACGAGGATGTTTAGAGGTATGTTAGAGGATGATTAAACTCGCATTCAGGGTTGAAGTTGATAAAGCTAGAGGAATACGGGATTCTACCTATGCGTAAGCTCCTTAGCTCTCTCGGCTATACTTCTAGCCATATCTAGA
>CAZBGY010000032.1:0-3215 GCA_964491605.1 uncultured Candidatus Bathyarchaeia archaeon
TAAGCTTTATAGTATAGGTTTCACCCATCCTCCATGGATATTCGACTACGCATCTAACGCTGGAGCCTTCAGCTATAAGCCTGTTATCGATATACCAGTTACGTATAGCTTCATCGTTTATGAATAGTTGTTTAAGTTCGATGTAGCCTCTCACAGCTTCTACGTAGAATTCTATAAGCCTCCTTCCAGCTTCAAGCTTAAAAGATACATCGTATACTCGTATCTTAAGCGTGGGAGGTATGTTAGCCAGGTATATTATGAGGCCTGAGATGAATATCATCGAGATAGCTAGGATGGCTAGGTTATCAGGCGATCTTAGAGGATTAGCTTTCCTCAACTCCTATCGACCTAGTTTAACAAACTGAGTATTCTGCAAATATAAATTCATAGATCTATGTCGAGGGGGTGTAGGGTAGAGCTTATAAGATATTCCGGCTAAACTCCTGAGGAGGGTAGCTTTGAAGCGGATAGGGAAGGTTATGCTCGCATCCGGGCTTATGATACTAGCGGCTGTATTTATGGTAGCTGCTATAGGTTATAGGCGGGTTAGGCTACCCATACTCTATAGAGCTGATGTCGAGGTAGGCGTGGATGAAGTAGCGATAATCGAGTTTAGATCTAATTCTACCGGTATATACCCTAGGCTCTATGTGCATGTGGAGGTCTACCCGATCATAGTGGGGCCTGCTAAAACCTATCCTCTGCTAGCTATAACGATGGTGGATGAGGAGGGGCTACGTATGATCGAGAATAATCAGACGCCTAGCTACCTCTATATACGTGCAGTCGGTGTCGAGAATTCGACGTTCTTCGAATTGAAGGATATAAAGCCTGGAGTCTACTACCTCCTATTCTCGAATGCCATACCTGAGAAGGCAGAGTTGAAGGTTACAGTAATAGATGAGTGGGGGGAGTTTATCGTAGATCATAGACTACTATACCTTCTCATCTTCCTAGGAGTAGTATTAGTGGTAGCGAGCTCTATCTTAAGCTATAGAAGGTTTAGATACGGTAGAGCTAGGCTTCGTAGCTATCGAATCAAATATACTTAAGCTCGGCTATACATGTGAATTCCTCGATGAATCTTTCTCGGAAGAATCTCGTATCGAATATCCTAGCTCTCTCCCTAGCCCTCCTAGATATCTCTACGTATAGTCTATCGTCTTCCATAGCCCTCATATACCTGGGAATCTCGCTATAGCTTTCATATCCATACCCGTAGTAGCCTTGCCTACACCCCAATACATCGTACCATGCCCCACCGGATCTATGGATTATAGGTATACAGCCGGCAGCCATAGCCTCCACTACGGATATACCGAAGGGCTCGTTCCTCATGAGGTGTATATATACTCTAGCTTCTGAGAGAATCTTCTCTACGGTGGATTTAGCCGCGTTCGGTAGGAGCTCTACTCGATCTTCTAGGCTATATACCCTGATCTTCTCTTTAAGCGATGCGAGGATACGCTGGGAGGCATGCGTCGTAGATCCTACTATTATAAACTTCCATCCATCCGTCCGGCTAGCTATCCAAGGTATCGCCTCGAGATTCTTACCAGGTGAGAATCTCGAGATCGTAACGGCGATCCTTCCCTTCCCGCTTATATCAGATATTCTACCGTACCTCTCTACATCGCATGGCGGGTGGAGGATCTTTACCCTAATACTCGAACCGTAGATTTTTTCCAAAGCTCTTTTAGTGAAGCTTGAGTTAGCTAGGATCGTGAAGCATCTATACGCGATGATTGGAGTCGATATTTTGACTAACAGCTTGTAGAGATTCTGCGAAGCTCTATTCCTAAGCATTATAGGTGCTGTCTCCGGGTATGCTGCGGATGCGGAGAATGGTAGACCTGAATAGGCTAAATCTGCTAGTACGTTGAGGAGGTCTAGATCTCCATACGTATTTACGATTATATCGAAATCCTCTATCGATCGATAGGCGAAGTATAGGAGTCTTAAACCTGTAGTCGAAGCTTTAACTATACCTTCGACGGCTTTAACCGCGTACGGCTCTTCGATTAACGCGAATTCTCTATTAGGCTTACAGTATCCTCCGAATACCTCCCCGACTCTATGCCAATCTGTTTTATCGATCGTTATGAGGGATGTATGGTAGCCGCACCTCTTTAAAGAGTCTATCATCGTTAGAGATACCTTCTCAGCTCCACCGCAGAAGTTTATCGAAGGATGTATAACGGCTATCTTCACAGCTTCGACACCGTTCACACTATAACCCTACTCTATAGGGTTGAAGCTATAAGCTTATATCGTTCGATCGATCAAACCATCTAGAGCGATGGGTAGGAGGCTTATCGATCTAGGTAATAGGATTCTCAGGAATAGGTTTACTTCTAAACTGCTATTCTCAGCTAGGCTTACATGGGAGTTAGCCGGGTTGAGTGAGGGTTTAGCTATGGAGGCTAGCCTTAGGGGGGTCGGTAGCGAGGAGGAGTTTTGGAGGAGGGGGAGGGAGGATGCTCAGAGGCTCTCCAGGTTTATAGATAGTGATAGCGTAGTTCTAGATGTAGGTTGCGGTATCGGGCGGGTTATGAGGTTCCTAGCCCCCATGTGTAGGGAGATACACGGGGTAGATGTATCGAGATCGATGTTGAGGATTGCTAGGAGGAATCTGAAGGATTTAAGCAACTGCTTCCTCTATAGATTGGATGCTAGGAAGCTCGATATATTCCACGACGATGTATTCGATCTCGTATATTCGCTCTATACGCTGCAGCATATGGAGAAGGAGGATGCCTACCTATGCCTTATGGAGATGTATAGGGTTTTGAAGCCTGGGGGTACCGCGTACATACAGTTCCCCGACCTCCTATCGGAGCACTACTTCTCCCTATTCAGAGAATACGCTTTGAAGGGTTGCAGATACCCGGCTAGGGTTAGATTCTACACGAAGGATGAAGTGTATAGGATTCTCTATGGATGCGGTTTCAAGCTATCCGGGTATACTAGCGATGGGGAGAATATATTCGTAGCAGGATTAAAGGAGGAGAAATAAAAAGAGGGGTGGGGGTTGGATTCGAGTTGTATTCTATGGATCTGGATGCTGAGGCTTCTCGCTTATAGTTCCTAGCTCCTCTACTATCGTTATCTTCGGATGGAAGTCTTTAGCGGCCGTCATATAGCTGTAGTCTATCTCCAGTATTACGGATGTTATACCTAGATTCTCCTCTTCGAGGAACCAGATCAGCGGAATG
>CAZBGY010000032.1:3315-6084 GCA_964491605.1 uncultured Candidatus Bathyarchaeia archaeon
GTACAAGCGGGTCTTGGCTATCTAGGTCTCCGTTACCGTTCCCTCCGAGGCTTGGATCGTCGCATCTAATCTCCTTGTAAAGCTTTATTCCAGGCTTATAGGGTATGAAGCCCGTGTTGTATAGTGCTTGGCATGCCCAGTATGTATCGTTCCCTGTTAGACCCCATACCAGGAATCCTACAGTCCCGTTTATATCCTTGTATACGGATATTAGAGCCCATCCCTTAGATCCGTATGCATCGTCGCGTACGTTATACTTAGAGCTATGAGCCGCGTTACCCCTGTTAGCACCCCAATCCGGTACGGCTAGGTATTCGAGCCAGTACCATGCTGGAGGCACCTCAGGCATAAGCCTACCGACTACCGATGTGAATTCGTTGAAGTACTCTGTCACCATGTTTGATATGGGTCCGCCTACGCTTACGATCTCTGAGCTAGCTATAGGTACGGTCGTACTCCAATCATCCTTCAAAGCAGTTCTACCGCTACCATCCAGATACCTGTAATCGGCTCTTCTATCTCCGGTACCGCTGAACTGCCTCATAAGGAATGGTACCGTCCTATGCCATGTGTCCCTGATATCGAGCCCAGCCCACTCTATACGTATACCTTTAACCGAATCGAAGGCTTGGGATACCATAGCGGCGCCTATACTATCCACAACCAGGGCTCCTAGAGGCTCCACGTCGGGTATAGCATTCCTACCCACCACGATCCACTGCTTAGCCGGCGGCCAGCATGTAGAGTATAGAATCTTGAGACGACCCTTCACAGCTGGGGTGAAGGATACATACCATACATCATTCACAGAGTCCAAGTTTATAGTGTAATCCTTACCCCTTACAAGTAGCTTACCATCTAGCAGTATCCTCTCAGCATACGTTGAGTATGCGAACCACTCACCCACCTCCTCGTCATCATTACCTATGATCCCGTCACCATCATATGCCATACTGTAGAAGCCCAACACCTTGGTAGGAAGTAGATCCACACGTGCCGTTGACTCCGTAAGAGTCGTTATATAAACATGCCTCTCGGGCTCCCAGTATCCGTCAGGATCATTAATTAGTGAGGGTTGGGTTGGACCGGCGGTTGCTTTAGCTAGATCCTTCGGGTTGAAGACTTCCTGAAGCTGGTAGTAAACCTCCCTATCTATGATGTTCATAGCGCCAGTCGTTCTGTTAGCGTCGTCGCCGTCTCCTACGGGTACACCGTCAGCCGGGTCCGATAGGTCTATCTCTACAGTGTCGCGTAAGCCTTTATTCAGATCCGTTACACCGTATACCGTTACTCCCCTGAACTGTATATCTCCTTCGACACCTGAGGTTGAGTTGTATAGCGGAGCAGGCGTCAGTATGAAATCCCATTCACCGATTATGAAGGGCGACATCGTAGGCTCTGTTGTGAGATCCTCCCTGTGTATGCATGCGTTGGTTAGACTCCTCCACCATAGGTTATCGTGTACACCTGCTACGGTCCAATCGCTTAAGCTAGGCCAGAAGGCAGCCCAGCCTACATACTTCAGATCGGCGGATATTATCTGAGCTACATCGTATGTATCGATTACACAGTCAGGCTCTAAACCCCATCTAGCATTCTTGTTCGGAGGTGCAGTCCTTATCAGAGCATACTCTCTCCCGTAAACCGTTTGTAGACCCTCCCATGTCGGGTTGCACTCAGGACCGGTAGCCGTGCTACTATCCCCAGGACCATCGGTGTAGAAGTGTGCATAGCTTCTGAAATCGGTTGGACCGGGACCTAGATCCCACTCACCCCTATTACTGAACTGTACGTACATACCCTCATAGAATGTCCTACCATCGTTGCCCTTGGTATTGTGATCGCATACATGAGTTTTATTTACTGTATCGATTACGGATGTGCCGTACTGGAACTTCACGAATAACAGCTTGATATCCTTTAATACGATAACCTCCTTCTTCACCTTATTGAAGTCGATGGTGAAGGTTATTTTCACTAGAGGCTCTAAGGTATAAGGCACGGTTTCAGTTAGTACATCGAATATTATGGTGGATAGCTGAGCTACGAACCTCCTCGGGCCATCGTACAGCACCTGTATAGGCTCTGTTATAGCACTACCGTTCGTCTTCCTACCTCCATCGACAGCTCCATATCCTGTTAGGACTCCGGTACCATCCGGGGTGAGGGGGTAGCCATCATCACCTGGATCCTCGTTCTTCTCTACGTTAGGTCCGGTTAGCATACCTCCACCCACGTTAACCAGATCGTTGTCAACCCTTATCCATCCATTACCGTATGTACTTGTATCCACAGCAGCGTGCATAGCTACAGCCCATACACATCTCCAGTGAGGCGAAGCCGTTAGATGGTAGTATGTAATGTTGATTAGCCATCCGTTGAACCACTTCCTCTGGGGGATCATACCGGATTCGACTGTGCCAGCCATAGGTGCGAATGGATCTCTCTCACCACCATATTCAAGGCCGACCTTCTGATCTGGTAAAGCGTTTATAAGCTCACCGAACTTCGAGAAGCCTATCTTAAGACTCTTCTTAGCATAAGGATATAGAGTGTATCTATCGGTAGCTAATACACCTTCGACAGTCATATACCAATCGGCGGAGTCAGCACCCGTCGGGATCCCGAAGCCTATGAAACTATTTATGAAAGCCGATAGTAGTATTACAGCTACAACCATTAGGGATGATACTACCTTGATATATGCTTCCTTCTTCATGGCTTTTCCACGCTGAATAGTAATGGCTAGTAATTCCCTATATAAACCTA
>CAZBGY010000033.1:0-5572 GCA_964491605.1 uncultured Candidatus Bathyarchaeia archaeon
AAGTTCGAGGGAGGAAACCCGGGTATCGAGGATGGAGGGAATATCGAAGCCCTACTAGACTACATTCTCGTCGAAGCTTCTGAGATAGCTGAATCGGTTAAGACTGCTAGATCTGAGGAGAGCTTCATAATCGAGATCTATAAGGTTAGGGTTGATATCGGATACCAGAGGTTTAGGGTTGTTATGGGTTCGCTCCCATCATGCCTAGCAGCTCAGGTTGTAGCGGCAGCTCTATCAAAGCCTATCCGGATAGCTGATGAGAAGCGTATCGGAGATAAGCTAATCGTCCACCTGAGGATTCTCGAATGGACAGAAACAATCTACACCTAGTACTTCTAGCAGCCCTTATAACGATTGCTACATCGATCCTAGCAGCTCTAGGCGAGAATAGGCTTGATGCATACATAAGCGTCTTCACCCTAATATACTTCGCTTTAACAGCTATCTTCAGACCTAGGAGGAGGATGATGGATCTCCTAGCTCTAGCACTCCTAGCAGCATTCTCCTACATAGTAGCGGTGAAGATCCTAGAAATCCTCATCAAGCCTTGAGCGTAAAGATGGATTCCAAGCTTACAGCCGCGGTGTTAATATTGGTTTTAGCTGTAGCATCCAGTCTTCTAATCCCGTATCTTATCCCCCCTGCTACACATAAGCTTATCCACGTAGATCCCGATTCCGAGCTATCACGCCTCCCACTCCCAAAACTCCTAATCCTACTAGTTTTGAACCCGTTCACAGCTATAGCTAGGGGTAACTTCTCAGGAGTCCAAGCAGAACTAAGTATCTTAGAGTCAGCCTACATCCCGAGCGGTTTAAGATTCATCGTAGATAGATTTGTTCAGCTCATGAACAGTATCGCAAGCCATCTCGATAGAGCTGATAACCTCATGGACGAGGCTGAAGCGCTGATAGACTCTGGGATGGGTGTGGAAGCTAAACCCATGCTCGCAGAGGCATCCGGGGAGATAGCCTTAGCGAACGCGACGTATAGAGAGTTGAGGTTAGCATCTGAAGAGCTTGCGAGAGCCTTCAGCCTACCGCGAGGCGATATATACGTGAGGCTTAACGATCTAGGCCGCCTCATAGATAGGATGCGTCTTAGGCTTCTAAAACTCCTCGATATGATCGAACGTCAGAAGATACTCATCGAGACTTTCGTATCGATCGATATCTATCCTAAAACTGTTTGGACTGGTGGGAGGATAAGCGTTGAGGGTAGGTTGAACACGGTTTTCGGCGAGCCACTCCCTGGGAGAAGTGTTACAATACTCGTCGATAGCTTAAGGATAGCAGAGGCTTCGACATCATGGGACGGCTCGTTCAGGATCGAGGTAAACCTACCCTATATCTATAAGCATACCGTCGCGGTTCAAGCTAGATATACGCCTACTGGTGGTGATGCGGTAAGATATAAGCCATCCGCATCGGATAAAGTCGAAGTTAGCCTACTCTACATCGAGCCGAAGATGATCGTCGAACCCGTCGGATTAGTTCAACCTGGAAGAGAGTTCACCCTTAGAGGTAGCGTATACTCATCAAGCCCGCTACCATACTCGAATGTTAAAATCTCATGGATTAACAGCGTCTACTATGTTAAACTGGGGGAGGATGGATTCTTCGAAGCTAGGCTGAATACGCCTAGGGATATACAGGATGGGGAATATATTCTTAGGGTTGATACACCGGCATCAGGGGTTTTCGCACCGGTCGGAGCATCCTTAACCGTAACGGTTAGGAGGATACCGGTAAACGCTACGCTCAACCTCCCATCACTCGCCTTAGCTGGTTTAAACATGTTTGCGAGCGGAAGCTTCAGAGCTGGGGATGAACGGTTAAACGCGATGGTGAAGATATACTTCGCCGGTCGGGAGTATAACGTCGAATCGGATGGGGAGTTCGCTATCTGGCTGAATCTCCCGTTAACGCTATTATCCGGCTATCAGACTTGTAGTATGCGTATCACACCGATCGATCCATGGTTCAGCGAAGCAGCTATAGAGGAAAGAATACTCGTAGTTAACCCGTTAACAGTTCTAGTATCGGTAGGAATCCTCGTAGCTTTAGCCGTTAAGGTTTCAGGTGGAAAAGCGATTAAAACTTACACCGAGGTTATAGCCGCAGAGATTAGTCGCGAGGAAGCTTCGGGAATGGCTGAAGCCTACTTCGCTCCTGAAGAGCTTAGATGGCTTATGGATATATACTGGGAGGCTGTCGGGATAGTAGGCGATCTAACCGGCGTCGTGATGAAGCCGTACATGACTATGAGGGAGTATCTCTCGGCTATCGCATCCGGTAGCCATGGTAGAGTATACCGGTATCTTGAGACGATAACATCGGCCGCCGAGAGAGCTTTATACTCTCCTGAAGTTTCAGCGTGGACTATAATGATGGCTATGATGGCTATAAAGAGTCTTAGATCCGAGTATGCCCGTGTTAAGCATTAAGCTAATCGCTACAAGCGTTACAGTAGCTTTAATAGTTTTAGCTTCAGCATCCGTTCTACTACCACCGCAGGATGATTTTAACCTATCCAATCCATACTGGAATGGGTATACGAAGTTTTCGAGAGAGGTTAGCGTATCCGTTGTAGATGTTAAGATGTATAAGCCTGATCCGAAGTCAACGGTCGTATTCGTGGTGGGGCCGTCGCTGAATATCACCGAGGATCGAGTCGAAGCTTGGAGAGAGTATATCGAGGATGGCGGTATACTAGTTATCATGGATGAGACTGGCGTAGCGAACTACATGCTTGAACTACTCGGTGTCCAGGTTAGGGTTGACGGATATACGATGCTCGACCCAGTATTCTACTATAATAGCTGGAGGATACCGAAGATAACGAATCTCAGAAGCGGATCTCTAACGGATAATGTAGGTGAGATCGTTATGGATATCCCATCGATACTGATCATCCAAGATGGATCTAGGGGTGTGAGGATTCTAGCATACTCCTCGAGCTTCAGCTTCCTAGATCTCGATGGCGATAGCGAACCATCGGATGGCGAACCATACGGTCCATTCCCCGTCGCCGCCGAGATACAGTATGGCGGTGGTCGCATAATACTCTTCTCAGATTCAAGCCTATTCATAAACGGGGTTATAGATTTAGGAGGTAACCTCCAACTCCTAAAGAATATTCTCGACGGTAGGATCGCCATCTTAGATTCCGGTGTCTGGCGTAGAACCGTTCACTCACTATTCAGGGATACGATACTCACGGTATACAGTTTTATATCCCTACCAGAGTTTAAGTATCCTCTAACCCTATCCGTCCTGATAATCCTATACATGCTGGCGGCTAGAGGTGCTAAGCATATGGTGGAGGATGAGGTTGAAGCTTTGATAGCTAAGCATCCGGATTGGGATAGGAGGATTCTCGAAGCGTTGAGGGAGGCTAGGGGGAGGATTGAGTAGCGATCTGATCGATAGGATAATCTCCGAGGTTGGTAGGTTCATCGTCGGGAAGAGGGATGCTATAGAGATGATGCTCGTCGCATTACTATCTGAGGGTCATATACTGCTCGAAGGTCCTCCAGGAACTGCTAAAACCCTTATGGCTAAGACGTTCGCTCAAGCTATCGGAGCGAAATTCTCGAGGATTCAGATGACTCCTGATACGCTTCCAGCAGATATACTTGGGACGATGGTATACAACGTTAGGGATTCATCATTCTACTTGAGGAGGGGTCCTATATTCGCAAACCTCATACTCATAGATGAGCTTAACAGAGCTCCGCCTAAAACTCAGGCAGCATTCATAGAGGTTATGCAGGAGAGGCAGGTTACGATAGAAGGCGTATCATACCCTATCGAGAGACCATTCCTAGTTTTAGCAACTCAGATGCCGTACGGAGCGGCTGGAACATACCCGCTTACAGAGGTTCAGAGGGATAGATTCGCATACAACGTTAGGGTTAGCCATGCATCCCCAGAGGAGGAGATGGAGATACTAGCTAGGATAGATGAGATAGAATCCGGTATGGTTGTACAGGTAGCCGATATAAGCGAGGTTCTAAAAGCTATCGAAGCAGCGAGGAGCATCTACGTCTCGGATGCTGTGAGAAGGTATATCGTCGATCTAGTCGCAGGGTTGAGGAGTAACGATGCATTAATCGAGGGGCCTAGCGCTAGAGCTAGCATATGGCTTATGAAAGCTAGCAAAGCCTATGCGTTAATCCATGGGAGAAGCTACGTTATACCAGATGATGTTAAAGCTGTCGCACCATACGTTCTAAGGCATAGAATAATATTGAGACGAGAGATACTCGAGGAAGCCGATGAGGAATCGGTGATAATGGAAGCACTTAGAACAACACCTGTTCCGAAGAGATGAATAGTGGAATAGAGGTTAAGGCTTCTGGAAGAACTCTGATACTCTCAGCTCCACTACTCCTAACGCTCTACGCATTATTCCAGGATACAGTAATCCTATATGCTTCACTACTAGCACTCCTACTATCCCTATGCGCACTTATATCAGCGGTTAGACGCGTTAGATGGCTAGCTGAAAATCTAAGAGTTAAACCCGGATCGATCGGGTTAAAGCTTACAGCCGGAGATACCGGGATCGTCGAAGCTAGGATCGAAGCACCTAAGCCGGTTAAGATACACGTTAAGCATCCACTAAGATTCTGCACGGTGAAGCCTCAACCGATCACAGCTAACAGCGATTTCACACTCGAGTTTACACCGAACCTAGCAGGCTCGTATAGTTCGGATGAACTCTATATCGAAGCTGATGTAGCCGTAGGATTATTCAAGGCTAGGGTAAGCCTACCGTTTAAAACCGATATCGCAGTTATCCCAAGGGTTATCCCGGCGGCTATCAGAGCTCTCGAACTCATAGGATCTACAGCTTCACCAGGCGGATCTATCTACGAGTATCCGTTAATACATAGGATTGGGAGGGGGACTGAGTATGCTGAGACTAGGGAGTATACGCCTGGAGATGAGTTTAGACGTATAGATTGGAAAGCTACCGCTAGGCTTCAGAAGCTTATGATCAAGCATTTCCATGAGGATGTCGGCGGGGAAGTCAACCTGATATTCGATTTGAAGACTGCCGGGCCGGTATCGATGGATGCCGCAGCGGCAGAATTCCTCGATTTAGCTACAGCTCTATCAGCAGGGAACATTCCATACAGGATAACGATTATCGATGAGGAGAATAGGATCGAAACGTTAAGGTTTGATGATTGGAGGCATGCTCTACTCGTAGCCGTTAGATACGCTCTCGCATCGGTTAAAGTCGACTACACCTATCTATACGATGTGATAGGACCGCAATCGAGTAGAGAGCTGATACTCCTCTCAGAGATCGCAGGTTTTGGGAGATATCCAGATCCATCCGATGATAGGAGGGATGTAGGCTGGATGGATGCTATCGCTGTTACATGCTTGATAGGCGATTTAACATGGCTCATCGATATCTGGGATGAAGCTGTGAAGCATAGCGGGAGACTAATCGTTCACACTCCATCAAAGATCTGGCTTGATAGCCCAAGCCTAGAGGAAGCATACATGGATTACCAACGCCAAGCAAGAATCCTAAAGATGCTTAGAAAGAGAGG
>CAZBGY010000034.1:0-5553 GCA_964491605.1 uncultured Candidatus Bathyarchaeia archaeon
TGGTCGAGATAAAAGATGTTAGACCGACGATAGGGCAGGGAGCGATATACTCCTCAGAATTCAGCGAGAGGTATCTCACGGAGGTCCCCATACTGAAGTTTGTAGGTGGATCCTTCCCACGTAAGACGGAGATATGTAGGATCGAGAATGGCTTAGTCTTCTTTAAAGGCTTAAGGATTCCTTACAAGCCGATGATCGGTACGATAGGAACCGCCCCCCACCCAGAGGTTGAATGTATATCTTCAAGTATTCTTCCCGGAAGGCATGGTGGGAACATGGATCTACCAGATATCTGTCCAGGAAGCATAGTAAGCCTACCGGTATTCTATGATGGAGCATTACTCTATATCGGTGATACGCATGCAGTGCAAGGCGATGGCGAAATCCTCGGTACAGCAGTCGAGATGCCTGCTGAAATAATACTCGAAATCGATGTTTCAGAGGAAAGCCTAGAATGGCCGAGAATAGAGAATGAGGATGAAGTAATGTATGTCGTGACGACGAGTGCTGGAAGAAGCTTCGAAGATGCTGTGAGAATAGCCTTCCTGAATCTAGCATCCTGGATCGAGAGAAGATACGGTGTAAATAAGTTGGATGCCTTAATGCTATGCTCATTAATCGGTAGGATTAGGGTTGGAAACCTATGGACCGTCGCGGCGAAGATCGAGAAGAAGTATCTGGAGGAAGCCGCTAGGCTATAATCTGCATGGCTATATCTGGTTTAAGGATAGCTACATAGCTTCAGCTTTTCTGTATCTGTATAGCTCTCCCCTCGGAGAGGGCTTGCGCTACCTTATATCTAGCACTTTGAAGAAGCCTCCATACCGTCCCTCTGGAGACCCCCATCTCCCTTGCGGCTTCCTCCTGCGATAAACCTTCGAAATCGACTAATCTGAGAGCTTCAAGCTCAGCTATATCTAGGAGTATAGGTTCCAGCGTACTCGGCGGGGTTGGTGTAAAGCTATCCACCGGTGGTATAATCCTTACGATTATAGGCTTCGGCCATCTGCCTCTCCTTCCATATCTCGATCTGTGACGCCACACATCTTCCTCTGATTCTAGATCCTTAGATATATCTGTTTCGAAGCTGGAAGTCGCGAGTATCGATCCTAACAGTCCTAGATGATAGTGTAAGCGGTATATAAGGCTGTGAGGAGGGTTCGACTACTATAGGTGAATCATAGCTAGGTTTGGTTAGGTTTAACATCAGCTTTAAGCTTAAATATTTCGGGTAGGTCTTCTATTTTTGATCTGGATGGAGAATTTGAAGAAAGAGTTTCTAGAGCTTCTGGATAGGGATTTAGAGTTTCGTTACGCTATCGCCGGCTACTTAGGATTATCTGAGATACTGAAGAGGCTCGACTCTATAGTAGGGGAGCAGACTAAGGTATGGGTGGAGATATCTAAGGTTTGGGAGGAGGTTAAAGCATTAAGAGAGGAGCAGGGGAAGATTTGGGCTGAGATAAACAAGGTATGGAGTGAGATATCTAGAGTTTGGGAGGAGATTAAAGCTTTGAGAGAGGGGCAGAACAGGTTATGGGAGGAGGTGAAGGATCTAAGAGAAGGTCAGAATAGGCTATGGGAGGAGCTTACTAAGCTCAGAGAGGATATGATCGAAGGCTTCAGGAGGCATGATGAAGAGATAGCTAAACTTAGACAGGATATGATCGAGGGATTCAGGAGGCATGACGAGGAGATAGCTAGGCTTAGACTGGATATGATGAATGGATTCAAAAGGCATGATGAGATACTGATGATGCATGCACAGGAGATAGTTAAGCTTAGAGAGGATATGGTAGCCGGGTTTAAGAGGCATGATGAGGAGATAGCTAGGCTTAGACAGGATATGATGGAGGGGTTCAGGAGACATGATGAGGAGCTCGCTAAGCTTAGGAGCGATATGATCGAGGGATTCAACCTTCTTAAAAGGCATCTCGATGCTTTGGGTGCTAGGTGGGGTATAATGGCTGAGGAGGCTTTTAGGGAGGGGCTTAGAGGATTAATCGAGAGGGAGCTGGGCTTCAGGGTTGAGAGGTGGGTATCATATGATGATGAGGGTATGGTCTTCGGTTATCCGAGTAGAGTCGAGGTCGATATAGCTGTTAAGGATGAGAGGCTATTATTGGTTGAAGTTTCATCGCATATCAGGGCTTCGGATGTGCATGAGTTTAAGAGGAAGGCTGAGCTATATGAGAGGAAGACTGGTAGAAAGCCGGATAGACTCATCATCATAACACCATACGCGGATGGGAAAGCATTGGAAACGGCTGAGAAGTTTGATATAGAAGTCTACACGAAAGTTTAATTTCAATCTTCTATGTATAAGTGTATGGATGGGGTTGAGATTCTTCATGGATATTAATCATCCTAGATTCTTAACATCTCTATCGATTCTTCTCCTAGCCTCAAATATACTTACCTTCACCTACTTCTACATCGATAACGTTAGACTTAGAGAGGCTATAGAGAGGGAGCGTTCACTATACGAGGAGGCTGTAGAATCGTATAGGAGGATGCTGGATAGCTATACCGTATTGAATAGGAGCTACTACGAAGCTCTTGAGATGAATAGGAGGTTGGAGGAGTTTTTAATGTATTTTCAAGGTAAGCTTATCGTTCCATACAATTATACGGTTATATTGGAGGCTGGAGCACCGTGAGGATGAGCTTCCAGATACTGCTTCTCTCCATACTAGCTCTATCCAATATCCTTGTACTAGCATACTTCTCCATCGAGAATCGGAGGCTTGAAGCTATCCTACATAGGGAGCATAGTCTTTACGCCCGTACAGTTCCACGCTACTGGAAGCTGGAGGATGTTATCAGAGAGTTGAATCGTAGCTACTACGAGGTGGTTGAAGCGAATAGAGGGTTGGAGGATCTTCTGAACGATATTCTAAGTAGGCTTAGATCGATTCCATACAACTATACCCTTATATCGTTCAAGGAATTTTCAGGTAGATTCCTATTCGCTTACACAGAGGAGATGAAGGATTTCGTACTCAACCTAACAGGGGGGTGGGATGGTAGCGATAACGATTTCCGATCCGATCTCTACAGGATATATATGGGGTGGCGTAGCATCTTCGCATACATGTTTCCACCACCATACGAGGTTTACCTACCGCTAATCAATATAGGCTCATGGAGCTACGCCTGCACATACTACTACTGCTACGATCCGCTAACCAACGAGTCTACATGGTGCCGCGATGAGTATCTTAGAGAGGTTTCAAGCTACGATATAGTATCGACACCTATATCCGGTGCATCGATAAGCTTCCGGTATAGGCAGGGGGGCTGCTGGGATTTCGCAGTCGTACTGGTAAGCCTATACTACGCATACTACGATATCGCCGGGAGGAGTCTACCGACCGCGTACATCTCCATAGGAGCTGAGGATGTCGGGGAATTCAGCCACGCCTGTGTATTAGTGAAGCTTGAAGGCGATAGGGTTGCTATACTGGATTGGGAGCCTATAACGGTGAGCGATGGTATGATAGAATTCCTACCATTCGATCTCGCTAGACAGCTACATAGCAGATACTGGTGGGGTTGGAGTATACTCTATAAGGGCTTCATGATGGGTAGACCCTATCGATACGGCTTCTTCGAATCTAACGAGGAATTCTATAGATGGCTAGTGGAAGCGTTGAGTTAAGGCTCCAGCCCACATATAGGTTTAACCTTTAAATCTACGTCTATCGCTACCCATTTAGCTCGATGGTTATTAGAGTGTATAACTCGCTTAGTAGGGTTAAAGAGGTTTTCGAGCCTCTCCATGAGGGTTGGGTAGGCATCTACGTATGCGGTCCGACAGTCTACGATTGGACTCATCTAGGTCATGCTAGGACGTATGTAGCTTTCGATGCTATAGTTAGATGGCTCGAGTATAGAGGCTACAAAGTCTTCTACATACAGAATATAACCGATGTAGGTCATCTAGCCGAGACTGGTGAAGATAAGGTTGTAGGTAGAGCTGTGAGGGAGAGGATCGAGCCTATGGCTCTCGTAGAATTCTATATGCGTGAATACTTCAGGGATATGGATGCACTCGGTGTTAGGAGACCTGATGTTTCTCCTAGGGCTACAGGTCATATAATCGATATGATAGAAGCTATCAAGAAGCTTATAGAGAAAGGTTACGCGTACGAGGTTGATGGTAACGTATTCTTCGATACATCCAAGCTTCAGGATTACGGTAAGCTATCCAGAGTTAAACCTGAGGAGATGATAGCAGGTGCGAGGATCGATGTACACCCAGGTAAGAGGGATCCTAGGGATTTCGCTCTATGGAAGAAAGCCGGGAGGGATTACCCGTTGAAGTGGGCTAGCCCATGGGGGTACGGATTCCCAGGATGGCATATCGAATGCACTGTTATGGCTATGAGGTATCTAGGCGAACAGATAGATATACACGGCGGAGCTATCGATCTAATATTCCCCCACCACGAGAATGAGATAGCTCAAGCAGAAGCTCTAACCGGTAGGAAGCCTTTCGTAAAGTACTGGATGCATACAGGATTGCTAACGGTTAACGGTGAGAAGATGGCTAAAAGCCTAGGGAACTACGTTAGGGTTAGGGATGTACTACAAGAGTTCAGCCCCGAAGCAGTTAGGCTATTCATACTATCGGCGCACTATAGGAGTCAGCTAGATTATAGGAGGGAGAAGATGGAGGAGGCAGAAGCATCCGTAAAGAGGTTGATAGGTATACTCGAGAGGATCGAGGATGCATCCGCGGAGAAGAGCTACGAAGGATCATCATCCATGGAGGAGAGGAGTCTACTCGAAGAGTTGAGGAGGCTATCGATAGAGTTCGATAAGGCTATGGATGACGATTTCAATACAGCCGAAGCGTTAAGCCATCTATACGCTATGAGTAGAGTAGTGAATAGGATGCTAGATCTGCCACGTATAAATAGATCCATACTAGAGGAGTCACGCGATATATTCTCGACTAAACTCAGAGTACTAGGACTACCAGATAAACCACCTAGAAGAAGAGCCTCAGATAAACTCCTAGAAGAACTATTAAAGATTATAGTCGATATAAGAAGCGAAGCTAGGAGGAGGAAGGATTACGCTACAGCAGATGAGATAAGGAGGAGACTCGCACTGATAGGGATAAGACTCGAAGATCTACCAGATAAGACGATATGGCGGCTCGAATAGATAACCCCTATACCACTAGGATAAAGGGAGATAAACAGGTAGCCCAACCCGCTTCCAAGCTAACACCACACCCACCCCATCCATAGATAATCCTTTCAACCCCCTCCTTAGATACATCAAGAAGCACATGTAATCAATATGCATACGATAAAACACATCATCCCATGGGGGATGAAAGCTCATATCCATCCTATTTCAATCATCTAACGGTGAATGATTTCATAGATTTCGATTTTCAATTCTCCTATCAGATGCATCTGAATCAATCCATAGGTTATCCATAGGGGGAGGGATGGGGTTTTTCTGATAGTCTGTTTCATGGATAACAGAAGTTTATATCCATGCTATACTCTTCTGTTTATTGGTGATCAGACGCAT
>CAZBGY010000035.1:0-4579 GCA_964491605.1 uncultured Candidatus Bathyarchaeia archaeon
TCTCATCTCTCCACCATAAACGAGCTTTCTCTAGGCTATCCCTAACCCTCTCGATATCCAGATTATAGCTAAGCTTCGTTAAAGCTTTGAATACAGCTAGATAATCCTCCTTAGCTCTATGTATCTCCGCAATCTACAGATATAACTTCGATGCCCATGATCACTTATCTAAGATACTTAATGCTTGCGATAAAATCCAACTTATAAATTTATGTAAGCTTAACTTTATATATGTTTATTTTTAAATCATATTCTAGCTATAATCTATTATACAATATGTCATTCATTAAAACTTATCTGTTAGCATACAGGATTCTATCTAAAGCAGAATATTATACCTTTCTTCACTATATTTTACCGGGATCACCATTTATAATTCATCTTCCTAAGATACGATTAAGCTTGGTATTAGACGGTCACCTCATAGCAGTATATAGAATTATAGGGGTCGATAAAGGGGTGTACGGTAGATCTGTATACGCATACCGTTCGCCTAATAGGAATTCTTCATCGATAATGTTTAAATCCTTAGTATCATTACTTGGTAAAATTATTTAAGTAATCCTTCGAGAAGCTTATTCCTCGAAGGATATGAGTATCGAAGAGTATATTAAACTCTATGAGTACGATAGATCAGTACCACTTAACCCAGTTATCTCGAAGCTTATAGAGAAGGATAGCTACATAGCATATAAAGTATACTATGATAGTGTAGGCGGTCAGAGGGTTCCGGCGATATTCACTGTATGCAAGTATGTCAGCCCTCCATATCCATGTATACTATTTCTCCATGGATATGGTGGTAGGAAGGAAGATGTTATACCTATAGCCGATGCTCTCTCGGCTAGAGGGTATTCGCTCTTCTCTATAGATGCGTTATATCATGGTGAGAGGAGTATGCCAGGTAAAGTTCTCTATTCTCCAGATATAGATGAGCTTAAAGCTAACGTTATTCAGACTATAATCGATCTGAGGAGGGCTATAGACTTTCTAGAAACTAGGATTGAAATAGATAGTGAGAGGATAGGCTACATAGGCGGTAGTATGGGTGGCATATTCGGAGCACTACTTGTAGGCGTAGAGTCTAGGGTGAAAGCAGCTGTCATAATAGTAGGTGGAGGGAATATACCACTCATGATAAAGACTAGTAGACATTACTCTGTACCACCTATAAGATCTAGAATTGAAACGCTAGGTATAACTTACGAACAGCTAGAACGTATCTTAGCTCCTATAGATCCGATAAATTTCATACACCTCGCTTCACCTAGACCGTTACAATTCCACTGCGGAAGATATGACGATATAGTTCCTGCAGAAACTCAGAGACAGTTAGCTGAGAAGGCAGGTGAGCCTAAGGAGGTGTACTGGTATGACGCTGGGCATGGATTACCGTTAGAACCTATGGCTAGCCGGATCATAGGATTTCTCGATAAATACCTTAGGTAAGCATCACGGAGCGAATCAATAGGTAGATATCAATCTAAGATGAAGATTTAGACACCATCCATCAGCTATCTTTCCGCTTTCCCCATACCCAACTATGCTGTTCGATATGCATAATCTTTCTAGGGTTCACCTGATAATCTTCGATATTCTTGCATTATCAGGTAGCGTATAACTTCAGCATCGGTCTCCAACCCGAGTCTATCCTTGATATAACGGAAACGTTTCAATACATCTCCTCGCAAGAGAACTTTAACGTAGACTTTCTCTCCATCCCCCGGCATCTTAGGTTCACCTTAGTATCTTAAAGTTATCTATTGGACTATATAAACGCTACAAACTTCATAGTGTCAGATTCCATCATAGCTTGGAGGCTGTATAAGATTACCGAAAGAGATAAATTCTAACACCTAACTTGTTCTATTCTGTAGATCGGTATGGTTAAGGATATCGTCGAGGTTCTTAAGAGATATAAGATCATCGACCTATCCGTCGAGATTCAACCTAACGTATTGAAGGTTAACGGTGAATATACACGCGGTAATCAGATTAGGAAGTTTAACCTGGAGCAATTCATAAACGCTGAAGATGGAACATACATGCATTTCATAGAAGCTGAATCCCATATAGGTACGCATGTAGAAGGGCCATCACACTTCCGCTCAGATCTCAAGTCGATCGTAGATATACCGTTAGAGAAGTTTATGGGTGAAGCTATAGTTTTAAAGTTTGAAGCTGATACCGCGATAAAAGCTGAGCATCTATGGAAGGTTAAAGAGGGTGATATAGTTCTACTGTGGAGCAGCGGCGGATCATATATCACTAGTGAAGCTGCAGAGTATCTTGCAGGTAAACGTATAAAGCTGCTCGGTGTTCAAGGTGTTCATCCAGATGAACCGGGATCAAAGCTAGCTACACATAGAACCCTCCTAGAGAATGATATACCTATAATCGAAGGTTTAGTCAACTTAGATAAGGTAGAGGGTGAGCGAGTATTCTTCATAGGGTTACCTTTGAAGATTGCTAACCTAGATTCTTCATGGATAAGAGCTATAGCCTTAGAGCCGAGAGTATAGGTATCGATGCTACATCCAGTCATACTTGCTGTATCACGATGTAAGCCCTCGCTAACGATGTAGACTAGCGTTTAAGTCTATCTCTATACCCTTCCCTATCATATGGTAGTCTAGCCATGACTGATACTCCTTCTCAATCCTGGGTTGAAGCTTATTGCGTTAAGATCCCGAAGAGTTTAGGCGAGAAAGCTATCAGTATTCTAGCTAAACTCGATCTCCTAGATAGAAACCTTAAAATATCGAGAAGCAGCGACTTCCTATTCATTCCTCTAAAGGAGAAGCCTTCGAAATGGCAAATAGATTTCATCGAGAAAGAGCTACCCGGGTTTGAGCTATCTACTCAAAAGTTTCAAGGATATGTAAAATCTGCTAGGAGTATCATAGAGGTTTTAGAAGATAAGCTACCACCGCATCTCCTTGCTTGCCTCCCCCGTTCGATAGACTTCATAGGAGATATCGCAATACTGGAGATACCGGAGGAGCTTGAAGCCTATGAACAGCTCATCGGCGAAGCCGTTATGAAGATATTTAAACGCGTTAGATCTGTTCTCGTTAAATCTAGCGGGATTACCGGTATCCATCGCGTTAGAAGCTATAAAGTCGTAGCAGGATCCGAGAATACCGAGACAATTCATAGGGAATACGGCTGTAGATACCTTCTAGATCCTAGGAAGGTGTACTTCTCACCTAGATTATCCTACGAGCATTATAGGGTGGCATCTCAGGTAGTCGAAGGTGAAACGGTCATAGATATGTTCGCAGGAGTAGGCCCCTTCTCTATTCTCATAGCTAAGCTCCATCACAATGTAGCGGTCTATGCTATCGATATAAACCCTGATGCTGTGAGATACCTAGAGGAGAATATACGTATGAACAAAGTTGAAGGAAAGGTTATTCCGATACTAGGCGATGCTAGCGAAGTTATACGAACTAAGCTACGTAGCATAGCGGATAGGGTAATAATGAATCTTCCTGAAAAAGCCGTAGAGTATATCGATGCGGCATGCATGGCTTTAAAACCATCTGGAGGAATAATACATTACTATGGATTCGCATCCGGATCATATGCGTTGGAGAAGAGTAGGAGTAATCTTATCGAAGCTATAGGTAGAGCTGGGAGGGTCGTGGATGCTGTATTATCTAGTAGGATTATGAAAGAAGTTGCACCGTATAAATGGCAGGTAGCGGTAGACGTGAAGGTGGGTGGGTACGCTAATCAGCATCCTAGGCTTTAGTCTCCTCATGCTGTTGAAATCAGGTATATGCTGTACTATGACGTAGCGCTAATATTCGGTTGCTAACACTAATCGTAGATCATAGATGGATTCATATATCGAATCAGTCTTTCATCGGATAAGAGGCTTCTGAATGAAAACTTAAAGAGGATGCTAGCATCCTCCCCTATACTTAGACTCTAACACGATCTTAAACCACTTATAGCTAGTTGAAAGAAAACTTCTTCATCGCAACTATCCACCCAGCCCCTAATATCTATCTCTTTTTAATAATTTTCCAGCTGATAACATTACCTCTATAACTAAACGGTATACAGGGATTCATCCCGTTACATATCGATCCGCTCAGAATATAGAGTGAATTTACTAGAACCCTTAACGAATTAATCTATGAATTGCATACCTCTATAATGGAGCTACAGAGTTTGAGATTCTAATTGGAGCCAGATTCGAATACATCTGCAGAGAGATAAGCTACTATTCCTCCGAAAGTGTAAATAACTGAAGACCATGTAAGAATAGTGTGAGGGTTAGCGGAAGGGTATAAGAATCATAGTCGACCATAACTAAACTAGAGATATCCCCCCGCAATTTCCTCCCTCATTTCCCATAAGCGTTTCTAGCTTCTGTATGAGTTAAGCTTACGGTTTCTTATGCGAATCTGCTGTACATCCATGCTATGTACTCGTTTGTCGAATTGAACTTTTTATCGATATAGTCGGAGAAAACTCTGGCGACACGTACATCGCTTCCCATTTGAGACTTCCAATAATTTAGCCATTTATTGATTTCTACGGCTATATCGTTGAATACTATATTCCC
>CAZBGY010000036.1:0-4133 GCA_964491605.1 uncultured Candidatus Bathyarchaeia archaeon
GGTGTATGGTAACGCATCAGTCTACCTAGTCTGGGAGCTATTCTGGTATAGGGGGGACTGGGCTGATCAGTATAAGTAAAGAAGGGGATAACTACAATGTCAGGTGTGCAGTAAGCTCGTAAACTATGTTATCGATGAGAGTATCTGCGTAAGATGCGGTTTATGCGTTAAGCAATGCCCTGTACAAGCTATAGTTAGAGGGGAGGATGGAGCCTACCGAATGGATCCTAGTATATGTGTTAGATGTGGGCAATGCATGTTAGTCTGTCCTAGAGGAGCGATCGTTAAGGGGTGATATAGATTATGGTGAAGGTCATCATAGACGGCGTTGAAGTTGAAGTCGAACCTAGCTGTACAATACTGGAGGCTGCTGAGAAAGCTGGTTTGAAGATACCTACGCTATGCTACTTCCCAGGTTTATTCATCGAAGCTACTTGTAGGGTATGCGTAGTCGAGCTATCTGGTACAGGTAGGCTTGTACCTTCATGCGCATTTCCGGTATCGGATAAGCTATCCGTAGAGACGAATAACGCTAGGGTTAGAGAAACGCTAGAATAGCTTTAGAAGCAATCCTCGCAGCCCATAGGATCGTATGCCATTCATGCCCTAGGAAGGGTGGATGTAAGCTTTTAGAGTTATGTAGGGAGTATGGGGTTGAAGGCATACCTGTATGCGCTGAATGCCCCCTACATGGGGATGAATGCCTACTAGCTAGGGGTGAAATATACTTAGGACCCTTAACGAATTCAGGCTGCGATGGTGTATGCGTACGTGAGGGAAAGATTTGCGAAGGATGTCGTGGACCCTTAACATCGAAGGATACCATATACGAGGCTGTTAAGCTCTACGTTAAGTATTGTGTGGATCTGGAAGCGATACTGGATAGGCTTTCTATATACTATTCCAGCCATCCAGACTACGATAAGATAACTAGGCTTCTATCGACGCTATTTGAAGAGGCTAGATCTGGATAATGAGGTGAGATACCATGAGACTGAGAATAGCGGTATATCAGCTGGGAAACTGCTCAGGTTGTATCAACGAGTTTCTAAGCGCAGGTGAAACGCTTCTGGAGATGATCAGTAGGAGCGACGCAGAGCTTTTAAGCCCTATAATTTTCGCAACTCGATTCGAAAATAGAGAGATGCGATATATCCCTGGTAGAGGGGGTGGTGCTATCGGAGGATGATACGGAGAGGTTAAGGGAGATTAGAAAGAAGTCTAGGATACTAGTTGCTTTAGGATCGTGCGCTATCCTAAGAGGTATACCAGGTTTAAGAAGGTTCATACAAAATGGAGGTTTGAAGACATCCCCGATAACGATGTACGTAGATGTCGATTACTATGTTAGGGGATGCCCTATAGATCGCTATGAGCTTTTAGATCTCATAGGCAGGATCTTGAGGAGTGAATGGTTTAAGCAAGGGAGAAGAGGTTTTCCATCGTGAGGGAGAGAGTAGTCGACATAGAAGGATCTATTCTACGTCTGGATGGTGGAAAGTGTATCGTATGCGGACGCTGTATCGCTATATGCCGTAAGATAACCTCGGCTTTAGATTACGCATATAGGAGTATAGATACAGCAATATCCACTCCGTTTAACGTTAAGCTAGATGAATCTACATGTATAGCATGCGGTCAATGCACGGTATACTGCCCGGTAGGAGCTATAATCGAAGTTGACTCAACGAGGAGAATTAAAGATATCCTCGGTAGAGGGATGAGGCCGACGGTGTGTATAGAGCCTGAAGCTATCATAGGATTATGCGAAGCACTAAACGTTAAAGGTGGATCTTACGGTAAGATCCTAGAGGCGCTTAAAAGGATAGGATGCGGCAGGATTATCCTATGGAAACCGAAGCTAAAGGTAACTGCCCGTAGGGGTAGCGTAGAGCTGATACCCTACAGCGAGGCTGAAGCTAGGTACATACAGGTACGCCACCCAGATCTACTTAGGTATATGGCTAACTCGCCTATCCTAGATGATAGGGATTCCATATGGATCACCCCATGCCTAGCTAGAAAGATAGGTGGAGGAAATATAATAACCGTAAGGGAGACTGCAAGGCTGTTAACCCCACTAGATATCAATTCGCTACCAGAAGCTGATTTCGATGAGATAAAACTAGGCGGGGTAGATAGAGAAGTGGTTAAAGCTGTAGGGGTGGAAGGGATAGAGAGGGTTATCAGGAAGATGAGGAGTGAGAAGGTAGAGGGGAGTGTAGCTCTGTATGTATGCCCAGATGGATGCCTCTACGGTGGAGGGCAACCGTACATGGAGCTATATACGAAGATTAAACGTGAAGAGATATTAGCTCAAATCCGCAATAAAATCGAAACGACAGAATAACTTTCTACATAGTTGTTCTGAAATATTATATTCAATCCTAGATCCATGACACTATCCATGGCAAAACTATATTTGAAGCTGTTAGATGGGGGGTATCGATAGATAGGATAGCTCTACTCTAAGCTTACAACCAACTACACTTCTGTAATCACGTTTAGTGACTTAAGTTTATATAATCATGGTTGCTCTACAATATTTCATTGAAGCTGATGGACGATATCAACGTTCCTCGAAGATCCATAGCTATTCTGGATAGGGTTGAAGGCGATCTATACGTAGCTGAAGATGCTATAGTTAAAGCTAAAGATTCTAAGGCTATCACCGTTCTAGGTGCTATACAGTGCGACGGCGATTGTACATTCGATTGCAACGTCTCCGCTACTTCGTTGAAGGGTAAAGATGGGAGGGTAACAGTGAAGGGTGATCTAACCATCGAGAAATCTGTAAGGATCGATGACGGGTCGCTATTTGTAGAAGGCGGCTTGAAAGCTTGGAATATAGAGGTGGATAAGGAGCTTAACGTCAAAGGCTGGCTGAGCGCGGATAGGGTTAGAGTCGGGGGGAGAGTGAGGATCGGAGGGGATGCTAAAGCTAGGTATATAGATGTAGGCGGATCCATCAACATCTATGGATGTGTAGAGGCTGAGACGATAGATGTCGGAGGGGTCTTCCGCTGTAAAGGGGTCGTGAAAGCTGGTAGGATTAGTATAGGTGGAGCATTCCACTCGGAGTCCGAAGTCTTCTCCGAAGAACTGGATGTAGGTGGAATCGTTGAGATCGCCGGTGGAGAGGTGAGGGGCGGGATAGATGTAGGTGGGAAACTCTATTCGAATAGACCTTTAACCTTCGGATCGATCGATGTAGGTGGTAGCGTTAAGCTTACAGGTAAATGCAAGGGAGGAGATATTAGCATAGGAGGGGCGTTAAACGCAGATGGAGATCTATCGTTTAGTAAACTGGATGTAGGAGGGTATGTAGATATACAGGGTAATGCTGAGGGTGTCGAGATAGATGTAGGCGGAAGATTGAAGGCTAAAGGCGACCTTAAACTGTTGGGCGATCTAGACGTAGGCGGATCGGTTGAAGTGGATGGAAAATTGAGGGCTAGGTCTATAGAGGTAGGCGGAAGATTGAAGGCTCAGCGTATAGAAGCTGAAGCTTCGGTAGATGTAGGCGGGGAGATAGCTACGATCGAAGGTTTAAGAGCTAGGAGTATTCGGATAGGTAGGAGGGGCAGGATACAGGGAGTTATAGTAGCTGAGGAGGTTAATCTTGAAGAGGGGGCTAAGGCTGGGGATATCTACGCAGGGATACTGGTTATCGAGGAGGGAGGATCCGCGAGGAATATATACGCTAGGAGGATATACCTAGAGGATGATTGTAGAATTACCGGTGAGGTCTGTTATACCGAAGAATTGAAGGCCGGGAGGAACGTTAGCTTCGCCGTCGAGCCTAGGAAGATTGATTCTCTACCGGCTGCATCGATTTAAGTGTAGATTTAAGATCGGATCGGAAGTGATACTGTTGAAATCGAGGAGAAGGACTAGGTATGAGATATACATCGATATACTTGATGCCGTTAGGAGGAGGGGTGCTATGACTATAACGAGGATATCGTACAGCGCGCAGCTACCGGTTGATAGGACTAAGCATATAGTCGATTTCCTAATTTCGAAGGGGCTGCTAAGAGGGGAGGATGTAGGTGGTAGGAGGATCTATATATTGACTGATAGGGGTGGAGCTTTCCTAGAAGCGTTGAAGACTGTTAGGAAGTTTATAGGCT
>CAZBGY010000037.1:0-4044 GCA_964491605.1 uncultured Candidatus Bathyarchaeia archaeon
ATACCGTACCAGTCGAGGTCGAGGTTCTATACCAGGATCTCGTACCGGTAACATCTGGCGAGGTTAAGGTTACGTTCACACCACCAAAATGTACGCCTGAAGCTCCACCCTACGATAAACCTAAAACCATCTCGTTAAGCTATAGTCCTGTGAGTAAGACTTGGATCGGAAACTTCAAGATACAGAAAAACAACTCCACAGGAAATTGGGGTGTAAGCGCTTATGCCGAGGACTTCTACGGTAATAGCGGAAGCGACTCCGTCGGTATCATCGTCCGTCCAGCTATATTAGTAGTCGAAACAGAGGTTGCTCCACCAGCATCGGTTCCGAGAGCTTCATGGGTCTCATGGCTTATAAAAGTTACGTATAAAGGTGATGGCTCACCTGCTAAGCTATATATACCCCTATGCACAATCTACGCCGTTAACGCTACGACCAACGCTACGGTAGGATCAGCCTACCTAGTAGAAATCGAGGTTGGGAGATATAACGTAACGTGGTTCGTACCAGCTGATGCCCCGCTCGGAGACTATAGATTCCTCATACCTGCAGATGCTCTGAAGGATAACGTTACGATATGCACCGTACGTAATACCGGTCCTGAGAAGGATGTATTATCGCCTATATTCGCCGTAGGTATAACCGCGCTTAGAGTCGAGGTTAAGACATACTCCGATAAATACGATACTACGAAGGAGCGTATAGCCTTCACACCTGGATCCATAGTATACATAGGCGCTAAGGTAACATACATGGAATCCGGTGTCGTAATGTCTGCCGGATCGGTTAGAGCCTACATATACAACGAGACAGGCTACCTGATAGCGGAGATACCTATGAGCTACCACTCCGATACTAGGATGTGGTGGTGTGAATGGGATTCGACAGGCTATCCAGCTGGACGCTACAGAGTCCTAGTTAAAGCTAGGGATATCGGGTATAACGTAGGTGAGGGTGAGACATACTTCTACATATCTGGACTCGTAGTATCGCCTAAGAAGGGTACCGTACCACCGATAGAGAATACTAAATGCGAGAAGCTTAAGGATGGAAACTGGCTTATAACCGCAACCGTATACACAGATCCCGTCTCCGGTAAGAGTCTAGGTACAGTCATAACTATATCCGCTACACACTTCACACCAAACTCTAAGGTTAACGTAACGGTAGATTGGCTACCATACCCTGCCGTAGCCGGTAAGAAGATACTGCTAGCGATGAACATACCGACGGATGCTGAAGGAAACTTCGCTACGACGGTAGTATTCCCGACGACCATCAAGGGAATCTACTACATAATCGCTAGAGATGCTAAGGGCTTAGAGATGAAAGCCACCTTCGAGGTAACGCCTGGTATGATATTGACGCCGGACCCGGTCGTAGGCTCATCCCTTACGAAGGTTATAGCTACAGGTCTACCAGGACCTATATCCGGCTTCACCGATACCCCTGCCACAGCTTGGGAGATACTCGTCAACGATACCGATGCTCTACGCTCCCTAGCTGGGCATATAGGCTTCTTCACAGAGACTCCGAAGTGGCGGACGAACGCTAACGGTACGCTAGTATCAGTCGATCTATCGCCTACATACAGCTACAGCGTTAAACCTGGCTTCGTAACCCCGTTCATAGAGCCTGGAGCCTACTCGTTCAAGCTTATACTCGAGGGTGGAGGCTACCGTAACTCTACGGATCCAGCTCTATTCAAAACGGCTAAGATAACATCGGTCTCAGATTCTGTTAAGGTTGTTAACGCATTCAAAGAATTTACGATTCTAGTCGATAAGGTTGATTATCTAATAGAGCTTGTAAGTGCCATGAACGTTAAGCTAGCATCCGTGGATAGGAATGTAGCTACATTGGTCACCGATACCGGTATTATCAAGGCTGATGTATCCGCTTTGAAGACTCTAGTCGAGAAGATGGGAGGTACGCTAACCGATATAAGCGGTGGTATAGCTACTATAAAGACTGATGTAGGAGCGATTAAAGCTTCTGTGGATGCTTTATCACCTAAGATAGAAGCTGTTAGAGGAGATGTAGCTAAGATATCGACATCTATAGGTGATGTGACGGCTAAGCTTAGCGCACTAGAGCCTGTGATAACGGGTATAAAGGATGGAGTCGCTACGGTATCCACTAAGATAGATACGCTAACCGGTAAGGTTACGACTATAGATGGTAACGTAGCTACAGTTAGAACAGATGTAGGCGATATAAAGGCTACGGTAGCAAACCTTGCAGGCGTACCTGGAGCTATAAGCACAGTAACCATGGCTGTATGGATAGCTGTAATACTATCGCTAGTAGCCGCGATCTGCTCTATAGTATCCCTAGTACAGCTACGTAAGAAGATAGCTGGATAGGGCTACCGAAACCCCAACCCCCTCTCCATCTTTTTCCCCTTTTTCCCTCCATCCCTCTACACAGAATAGATGTAGCTAGGTTAATTCCTAGAAGCATCTGAGAATCTATATGTGAAGCTTCATACTCGTGGAGTCTAGACTTACGTATGGTTGATCCTCCATCTATGATCTAGCTTTCCTGAAGCTTGCTATAACTATACCCCTAGTGTACTCGGCTCTATCAGTCTCATAGCCTAGTGCAGTCATAACTCCCTCGAACATCGATAGGAGTAGCTTCGTAGATTCCGAAGATAGATTCGAATATATGAATCTGAATAGTACGATGCCTGGAGACTCCTCTATAGATATATCCACCTGGGATAGGAATATCGATGATAATAGGCTCTTGAGGGCTTCTACCGGATCTTCGAATTTAACAGAGATATACCTACCATACCAGTATCCAGCATCGTATGCATCCCTACAAACCTCATCCAAGGTATCGGCATCTATCTTAGCTAGGATAGAGTTTAGGAGGCTTACCGGCATAAATAGTATACCGGCGCTTCTATGCATGGAAGCTACCATATAGGATCTCAAAGCATCGCCGATAGATCCACCATCATCATATATCTTAACTACATCGGATAGGATATCAGATAGGAATGAGGATAGAGGCTTACCCTCCCTATTCGATATCTCCGTAAGCTTATCTACTATATCAGCCTGTATGAATACGAGCTTCCTACCCGGGTGGCGGGATCGCATACTCATCATTAACCTCAACCCTTATCCTTATAAACCCTTTATCGACCTCAGATCCACTCACCCTGAAGCCTAACCCTTCTAGAACCCCTCTGAGAAGGGATTCTAGTAGTAGGCTATAGTTCAGCGTGGATCTAGAACTGAAGCATAGGAGTACAGCCTCCCCACCCCTCTTCTCGAATCTGAACTCTGATATATTCCATATCAAGCTTCGAAGTATGGATACAGCCTCATCTATACTAGAAGATACGGCTATATACTTGGATAGCCATAAACCCATCTCAAACCAGCTTCTCCTAAGCCTCTCAGAGAATCCTGATTCGAAACATAGATCTACAAGCTCGTATAGCAGCGTTTCAGGTATAGGCGTGAAACCTACGCTCCTACCATAATCTATAGATTTATACTCGTCGATTAAACGTCGGATGCTAAGACCCGCCTCCTCGATCTCTAGAACAGATTCCAGTATATCGTTAAGCATAGAATACACGGTCACCCCCCTACTCTCAGCTAAAGCTTTAAGCTTATCGGCTAAATCCACCCTAGCAGCTAGAACCCTCCTCTCAGGCAAAGGATCCAACCCTCCAGGAGATCGATAAAACTATATACTGGAGAATAGATTTAAAACTACGCTATATAGGGTATCGACCCCTCCCCCTAGGTTTTTCCATAGTATTTCTCCATAGGTTTTCCATGAAGTAATAGTGATCAGTATGGATCGCAGCTAAGATAAGCTATTACCGACTTTACGTTGTACCATCCATCTAGTCGGAGGGTTTCATCGATAAACTTATATCGTATACGAATCCCTAAATATCGGATCGGTTTGACGGTATATGCTTTAAGGATAGTTAAGCCTGAATGGATCGATAACGTATTCGGCGAAGGAGTATACTATGGATCCGTAAGGAGAGTCTTCAAGTATGGGGATACA
>CAZBGY010000038.1:0-3901 GCA_964491605.1 uncultured Candidatus Bathyarchaeia archaeon
GGATCGATGATTGCATCCTCTCTTTGAGGAGTAGGAGGACTGTTAGGGATTATGCTGAGGCTTTCGTACAGTTTATAGAGTTCTCGGGTAAGAATCCTAGGATGCTTGCTAAGCTCTCCTATGAGGATGCCTATAGGTTGATGAGGGAGTTTGTTTTATGGAGGGTTAGGGAGAAGGATGTTTCGGCTAAGATGGTGAGGGCTCAGTGGTTTGCTATTGCAAGCTTCTTCAGGTTTCACGGTGTTAAGGGGGATTTACCCCTTCCCCTCTAAGAGTATTCCTCTCACCATAAAGTTTCTAGATAAGATCCCTACTCGAGAGGAGCTTGCGAAGATACTTGCCGCGCCTAGGGTTAGCTTATCGACTAGGATAGCTATGCACTTCATAGCTTTCGCCGGTCTTAGACCTGAAGATCTGGTTAAACTGACCTAATGTAAGTATTAAAACAGACTTCGAAAAGGGTGTAACACCCTGCACTGTCTATGTTCCCCAAGGTAAGAGCGGTAATATGTATGTAACGTTCATCCCAGCGGAAACATGCGAACTTCTGAAACAGTATTTCGAGGAGAGACGGAGGCGTGGGGAGAGGATTACGGATAGCTCACCGATAATAGCGGATGATAAGCTCGGTAGAGATAAGCCTGTAAGCCGGGTAAACCTCTGTAAGAGGATTCTTAGAGCGATGAGGAGTAGCGGTGTACAGCCTAGTTGAACGCTACCCAGACGGTAAGGTAAGGAAGATGAGACCCTACAGTCTTAGGAAATACTTTAGAAGCAACCTTACAAGGCATATGCCGAGCGAATATATCGAAGCTATTATGTGTCATCTTTCAGAACTGGAACACATCTACGGGGGTACGATGGATCTAGCCCCGGCTACGGTGGAACGTATGCGTGAAGCTTACAGGAACGCTGAGCCGTATCTGAAACCCTGGGGTGAATCCATCTCGAAAGAGGAGGTGGAGCTTTCGACGATAAAGACTATGATTGAAAGCAGTGTACTAGATCTATCGAAGCCGAGCGTAAGACAGTATCTTATCAGGAAGCTTGGGCTGGAGGATATCGAAGTTAAGGTTGCGAAGATGAAAGAGGAGGGAGTGGATGAGATAGAAGCATACACGAAGATAATATGCGGGAAGCTTGGTATAGAGCCTATAAGCCTAGATACTCCTCGAGCGGATAGGCGAGATCCTAAGAAGATCGTAGTGGAGGATGAACTTGAACGCTACCTCGCAGAAGGCTGGGATATACAGACGATCCTAGGTAGCATCAATCTAGGTAGGTTGTAGATCGATAACGTTGGATAAAGCCGTATCATCTAGATGATGTACTAGATTAGACGGATTACATCGAACACCCTAGTTCACGGCATGGAGAAAGTAGTTAACCCCGTAACTCACAGGATCGCTCAAGTTCACATTTCCATACAGAAGACTTAGAGAAAAGATTTAAATAGTTTTATAATGATTTCTAAAATAGGGTATACGGTTTGAAGAAATGGAAAATTTGTGTTCAATTCTATGGATAATCGGAATATTTCTCTTTCTCTTATTAATGTTAATCTTTGTCTACTATATAGCCATTCATGAAATCCCAGGAATGATAATCTTTCCTTATAGACATGAAATTTTCTGGTTAAGTCTTTTAGGAATTTTCCTCATAATTTGCGGAGCTTTCATCAGTCTATTAAAAGAGTAGCAAAGTGAAAGTTAGATTGATAAGTTTTCTTCAAAAATCATAAGATATCCTATCATAGCATTATGGCATATTTTATGCTCCGCTATCGTGATAATATCATGAATTACGATATTAACTGTAATATCAATTATAACATGAATCATCACTTCCAATGTATGGAGGGCTAAACCTAAGTATTTAGAACTAAACAATCATTTACAATTAAATCGATGTAGATAGACGAATTAACCAAGCTATCCTATACGACAAATAGAAATAGATTCAGCCTGTCAGGACAGATGTAAGCAGAAACTTAATAATTACATCATTAAATCAATTATGGAAAAAAGGGATTTATTTAGTGGTCTTTTAAGCAAAGTAGCTTTGAGAAATTAGTAAGCAGTTCACGATAGTGTATTAGGAAGCCGGCCTAGTAGATTGCACTCGAGTTAGGTTTCACTATTCACGTACAAATCACGAGCTATTTTCCATAAATAGTTGGCTTGATAATGATAAGGGTGTGTTTAACTTATGCGATATGTGGAATCTGAATCCTATCATCTAGGCATTTCTAGTCTAGGTAATTTTGGTTATCACAACGTTCATCCTATATGATTTAGATTCCTCCTAGAATCATCTAAGATATCGATCTTAAGTTGGTATCTGGAGAGAAACCTACAGGTGATCTAGGAGTATGAAGCCTTATCGACGGTATACGGTAACGGTAATTAAGAGGTTTCTACCTAAATAGTCTTTGATACGTGTTGTCTTCTAAGCCTGAACGCCCCCTCTGCCCCCTCATAGAGTACTGCGAGCCCCACGATATACTGAAGGTATCCTACTGGACGAGGCATGGAGATCCGAGCCTACTTCCAAAGTTCCTTAGCGAGACGAGTCTAGCTAAAGCTGTCAAGGAGCATCATGAGAAGAGGTGGCTGTCGGATAAACTTGCAGCCGCTATAGCTAGGCCGTTCTTCGACTCCGTAGACTATGTGAAGGGTGATCTTGACTCAGGTATGTTATTCTTCATACCAGTTTACGAGCCTGAGGGTAGAGCCATCGTTATATGGAGCCATGAGGATAGGGCTAAATTGCAAGACTACTTATGGGATCTATGCGAAAAGTGGCTTAGATCTAATGTTAGGCTTGAGGAGATCTACAGGAGGCTAAATGAGAAGCTAGCTTACTTTCCAGCAGATACGTGGGCACCAGTATCCTCACTGAAAGCACATCACATATCAACCGCTATATTGCATGAGCAGGATGAAGGTATTCTTAAAAGTGCCGTGAAGGAATCGATCGATAGGGATGGCTACGCAGAGCTAATACTGATAACTATAGGTCTAGACGAATCTGCATTCCACAGGCTTAAGGAGCTTAGGGAGTTTGAGAGGCTACGCAGGGAAACAGTCGAGAGGCTAAGGTATCTGCTGTTCGGTAGGCTGAAGAGCTCCTATGGCGTTACCTTGCCGTTACTTCGCGTGGGCGATGAGCTTATAACCATGACTGTAAATCGAGCCGTTAGCCGTGTACCCATAGTGAATGCAGTGCTGAACACTCTAGCTGAACTGAACATTAGATGTGTGGTCCGCGTCACGCGTTTTAGAGTCGAGCAGAAACGCTCAGAGAAGAGGAGGGAAATGTATTACGTCGTAACTGGCAGATCTGGGGAGGAGGAGTACGGCGTCGGTATAGTATTGGAGGAAGGTGTGGAGGCTGGTAAGGCAGAATTTGCGAGGTATATGGACTCCCCGCTCGTAGCTTGGGTATTTCTTGAGCCAGACGGTGAGCTACCGGAGCTTTGCGAACGGTTCATCACGGACTACGCTAGCAAGGTCATGGAGCATATAGCTACGGAGTACAAACTCGGGAAATGGAGCCTCGTAGATGTCAGGTCTTTAGTTAGCCCAGATATGATGCTTACCATAGCTGACTGCTACAATAGGTTCCTCGAAGATCTCCTACGTGAGGTTAAAAATGTCGCTCCGGTGATCATGAGTTTCCATAGGAGCATACTTCTAGCCGGTTTGAGGAGCGTGGAGCATGGGTTTAAGCTCCATGAGGATATTTTAAAAGTGAGAGGTAGGATACATATACCCGTTAAAATCGCGACAGTCGTGACTTATCCGAAGAACCCGTTCTGGAGGGTTTTCGAGTTGAAACTTAATTTTCCAGACGCTATGACAGTATATCCTAGGGGTGGTATGCCTTTGAGCCTTAAGGA
>CAZBGY010000039.1:0-3842 GCA_964491605.1 uncultured Candidatus Bathyarchaeia archaeon
TGCGGAGAGGCTTCTAGAAAGTGAAATCTCCATAGCCTTTCCGCAACCTCATGGAGAGCTAGTTATGGATTTAAATGCAGTTTTAGGATAGGCGAGATGTAGGGTATTACGGTAGATTTTTATTTTCCTGTAGTTTAACATATCGTTTAATGGTGGGTATGGTGGTTTGGGTTGTTTTTCACGTTTGAAGATGTCGTGAGGTTTTCTAGGATTTTTAGGGGTAGGCCTTGTAGTGTTAGTGATGAGCTTAGGGGTTGGCGTTGGAATGAGTATCCTCTTGTTCCGCCTTATAGTGTTAGGATTAATGTTAGCGATCTTGCAGGTGGGTTTTGTTCTACGTATAGGCATATCTATGTTAGGTATGTTCTTAGGGTTAGGGAGAAGCCTAACTTTAGGTTGGAGTTAGGATCGTTTATTCATAGGGTTTATCATCTAGCTTCATGTAAAGCTAAGCATATCATGTATAGTGGTATTTTATCTGGTGATTCGTTCAAAGATTCTTTCAAAAGTTTTTCTGATAAATGTTTCGATGAATCGTATAGCGGCTTTAATGTATTGAAGCTGGGTTTTGCTAGACGTGTATTCGATTTAATATGGAGCTATGCATCGAACGTGTATTCTGCGGCTCTCGATAGGGTTAGATCTATATCCCCGTATATATCGCTCGACGGACTTGTAAATCATGTTATACCTATGACTGCTGAGTTTCCTGTAGATGGCTCGCTTATAGGTTTGAATCGTGCTATAAGGATAGATGCGATATTAACCCCATGCATAGTTGTCGAGCTTAAGACTAGAGAGTTTAGACCAGATTATGAAATCGGGCTTGCAGGCTATGCCTTAGCATTAGAATCTCAGTATGAGATACCGATAGACTACGCGGTCATAGTTGAAGTTAGGTTTGGTAAAGGGTTAAAAGATTTGAAGATTTATGAAAGATATATCCAGATATCAGATGAGCTTAGGGAGCGTTTCATAGAGAAGAGAGATCAAGCTATGCGTATGGTAGTGGAGGAAATCGATCCAGGTATACCTGATCGATGTTCTAATGACTGTCCATTCCTAGGGGTGTGTAGTAGTGGCTAAGATAGCTCTTATCGATGAATGGGGTGCATACCTATCGGCTAGGAAAGGTAGGTTCATATTGAAAGTTAAGGATAGATCCGGGAGATCTACGGTTAAATGGGAGCTTGCACCCATAGAAATCGACACCATAGCCTTCACCACCACGGGTGCATCGGTATCGGCTGAAGCTGTTAAGCTAGCTTCAGATTTCGGTATAGATCTAGTCTTCATAGATAGGGTTAAGCCCGTGGCTAGGCTACTACCCTCCACCTATGGATCCACTATGAGGAATTGGAAAGCTCAACTAGATGCATTCAATAATCCGATCGAGAGGGTTAAGCTAGCCAAGCTATTCGTCGAGGGTAAGGTGCATAACCAACGTATAATATTGAGGGAGTGGGCTAGGAAAGCGAGAGCTCAAGGTAAACCCAACCGTGATCTGGAGGATTCCATAATTAAGCTCGATGAATTTCAAGGTTATATTAGGAAAGCTGGATCCGTAGAGGAGGTTATAAGCTTAGAAGCTCATGCAGCGAAACGTTACTGGTCGTCTATAGCTAAACTTCTACCCGTGGAGTTAGGATTCACTGGTAGGGAGGTTCGTAGAGAGCAATATTCATCTCTAGATCCGTTCAATCGTATACTCAACGTAGGATACTCTATTCTTAGGAAGGAGGTTTGGAGGGCTATATTCCTAGCCGGGCTTAACCCGTATATCGGATTCCTACACTCACCTAGAGCAGGTAAGATGTCGCTAGTATTCGATCTTATGGAGGAGTTTAGACCTATAGCCGTCGATAGACCGCTTATAGTATTGGCACGTAGCGATAGAGACTCCGTATTGAAGTTTAAGGATGGCGTTAAAAGCGAGGATATAGCTAAGATATGGTCTACGGTAGCCTCAGTACTATATTCGGCTGATAAGCCTCTATCCAACATTATAGTATCCCAAGCTAGACTCCTCGCTAAACATCTAAAGGGTACAGATACCTATAAACCGTTTAAAGCTAGGTGGTAGATTTGCCCCCGCTACTAACTCTAGTCATATACGATATAGAGGATGATAAACTTAGATCGGATGTAGCGGCATTCCTAAAGTCTAAGGGATTGAAGAGGATACAGTATAGCGCATTCATAGGCCCCCTCACAGATTCACAGAGGATGGATGTCGTAGCTGGTCTTAGAAAACTCACCAAGGGATGTAAGGCTAATATCCAGGTCTACCCGCTTACACCTGCAAGCTATAATATGAGGGTGGTTATAGGCGTACCTATGTACGATGAAGCTGAGGAGGATAGGCTGGTGGTAACTTAGATGTCTAGCGAAGATGAGTATTTCACGGTGGTGGATATTAAGCATTACGCCTACTGCCCTATGATAGTATATTTCACGCGCGTACTCCATCTGCATGAGAGGATTACAGAGTCTATGCTCTACGGAGCTGAATCTCACGATGAAGCCGTAGTATCATCCATAGCGGTTAAGCTGGGGGCTCAGAGGATTATACGCGGAGTAGAGCTTACGAGTGATAGATTGAAGCTTAGAGGTAGACTAGACTATCTAATCGTAACTAGGTTCGGTGAGCTAGTACCAGTCGAGTTTAAATGGTCTGAAACCGAGAGCGGATCTATCAAGCGTGATCATAAGCTGCAATTAGCATCCTATGCTTTGATGGTGGAGGAGGCTTATGGTAGGCCTGTGAAGAGGATTGTAGTCTACTATGAGAGGTCGTCGAAGATCGTAGTAGTACCTCTAGATGCCGATGTTAAGAAGCAGGTTAAACGTATATTAGACTCTATGGAGCGTATAACGTTAAGCGAGGATCCTCCGAAACATAAGCCTAGACCTACGAGATGCCTGAACTGCGGGTTCAAAGCTTACTGTAAACCTGAAATCGGGGATCGTAATGGAGAATCAGATAGTTAGGCTATCGATAAAGTTTAGACCTCTAGAGAATATACTCTCACCACCATATACATCGAAAATCTCTAAGACCATACTATTCAGCTTACTAGATGGAGCTGGGGCTGAGGATATACTTCAGAAGATAGAGTCTACCCAGTCTCAGAAGCCTATAATCGTAACGCCAGTCGCAAACCTATCGGATCCAGCTAGGAGATTCCTATTCAAGACTGTATCGAGTCGGGAGAAGCCGATAATACTGGGTAGGGGTGGCATATATGGATTCCACGTAACCCTCACATCGAGTAGTATATCGTTACAGAGGCTTATAGAAGCTCTATCACCGGGAACTAGACTAAAACTATTCACAGGAGAGATACTAGTCGAAGATACAGTCTTCGAAGTTAGAAGCTACGAATCGCTAGGAATTAAGGGAGATAAGGTGCATATAGCCTTCATGACACCGACACTATTAAGCTTCCCAAAGGAGTGGGTGAAGATAGAGACACCGCTCAGACACTCGTTATTACCGATACCATGCTTCATCATATGGAGCCTAGCACAGCATTGGAATACCTATGCATCAGAGAAACTAAAGATAAGAAACGTAAAGAAGCTAGCAGCATATAGTAATTACGCCCTCGTAGAGTTGGATTACAGATTGAAACCAGTAACAGTAGTATACGATGAGAAGAGAAGACCGAGAGGATTTATAGGATGGATATTATACGAGCATAGAAGGTTAAGGAAGAAGCTAAGTATGTATATCGAAAAATTATTGGAATACGCAAACTATATAGGAGTTGGAAGATCAAGATCGATAGGATTCGGAGTAACAGTAGTAAGAAGTATAGAGTAAGAATGACTAATCGAAT
>CAZBGY010000040.1:0-3677 GCA_964491605.1 uncultured Candidatus Bathyarchaeia archaeon
GGGATGCTATGTCATACATCTCGAGGTTTATGTTGAAGGCTATTAGAGCGTTATTCAGGGTTTTATGCTTCATCACATACTTCTCAGGACTATACTATATCATATACTTATTGAGGCGCCGCCACCCCGTGATACTGATGTATCATAGCGTCAACGATAGATCATACCCCTACATATACCCAGATAATATAGTGAGCGTAGAGAATTTCGAAAGGCAGATAGCTTACCTAGCATCTAGAAGGAGGGTGATCAGCCTACCGGAACTTATAGGATATGTTAGGGGTGGAGGTAGGCTGCCGGTCGATACAGTGGCTATAACGTTCGATGATGGATACTATGACTTCTACTCGAAAGCATACCCGATACTGAAGAAGTATAATATGCCGTGCACCCTATTCCTTATATCAGGTATTCTAGATTCTGGTGGGATGAAGTGGGAGGATTACCTAGCATTCCTCATAAACAATTCTAGGGTAGATGATCTGATGATCGATATAGATGGTAGGATTAGGATGTATAGCCTCAAATCTTCTGAGGAAAAGATAGAGTGTATAAGGGATCTAAACTCCATCCTCCTAGATATGGATGAGAATGAACGAGGAAGGATGATATCCGAGCTGGAGCTTCAGGTAGGATGTTCTAAACCATCGGAGCGTGTTATGCTTACATGGAGTGAAGTTAAGATACTGAGCATGGATAGCCTAGTATCGTTCGGATGCCATACGCACAGCCATAGAAGCTTGAAGACTATAAGCTTAAAGGAAATCGAGGAAGAAGTATCGATATGTAAGGGTAAGGTGGAAAGCCTCACCGGAAGGCGGTGTAGCATCTTCTCCTATCCTATAGGTAAGAGGAAGGATTTCGATCAATCTATAAAGGAGATTCTTAGAAGGTTAGGGTTTGAAGCTGCATGTACGACCATCCCGGGGGCTATATCTAGAGATACAGATCTATACGAGTTGAGACGTATATCCGTCCCAGATGATTCATCCTACATATTTAAATGCGCTCTAATCGGGTTAACACTCCAAAGGGGTTAACTAGGTGGATGTAGGTTGATCGATACTAAGGAGGCTTCTAGGAGATACTTCGATGAGAAGGTGGAAGCGTATACGGATGAAAGCTATTTTAAGATAAAGGAAAAGTATCCCGTACTATATATACGTCATAGATACATCCTCGATATGATAGAAGAGAGTGGAGGATTAGCTCTAGATTTAGGATGCGGTCCAGGGATAATGCTCATAGATCTCGCTAGGAAGGGATACGATGCGATAGGCGTAGATATATCTAGGGGTATGCTCGAGAAAGCTCGAAGCCTATCCTCGAATCTCGGGATAGATATTTCAGGTTTGATAGTCGCAGATATAGAGAATCTACCATTCAAAAATAAAGTCTTCGATCTAATAGTATGCGCAGGAGTCATAGAATACCTGGATAGCGATCAGAAGGCTTTAACAGAGATATCGAGGATACTAAAACCTAGAGGTACGGCATTCATATCCGTGACGAACGCTCTAACACCATTCTGGATTATAGAAACTATAGCTAAGATAAGCGGGTTATGGCCGAAGCTATTATCGATAGCGAAGGGTGAGAAACCGCCTAAAGCTAGAGTGCATATCCCACATATACTATCGAGGATAGCTAGGAGGATAGGGTTGAAGGAAACCGGTAGGGTATACTTCGACTTCACGATCCTACCATTCCCGCTCGGCTTCGATAATCAAGATCTACGTAGAAGGATAGGATTCAAGATGGAACGCTTATCTAGGAAGCGTATAGGTATCATGGGTAGGGGATGTATATTGAAGTTCGTAAAGCAGTATTAGGGTATAATCCCCATAAGCGTAGTGGAGTGCTTACCACCCTCTACATCTATACCTATACAGTGTATCGACTATCTCCGCTATCTTCCTCTTAAAAACAATCTTACTAAACATATCCACTCTCCTCCGAATATTATTCAGCATCCTCATCCTCACCCCCTCATCCCTAAGTATACATCTTATCTTCTCCTTAGCCTCGGATACTTCGACGTAGGATAACCCGTATAGACCATCCCCCATCCCTAGTATATCTATCCATGGACCTCCACATCTAGGTACTAGCGGGATACATCCTGCAGCCATAGCTTCGACTATAGATATACCGAAGGATTCAGTCGGCTGAGTCTGTAGATAGATTTTCGCAGATGAGAACTCCTCCACCAATCTACGATAGGGCTGGTTTACGATCAGCTCAACCCTATCCCCAACCCCCAACCCATCTATAATATCCCTCAACCTCTCTATAACAGGCTTGGATAGCTTATCAGCTACCCCTAGTATCTTAAACCTAGCTTCACCTATCTCCCTAGCTATCCAAGGTATAATCTCAAGCTTCTTCCCAAACCTCAACCTAGTAGCCGTTACAACTACATCCTCCCTACGATCCCTACCTGCAGATCTAAACACCTCCACATCGACGGGAGGATACACGACGGTAGATTTAATGCCTAAACCCATCCATAGAATACTCTGCATAAACCTGGAATTAGCTATAACGATGCTTCGACTAAAACCTCTAGCGATCCTCGATAAAGCTTCATGAACGATGGAAGCAGCCTTCCAACCGGTGGAACACATATACTCGTACCCGCCATATCTATAGGCTATGTATGGCGGTAGAGCGTTCACATAGCATACATCTGCTACAGAATCTAGGAGATCACCGTAGGTATTGAAGATTAACGTATCACCCCGCTTCAGATACATCAACTCTAGTATGAAGCATGAAGCTAGAAGGATATCCTGGGTGATTGTATGCTCATATAGATAGAATTCTCCGCTAGGTCTAACAACGCTACCGAGCCTATCCTCTAGCATAAACCAATCAGTCCTATCCACCGTAGCGAGTATAACCCTATAGCCGTGCTCCATTAAAGCTTCCACGACGGATAAACAAACCTTCTCAGCCCCTCCACACCTATTAAGCGAGGGATGAACGACTACTACATCCATAACCCGGTTATAGCTATACGAGACGACTACATTTAACCTTAATTCTCAAGGTATAATTGATCTATCTCGGTAACTCGAAAGAGCTGGAACATTCGATACCCGCAATTCCAGAGAGGCTTCATTAGAGAATTCACAGGTATAGCTAAGCTCAAAGCGCTATACATGTATTAGGGAAACGATATCACCTAACCAGATTTCCCCTCCTAGATATTCTTAATTCGTATCTATGCTTAATTTCAAACAAGCCATCCACACCCGATTAAAGCCGTATCGATTTATATACTCCCACCCTTCCTATAAACTAATTTCGACTCGATGGTGTAGCCTATATGAAATCGCATATTAAAGCTAGCATCGTAAAATCACCGGATACGATACTTATATTACTCATATCGATACTCTTCCTCTCAGGCTTCACGATATACCTAGTCAATAAGCCTAGTACCGCTATAATCCAGATACGGGATGTATCCTTCAAGATAGAGGAAGATAGGAGGTTGATAGAATTCTACGTGGAAATCGTGAGAGGCTATACAGAACTTAAGCAAGTATTCGTAAACGATGAAGCTGTACGCATCCGGTATATCGATAACCGTTTTATAGCTGAAGGCTCCAGCGTCAGATGCGTAGTCGAATATCCATGGAGGATGGGTGAAACCTATACTATAAAGCTTA
>CAZBGY010000041.1:0-3676 GCA_964491605.1 uncultured Candidatus Bathyarchaeia archaeon
ATATGCTATGCTTATAGTATGCCTTACGTTAATCCTATCGGCTTACCGATCCTATGCTTGGAGTAATGGTGGTTATAGCTCGGATCCGTATAGTATCCGCTACGGTACTCACGATTGGATAGCTGAACATGCGTTGGATTGGCTTCCAAGCGAAGCTAAGAGCTGGATACTGGAATATATGAATTGGTATCTGTATGGGACGGAGCTTCCAGATAACGGTAGAGCACCTGATGGTATAGGAGATACGCATCTACACCATGTATACTTCGATGCCGACGGTAGGTTAACTGATGATTCAGCCGCTAGGAGGGCTAACGATACATACCGTCAAGCTTTAAGCAATCTACTGCTAGGTAACCTTACGGCTGCGGCTAAGTATGTAGGTGCTATGACGCACTATATAGCGGATATGGCTGTCTTCGGTCATGTTATGGGTGAAAAGACTTGCTGGGGTGGGGAGAAACATCATAGCGACTATGAAGCTTATGTGGACTCTAAGACTTCAAGCTATCGTTCAGAATTCGAGTTATTCCTATCGTTCGACGGTGAGCTTAGGATTATATCCGCGTACGATGCGGCGGTGGAGCTCGCCTACGATACGACCTTCGATAGACTCGGTAGAGGATTGACATGCCTATGGATGGATAGAAACTATAACTGGAGTAACCCTATATTCGTAGCTAGGGTTGGAGAATCGCTAAACCTAGCTGTAAACTACGTAGCTGACGTATTGTATACGCTATACATGGATTACAAATCTATGATAGAGCTATTCGATATCCGTATATCATCGGATCCATGTAACGGATCTGCTATAGTAGGTGGGAGTATATCTACGAAGATATATGTCGATCTAGCTGGTGGGATGCCGAGAAGCGTAAAGCTATCCGTAGTAGATCTACCCCTAAACACATCGTATACGCTAAGCGTAGAATCCGGTATCCCACCTCTATCATCGAATCTAACCATATATATCGGTAGAGAAGCGAAGCCTGGAGTATACAATATAACCATAATAGCCGATTATGAAGCTGCTAGGAAGACTACCATCTACAAGCTAACGATAATAGGATCCGGGGAGGGATGGGTTGAACAGAATCTACCATCGATAATCATCGTATCATGTATGATAGCGATCGTGATGGTAATCGTAGCTTCCAAGAGAAGGGGTCGAAGAAGACCTAGGGAGCTATCGAAGAAATCCTAGATAGAATATACAGTAATCCCTGTATAGTTGAACAAGGAGGCTACATCTAGATCCGCTTCGAGGATATCCTCCATACAAGCTCTACGATCAATATCACCTATATTATAGGGTATAGCGATCCATAGTAGCCGTGGAAGCTACAGATCTCTATATGTGCGACACCATACTCCAAGGCCATCCCTAGATATATGGTCATCCTACCGGAAAGTATATGATCCTCAACTTTTGTGAAGCCTTGCTATCGTTCAAGGATAGTATCGTTACGATCGAGCATGCTACGAAGCTTTTAAATCCTGAGCATGGCCAAGCTATATCGAGGGATGCCTCCCCGTCCCAAGCCTTTAGGATATATATCGAGATCGATGCGAATACTATGTATTCCTATCGTAAGTGGGTATAGATTAAGCCTAGACCTGATCATAACGTTTAGGAGGCTCCACCACTAGTTCATCCAACCCGGAATAACCTATCGCTAAAACGTACGGTGTAGGGGATGCTACGATGAAGTGATGTGAAACGTATAGATTTCAAGCCTAAAATCTTCGATTTGATACGAGTCGTAGGGGGGATAGCCGTATGAATGGGGTGCATCCAACTCTTCCATAAGTCCTCAGGAATCCGGATATAGCATCCACGGTATTGGAGAGAATACTATGAATAGGATTATGCATAAGCCTAACGGGATCTATGACCCTATCCTCCGATATACGTAGACCCTCATGATCCACCCTCTCCTTTGAATAAACGTTTGACTATATCCGATGCTCTAACTGCTATCGCTATGTATGCTAACGCAGCTATGAGTAAGCCTATAAGAAGCGGTGCAGATATCCACCCGGCTAACAGTAGATCTAGCGACGAAGAGAATATACGATCACCTGACTTACTCTTAACGAATCTTATCGTAGGCCATAGTAGGATTAAACCAGCTATAGATAGCATGTATGAGAAGCTTACCGCATTCCAATACCCAGCTATGAAGAGGGATAGGGTTGGCTCGCTGAGTGTAGATGGTACCGCCGGGTATAGTAGTAGGATTGAAGCTAGGAGTGATATAAGGGATAGGATTAACCTCCTGCTTAGATTAGGGGTTAACCGGTTTAAACCGTGGAATAGCGTGAGAAGACCCGTTATGATGAGTAGGAATGCGTATAATCTAATCACGGTGATCGTGATAACGCCGAGCCCTATCGATATGAATCCTACGTAGAGCCTCGCAGCATCCACACCCATACCTGGGAGGCTAATCCTATATAGGTGGATGAGGTAGACTGCCACCCCTATAGAGTATAGAGCGGTGTAGATGTAGGGGAGCCATACAACGCCTATACCTAGCATAGGATTAGACTCTAAGGGGTAGAAGGGCTTCATCTCACCGTATAGAGGTGAATCCATAAGTGTATGGAGTGAAAAACCCAGTATACCAGCCGATATATACGCACCTATACCGTAAGCTCTATCAGTTAAAGCTAGATTCACCATTAAACGGCTGTAACGCTCCCTAAAAACGTATAGTATGAAGCCGACCGCCGAACCAAAAGGTATGGATAATATGAACGTATGCATAAGCCCATGAGTAGGGTAACGGAGCCCTGCCATAAGCACTATAAACGGCTCTAGATCGATGATGATGCTCGATACTATGAAGGTAGGCCAATCGATCCATCTACGCAGAGGATAACCAACTAGCAGTGCAACCCCCATATGATACGTAGTGAAAGGCATAATCCACTCATAGTGGATACTGTATGAGAGAGATAATAATATTAAATATTATCCAATTCTATCTACGACCATATACCTAGCTATCTCTAGCAAGTATATAATTATCTGGAAGATGGAGGAAAAAATATAGTGAATCTCATCGGTAAAATTACATTCATTTCAGGTTTAAGCAGCTAGAGTCGCCGCTAGATTTGAAGCCACCCCTAGTAGTACAGCTATCCCTGTAGGTGATGCTAAACCTATAGCGAAGGGCATAACCCTCTCTTCATAAAGCTTCGTACCGCCTATCCTCAATACTATCATCTTAGCTACATACGCTACTATAGATGGGACGAGTACAGCTGATGGGAGCCATCCGAAACCCATAGCCACTCCTCCAGGGTTTATCGGGAACCATGGATATCTCGTATGCAAAGCGTATATCACCGATACTATAGCGAAGCCTACCGCGAACTGTATCCACTGCGTAGCTACCGGAGCTACTATGAACCCGCCCCTCCAGTAATCCCCGGTAGCCGTTATGCAAGCATACGTAGGTCCTCTCTGCTGGTAGTTATTAGGTGCACCCGTATAGTTGAATGCTGATAGACGTAGAACCCCGAAGCTACACCACATAGGCAGTAACGCGAATAGCGATGTAGGTACACCTACCATTGTGGCTATGATCACTGCTAGAAGTATATAGCGTGAATGTATACCTTCAAGCATACCCATCCTATACGCTTCCAGGGTTGTAGCTTGAGG
>CAZBGY010000042.1:0-3342 GCA_964491605.1 uncultured Candidatus Bathyarchaeia archaeon
TTTCGATGAGTATTTTATAATGGATCTTTTCTGTGTTTTCAGCGTAGAGATTTATATGGCTGGTAGTGTTTCCGATAGTTTCGTATAGTTTTACGGCTGTCGAATCTCCATCGTTAAGCGATACTACTAGTGCGATGAGTGAGATATCGTCTCCTAGGATGTATGGGGGGATCTCGCAGCTGACTACAGGTTGATGGGGGGTTGCCGGTAATCTGATCGTATATATCCATTCATCTTTATCATCGAATATATCTAGCATGATGGTGGGGGATGAGCTGCCGATTACGGAGTATGCGATCGGGAGTGGGAATTCGTATCCTATTCGAGTTGAGTATAGGTATGCTATCCGGAATATAGAGTTACGTTTATCTAGACCTTCATCCTTCAGCTCTATGGTTAGCGTAGAGTTTTCGTATCTTATATGACATAGTAGATCTTTATCTAATCCGTCTGTTATTCTGAACGGTATTTTAGGATGCTTCATCCTCACGTAGATATCATGCTTATCGAGCTTGGCTTGGAAGAATAGAAGGGATTGATTGAATGAGTTTTTCAGGTTGTAAGGATTTACTAAGCCATACTCTAATCCCGACTCCGGTATTCCGGATACCTGAAATTCCAGCCATGTATTAGTATCGAATAAAGCTATTATTTGATCGCCTTCAGCGAGATCTTCTAGATGTATCGTAGTCCATCTATCGGTTGAAGCTTCTATCTCGCCTGTAACGATACGTAGGGATCCGCCTCCAACATAGCTATGAAGGTATATCGAGGTTGAAAACGCTGAAAAGAGTATGATGATGGAAGCGATGCATACTACACAGTCCTTTAGGAGAGATGCCAGACAGTATACTATGTTACGGATTACACACGTTATACTTTTAATGTTCGGATGATTCGCTTTAAGGTATCTAGCGATCGTGTATGAGAGTATTGCTGTTCTTATAAGGATTGCTGAGATCAGCATCTCCATATGCAAGTTTCGTAGCGTGAAGTGTATGGATTGAGCATTCCATGATAGTATCTGTAGGATATGCGATACTTCTAGCGGTATTAATAGTTTCAGCGGGCTATCTATAGCGGTTATTAGGGTGTAGAATGGTGTGGAGACGGCGAACTGCGTACTATACCCTTTGAAGAATAGCATGTAGGCTGTATAGAGCGACCCGCATGACGATACTATATCTTTGGATGATAGCTTCCGATCGTATAGTGTTAACGCTATAAGGATTATCATGATTATCTGTAGCGATGTTAGTAGGGTGGGTAGGAAGCCGTATTTCCATTCGTAGAATGCGTGATCGTATGGGTTGGGTTCGTATATGTATAGTAGGTTATCGTGATAGAAGAATTTATCGAAGTATGGATGGAGCAATCCTCCATGGCTATAGTATCCTTCTATCAAAGCCCATATAGTCTCCCATGGTCCTCTCGATGCGTGATGAGTGAATGTCGATATGTATGTGAACGGCGCTATCAGCATGAAGGGTAGGCTAGCGTATAGGAATAAGAGTATAGCCGATCCGGCTAGCTTAATCTTATCCGTTAATTCTTCGAAGTATAGGAGGGCTGGTATTAGTAGGATAGCTGGGAAGCCTTTACCTAGAGCTGCTAATCCTATTAGTAGCCCGGAGAGGATAGGCTTCCTCCTTACGATAGCGTAGATGGATAGGGAGGCTGGGAGTAGGGATACTATATCGTTCGAGTAGGTATTAGCTATGATTACCGAGGGGAGCAACCCGTAGTATAGCGTATATCTTAACGCCCTCCCCTCCCCTGAGACGTATTTCACGGTGAGGTATAGCGTATATAGTGTGGATGATAGGAGGAGCCCGTTTACGAATCGAAGTAGATAGTAGAATAGCGTCTGGCTGCCTCCGGATATATGGTAGAGTGGCATGTATATTAGGAATCCGAGCGGTGGGTAGCCCTCCCTAACATCTATGTATGGAGCAGCGTTATGCCTATCTAGGTACTCGTAGAAATTGTACCATTCACCTTCGAGACCTATGGGTAATGCGTATATAGCTAGGAGGGCTACCGTATAGATGAGTATAGGTTTCGGGATCAGCTCTTCAAGGATTCTACGCATTCGATCCACCACTGTTGTAACCTCTACCTTAACTTCAATTCCAAGATCTCCTCCCGTATCAATCCTATGTTTAGATCTTCGCAGTATGCTACCGCTAAAACCCTTACAGCTAGACTATCTCCTACAATGTTTAACGGTATCCACTCAGTCTCTAGGATATCCTCCACTCTTATCGATCCATTGTATCTGTGGAAGGTTGTACAGCTATCCCAATACCATCCGTACGGTATCCAGTCTGAATCCCAAACTCTATGCAGGTATATCATGAATATATCGTGAGCTATCTCATAGTCTGTAAGCCAATATCCATCGCTATCTATAGCTATCCATCCACCTCTACCAACCCTTACGAAAACCGGTAGCGTAAGATTCACTATAGTGGATGGTGATCTAAGCTTGTAATCCCCGTAGGCGTAGTAGTTTAAACCGTATCTATCCATAGCATCCGTATCGAAAGCGAATCTAGATTCCCTATAATGTAAGCCTAGGGTGCAGGATATCCTTATGGGAGTATAATCGCCTATAACCATACTACCGCTTACTATAGCTTCGGATCCAGATGCATCTGTAAGGATCTCATGTACATCGAAGAGGCTATAGGAATCTAAGGCATACCTATACGATCCATCCATATATACTATCCTCTTGTAAGGTGTTATAGACCCTACCGTTACGAGTATTAGTCCTCGATCATGCATCCAGTCGTATAGCATGGATCTACCGTATAGGGAGTCATCCCTTATGTATCCGTTATTGTTTGGATCTATCAGCGGGGCTGGTAGTGCATCGTGGACAATCCTACCATACCTATCCTTCATAGGTTCGACTACTACTAATATGATCGCTGGTTTAAGTATGGATAGGGATCTAAGTGTATCGTAATCAGCCATATACACCGTTATATTATAACTCTGTAGATATCGAGCTATAGCTTCCACCCTCCTAAGACTCTCGTAAGTCATGAACCTCCGATCGTAGAATACATATACGTTTCGATCTGAGTAGTTGAAGTTTCGATAGACTAGTAGTATAGGTTGAAGAGAGGTAGTGCCATTACTCTCCATGATGCATTCTACACTTAATTTGAGATGATCGGATCTATACTGTATGGTAACGTTACCTAGCTTAAGCTTGAGGCTCGGCTTCATAGTAGGTGAGGATGCTTCCACCTCTACGGATAGATCATCAGTAGTCGTAAGCTTTATAGTATAGGTTTCACCCATCCTCCATGGATATTCGACTACGCATCT
>CAZBGY010000043.1:0-3020 GCA_964491605.1 uncultured Candidatus Bathyarchaeia archaeon
TTATCAGGATTCACGATCTATCATCCCACCAGCCTAACTAGAAATCCACGCACCACATATATATGCTCTTCTAATATCCTCTCAGGTGGGAGATTCCTCAGAGATTCGCGCCATATATGCTCTAGGGAGAAGAATCCCTGGAAGCCTATCGAGTTCATAAGCTTCATAGTTTCGAATAGCATACTATCCTCAGGATCCTCCTCCATCTTATTTATATGGAAATGCCTTATGTATCCTCCGAGGAGATCGAATGATTCCTTATCGAGTGCATTCTGATTCCATAGTATACCTATATTCCTTGTACCGGATCTCTTCAAAACTTCTAATGCCATCTTAGACGCCTCCAGTGGGGAGGGATACCTCTCCACAGAGAATGCATCATGCATCTCTAGAAGGGGGCATACACCGTAGTCAAGCCCATAATCCCCAACCTCCCTATACGCTGAAGCTATATAGTTCAACGTATAATCGTTAAGCTCTACAACCTTACCAGATCCGAGCAAGCCACCGAAACATCTTATAACCTTAGCATCAAGATCTCCAGCTAACTCTACATACCTCTTAGCAACCTCTATATTCTCCCTACGAACCCTCTCATCAGGGGAACCGAAGGAAACCGATGTAGCGATACAACTTACGCTTATATTATTATCTTGGAAAAGCTTCCTAACGCGATTCCTCTCCTCCCTAGATATCCTCCAATCAACTCCATGTGCATGCCCCACATCAACCCTAAGCTCAACCCCATCATAACCAGCTTTAGAAGCGAAATCTACGATCTTCTCCAAAGTCCACCTAGGCGTAACCCAAGTCATAAAACTAAACTTCATACCGTAACGATACGGTATCTAGGCAACCTAATTAAACTTAACCTTTATAAAATCATCATATTCTTCTCTTCTCTGAATCATGAGCAATATAGATTACTGTTCCCTAATAGAGGAGAGGTTAAGATGTACTTCGCCCGACTCTATGATTAGCGATTGCGCATCGCATTTCGGTATGTACGATGTATACGAGGAAGCTAGGTATATTGGTATACCCAACTTCGCGGTAACTTATAACAGAAGGTATCAGGAGATAGCTAGCCCGTTAATACATCTGATACTCCTTCTAAAGGATAGAGATCGATATAGAGAAGTGAGATGGAGTAGAGTGAATCGTATATTCCATCCATACGGGTTGGAGCAAGTTGCAGAAGATGATAATGGAATTAGAATAGTGTGTAGAAGCACCTTCAGGGATACTAACGATATACTAGTCGATTTCCATATAGAATCCCATAGTAAACTATTAGCCAATATCATCATAGTCGGGAGATTCAATGATAAAATAGAATCAATACTCGATAGGTTGCATGATAGACTATTATTTATATTAAAGACTCCGAGAACAGATCAGCGGGATCCACTCGAATACTTCTACGTAAAGTACTCATTACAACCTAGCTTCCGGTATACAACTATTTCGAAAGATGTAGAAGAATATGGAGTGAAGAATTCATTCTCATATGCTATATCCAGCGGTAACATAGATATAGATAGGCATCGCGTCTTACGGCTTAGATTGAGTCTCTCTATAGATGATTTCCAACCCACTAGATTCATATTCTCTCGATACGCTTCTATTAAAGGTGAAACTATAGACTATGAGAGGATAAGGTGGAACACTATACTCTCCAAAGCTCCACATCCTCCGACTGATAATCGTGAGAGACTGAAGCTATACTATCATGCCTACCAGGTATTGTTAAACAATCTGTATGCGCCTATAGGTCTTTACGATGACTGCTACGCTTGTTTCCCTAATAAGGGGTATTATGATGCACATTGGCTGTGGGATTCAGCTTTCCATATGCTTGGATTCATGAAGTTGGATAAGAAGCTTGCACTAGATATACTGAGAGTATTGTTTATCAATCAGGAGGTGGATGGTAGGATCCCGCATTTCGTATGCGTTACATGGAAGAGGCCTGGAGGGATCTCCCAACCCCCTATCCTCTCATGGGCATGCTGGCTATATTACCTCGACACTATGGATGATACATTTCTTAAAGAAGCCTATGATAGACTTAGGAAGTCGAACGAATGGTGGTTTAAGTATAGGGATTCAGATGGGGATGGACTCTGCGAGTATCACGATGGATTAGAATCTGGATGGGATAATTCACCTAGATGGGATAAAGGTAGGGTTGAAGCTGTCGATTTAAACTCTTTCCTACTACTTGAAACGAGGATATTAGCTAAGATGGCGGAAAAACTTGGTTTAAAAGATGATGTTGAATATTTTAGATTTAGAAGAAAGCTTATAGAGGATAGTATATTAAAAACGCTATATAACGATGAGGATAATGTATTCTACGATGTTTACCCGGAAACACATGAATATAGTAGGCTGCTAACCCTCGCATGCTTCATCCCCCTATGGGTGGGAGTAGGTATAAGCGAGAATAAAGCTAGAGGTATGATAGAAGAGTATCTATTGAACCCTAAACATTTCTATGGAGAGATACCCCTACCTATAGTTGCATACTCAGATCCAGCATATGAGCATAATAACTTCTGGAGAGGTCCTGTATGGTACAATATAGCGTATATAATCTTACAAGTTTTATGGCGTTACGGTTATAGAGAGGAAGCCGAGACTATCGCTGAAAAACTTCTAAGAATAGCTGAGAAGCAGCCATACATATACGAATACTACGATTCTAAAACAGGGGAAGGATTAGGTGCAAAATCATACGGATGGACTGCAGCAACAATAATAGAACTAATACTGAAAAACTACCAAATAAATTTAAATATATAGCTAACTAAAATATTTCACTATTAAGCATAGTTTGAATAGCAAAGCTTATATATCCCTCATCAGTTCCAATAAAAAATTTCGATGAAAACCCTGGAGGTAGGTATAAGACCTAGGGCTTTCATAGTCGGCGCCATCTCTGTCATCATAGTAGTTCTAGTGGTTGGTGCTATAGCATTATTCAGTCCCGGCGGAGCTATCTGGGCATCTAACAG
>CAZBGY010000044.1:0-2692 GCA_964491605.1 uncultured Candidatus Bathyarchaeia archaeon
TGGCTTATCTTTTCTTGTATAGATTTAAATCTTTTCTGGTATTCAGCTCTCTCAGCTATTCTCATACCTCTCCATAGTAGTACTTGCTTCCTCATTAGATCTATGAATTCTCTTCCGAATGTTATCCATGATCCCCTGGGTCCTGCCGTCCTCTCCATACGTACTATGAAGCTATGCCTACCTGTATCTAGCTCCTTCAAATCTATGAATCTTGTATTCTGTGTTATTCCTAGATCGTATGGTGCTAGATCTGATACGAATTCTAGAGCTCTCACATAGGTTTTATCCGTCTTCGATTCGACTAGTTTTACAGGCATCCTAGTTCTGAATACTTCTGAATCCTCTAGGGTATGTCCCATCAATAGCTCGTATATGTATGCTGTTACACCTTCTGCTTCCTCATCCTCCGTAACCGTGAACGGTAGGGGTACCTCCCATAGATCACCCTTTGGTGGTGGAGCTCTCCATCTACGCTCCAGGGATGGTGTAACAACCTTCGAAGCCCTGTAGACCGGGTATACTGTTACCGCTAGTATAGCAGCCATCATTATAGCTACGGTTAAGACTACGGTTGTGGATGCGTAGTTAAGCTGCCATCCAGGACCGAATATCTGAGCACCGAATAGCGATAGTATCATGCTAAGCATATAGCCTATAACGCCTCCTACTACTGAGTATGCTACGCTCTCAGCTAGGAATAGGAATGCTACGTGGAACGGTGATAATCCTACAGAGCTCAATATGTATATCTCCCTACGCCTCTCCTCGACCGATGAAGCCATTATACCTAGGATTACGAAAGCAGCTATAATGACTGGTATCATCTGCTGATGCCATCCGAACAACGTGACGACATTCCTAGGAGATATAGTGTATACCAAGCCTTCGAACCCTATATACAACGGTATCGGGTATATGTTACCCGTGCTCAGATAGAAGTCTCTAGCTATATCGAAAAGCTCATCCATGGATACTCCTGGCTTAGCGACCAAGGCTACGTTAGCATTCCAACCCTTAAACATGGTTAGAAGAGTCTTGTATGGTACTATGATTATCTCCCTAGGCATTAGACGTCCATCGTATCCTGGTATCCTACCCTGATCCCAAGGGGTAATCTCAAGATTATCAAGATCTCGTAGATCTTGAAGCCGATCATCATCTATCACACCTACGATCTGGAATCTCATACCACCGCTAAGATATATCGTATCGCCAGGCTTAACCCCTAGATCCACGGCTATCTCAGATCCTACTATAGCTACAGGCATACCCTCCATAGCCTCCGTGAACCATACACCATCGATTAGAAGCTTATCTATACCTGTAGCCAACGGCTCTAGATACGATAATCCTAGTATACCTGTTATCAGGACTTTGTACGCCTTCCAATCCTTATTGAATAGGGGTATACCACGATTTATATATCCTATCCAAGCCCATGCTCTAGGAACTATAGTAATCTTATCACCGTATAGGGCTTTGAATTCCGCTATAAGCCTCTCACCAACCTGAGGCCTATTCTGACCGCCCAATCCTGCGTAATCCTCGAAACCACCCTGACTATACTCCCATTGATGCACAAGTATACCGTTGTATAACGCTTTAATCTTAGTCTCCTCGACCGTAACTATCTTTATAGATGTTATCGATGTGAACATAGATACACCCATGGTAACAAGTATGACTGCCGTGAGCGTAAGCCCTGTAAGTAGCCTCCTCTTCCTCATATGGGATACACCGGTAGAGAATCCTAGTAGAGCTACGGAGAATCTAGGCATCTCAACCCAGTGGACGCCTACAACCCTAGCTCTAAGCTTCTTTATAGCCGATAAAACAGCGTTCAGTATAACGGCTAGCAGAGGCATTACGAGGACTACTATAAGGAATCCTACGACTACCATCAATGCGTTGCTAGCTAGGGTGAATCCTGGATGTACAAACCATACGAATGCTAGAGGACCTATATAGCTTATCATAGATGCTATCATACGCTTAAGACCTGAAGCTTGTACGAATAGACGCTCAGCTATTATAGCGAAAGGTACTAGCGTAAGACCGAAGAACGTTATAGCATATATAGTATCCTCTGTAGCAGCTCTCAAAACCTCGTAGTTATCCCTCTCGTACGCTATAAGCCTATTAGATAAAGCCTCGAGCAAGCTATAATCCCTATTCTTTAAAGCATCCAAGGCATCCCTAATCATATCATCAGTCCTACGATAGCCTGGAGGAGTAACACCCCTAGCCAGTAATGTACTAGCTCTAACCATATTCAACCTATGCATATCCAAAGCAGCCTTAAGCATAGTATAGTGTATGACTAGTTGCTCACCAGCCCTAACCCTGAAACCAGATCCTAAAGGCTCATCATCGCTAGAATTAGTCAATATCATCAGAGGATATCTAAGCGTATACGTTGTATGACCTATGATCTCTATAGGTGTATCCGGGGGTACGAAAGCTGATGCTACGCTAACACCATAACCACCATAAACATATATGTTCCAGCTCCACTGATCTGGCGGAGCATGAGATACGAAATCGTTAACGACAATCCTAAACTGATTATCCCTAGCACCATTCCTATAATAGATATCACCCACATCGAATAAAACTATAGTACCAACCCTAAACACGGTAAACAAGGTGAAAGACTGATTCCTAGCACCTATAATGTTAGGACTATAACCTG
>CAZBGY010000045.1:0-2537 GCA_964491605.1 uncultured Candidatus Bathyarchaeia archaeon
AAGATACTACGATCGCATGGTGGTAGCAGATGCATTCTCGCTAAGCTACGAGCTCCTAGATAAAGTCACGGAGCTCGATACCGGAGAATGGCTATTCGTATCGTTCAAAGCTACGAAGCAGAGGAATATACCATCATTCATAAGAGCATACAATAATGAGGATCTATTGGTTCATGGTCTAGAGGCTCTAGGGTTAATCCAGTAAGGATATTACTTAGGGAAAATTAATTTTCTGGTATGCTTCTAGAATCCTGAGGTTCTTAATAATTGACCATTAAAGCTATATTCAAACCTAGGATGGGCTACCTTAAAATTTACGCTTTCCTAGCAGTAGTAGTATCCGTAGCTTCTATATCTCCATTGATAGGTTTAGATACTAAACAAACGTTATCTTTAACTGTTTTCACAGCTAAGACTGCAGCCACACTATTTTTCTGGAGCTTCCGTTTAGCTTTCGGATTCGCAGGTTTAGCTATCTTACTAGCTACAGGTCTCATATCCATAGAACTTCTGATAGAATTCGCATACCTAGATGTTATACTCTTCCTAGCATGTATGATGATAGTTATCGGCTACCTTGAAGAGGAGCATTTCTTCGAGTATATCGTGAATAAGATGTTAAAACTTGCTGGATCGACTTATAGATTGGTCATGATTATAGCTATTTCCTCTTGGCTTTTCGCGGCCCTAGTAGATGAAGTTACATCGATCCTCTTCATGACCTCTACAGTCCTTCGTATAGCCTCCCTATACGGCGTCGATCCTACTCCTATGATTCTCATATGTATATTTGCTACGAATATAGGTAGTAGTGCTACGGTAGTGGGTAATCCTATAGCTGTCATGATAGCCTTCCAGGGGGGTTTATCTTTCGTAGACTTCCTGAGATGGGCTGCACCGATTTCAGCCACGTCATTAGGGGCTATGCTACTCTTATGTATCAGATATTATGGCGGATATTTAAAGGATGTAGAGAGCTCATCTATAGGAGGGGCAGCTCTATACGAATCTGGTGAGAAGCCTATAAGGATTAGACGCCCATTAACTATATTCGCATCCCTTATCGCAGGCTTAGTTATGCATAGACAGATTGAGCATCTATTAGGATTGGAGGAGGGTACTATGCTATTAGGAGTAGCTATGATCATGGCTGCTGTAGTTCTGCTATTGAATTGGAGGAGAGCTAGAGAAATCGTCGAGGTGAGGGTGGATTGGTGGACTCTAACATTCTTCATGACACTTTTCGCTACAGTCGGAACGTTAAAGTATGTGGGCCTCATCCACATAATAGCAGAAGGATTCGCATCGATTAGTCATATCGGAGGATTCTTACTCCCACTTTTCATATACCTATCAGGTATTCTATCCGCGATCTTAGATAACGTCCTCGCTGTAGCTATACTCATACCTATAGTTAAAGAACTTGAAATTCTAGGTATAGCGTCTCAACACTATTGGTGGGGTATGCTATTTGCAGGAACCTTTTTCGGAAACCTACTACCTATAGGTAGCACGGCAAACATAGTCGCTTTAGGTATAGTAGAACGTAGAGGTATAGGTCATATCTCTATCAGAAGTTGGATTAAACCGGGAGCTTTAGTAACTCTATTGACGATAACCCTTGCTACCCTCCTCTTATATCTTCAAACCCTATTCTAACCCTTATAGATGAATAGAACTTACCGGGATCCCCTGATTCTAATGCAAGCTTTTCGAATGGGCATATCGAAGATTTACTCCTATCAAGGATTACGTCTACTAGTCTAGCCCAGAAAACTTTAACCCCCCTGGATTCGAGGTAATCCAACGCGTGCCTACTTACAATTAAACAGTGAATCTCTGAGAATCCAACGTATACAGCTATATAGCTTACAGCTAAGCCTACCACTCTATCCGCTAATATATGTCCTTTTAACCTATCTGATCCAAGCATATCTATAGCATCGATTAAAGGCTTTAACCCCTCCCCTCTACCACGATATATTATACAGCCATCTTTAGCTATAACCAGCTCTAGATCCTCATCCTCCAACATCTTCATAAACAATGTATACGATTGAGGCAAGGTTATACATCCTGAGATTTCAGTCTTCTAAGGGGTAAAAATATTTTCAACGGTACGTGAATCTAGAGTGGGATAAATACTATTACCTAATCCATCATCTATGGAGTATGATGGCTCTTGAATATGTTGCTAAATCGGGCGTATCGTATAAGGTATAATCGAGAGATATAAGACGGATTTAAATCGTTAATCCTACCTCAACCTATCCTTTACAGGATTACCTGATCCTTAAGATATTATGGAAGATTTAAATTTAGAACCCTTAGGTACCTATACTCTATGCAGCCGATCTATATAGCTTCAGATTGCCATGTGCATTCTAAGGGTATCGAGAAGGCTGAGAGGATAGTGAAGGCTATGGATGAAGCTGGTGTCGAAAAGATAATAATGTTCTCTCCACATCCAGGGCTCCTAACCATGGATGCAAGTATCCTATCTAGGGAGAAGTTTAGAGAATGCGTTAAATTCGCTT
>CAZBGY010000046.1:0-1920 GCA_964491605.1 uncultured Candidatus Bathyarchaeia archaeon
AGTAGGCTTCATAATAATGATGCTCCTAGACTCCCTATTCAAGTAGGCTAAAACATTGGAGTACTCCTGATGGTTTTAGATAGTTTCAGTTTATGATAGCTACGGCATTCATCGAGAAAGATGGATAAATGCTATAAGAAAAACCTTCGATATCCATATTTTTATCGTAACGTTATATCTATCAGAGGGATCCATCTCACTACCGGAGCCCCTCTGAAGAATATAGCCTATCCCATCGATCACGATATCACCCTTCGGCAAATATCCTATCCTAAAACTCGCAATACTACCCTGTCAAAGTATAAGCCATACCATCACAAGCTACTATTAGGCTTGCCTAACAGCTCTATACACCTATTAGCCATGATATAAACGGCTCCAATCCACCCCGCATCTACTAGCCGATATTAAAACTAGAATATACCAATATGCCTGTAAACGGAAGTATCGATACTATAATTGAAATTATCCTTCGATACCTTACTCTATACATGCTCAATATAGATGCTTATTGATTCTATAGTGGTTTACAGATCAAACTCCGCTTATGATGCATCCCCTACGGTAGCTACGATGAGATATAGGTTCGGATGGAATAGTATCTATGTAGGAGACTATGCATTTTCCCTGTAACTATAATATTTATGTCTCCAATTTTAGTAAAATACGCTAAAATGGGTTGATTATACTTGTGGGTAAAGAAAAATAGATTTGGGCTTTCAGATGAGTATGCATCTTTACATTTTAGTTTTCATAAGCATTTCTATCGCTTTTGAACTTTCGATTAAAGGTACGAACTTTATTTTAAACTCTGGTGTTACTGCTAGTATATAGTTGATCAGCTGCTCTTCGCTGTCAGCCTCCATAATACTACTACCCTTAAACAGCTCGCCTATCCCGTAGGGTGGGACGATGTATTTCGGATACTTCTCTGGTGTTCTCCTCATATCTTCGAGTAGCTTCATAAACTTCGGAATTCCCTTATCGACATCCTCTGGGCATATCTCCCAAAACTTTACAAACCTCATTTTTTCACCTCCTTCTAATTTATCTTTTCCAAAGCTCCGCCAGTAAGTGAAGAAGCTTACGCTAACTTTACAAACTAGTGAAGTTAGATATATTATAGAGTCTCCTCCTTATTAAAGGTATCTACGGCTAGCTTCACAGCATACCCCTTGAGGAGCCATGGAACAATCTAGTATTCAAACAATTTCTCCACCATTGAAGAACAATCTTCGATCTCAGCAAAGCACTCTTCCATATCGTCGAACATACTCGTCGCAGTACTTACTCAGTCGATCTGTACGAATCATAGACCTATCATATGTAAGATAACGAGGGTTACAAGTCTCAAATCGACTAATCCTATAAGAAGACCTCCTAACACCTCGGGTAATCCGCGATGCATTCCATCCAACACTATCCTGGATACCGTTCTGAAGATACGAGGAGCAGAACCCCCCATTCGAGTATGATACCTAATACGAGTAGAGCTAACCCCCCCATCTTCCCTACGTAGATATCAGAGCATCTCCCCGTAATCCCCCTCGACTTTAAGCTATGTCTATAAGCGGTATCGATAGGATGGGAGTCTTAATAGGCTTCTAGAGGTACTATCTCTTAGAGGTGTTGTGTTTTGGTGAGGATTAGCTTTAGATCTATCGGGTTGAGGTATTCTCTGAGCCCATATGAGGAGCCGGTAGCATACGTAAAACCTGGGGAAACCGTTATCATCGAGGTTGAGGATGCATCCTCAGGTCAGATTAGGAAGCCGGGCGATTTGAGGGATAGGGGTAAGATCCCCTTCGGTAACCCTCTCGTCGGGCCTATATATGTCGAGGGGGCTAAGACTGGCGGGTCGATCGTGGTCGAGATAAAAGATGTTAGACCGACGATAGGGCAGGGAGCGATATACTCCTC
>CAZBGY010000047.1:0-1808 GCA_964491605.1 uncultured Candidatus Bathyarchaeia archaeon
ATGTGAAACTATAATTTTTGATCGTATATTCCATTTTAATCTATGATATTTAGAAGCGAAGAAGTTATGTTAATAATTCTGTATGAGAAGTAGATAGGTGGGAGAGTAGAAGTGAGATGTACCTAGCTTTATAAGAGCTAGGTTAACATATGACGCTCTCCACTTTTACATGAATTCTCTATAAATGAATAGGAATCGCGAACTACATAGGTATGGATATGGAGGGTTTAAGCATGGTACTTCCCATATTTTCTAGCTATTTCTATCATCTTCATGAAGTTTTCGAATTTCACACCGACATCTACTACGTTCGCTGTCGTTAGTATATGTCCTCCTCCAGGTGAAGCTTTCCTTATGCACTCCAGCGTCTCCCTAGCTACATCTTCGAGCGAACCTATATTCAACGTTCTCAAGCATATGTTACCTACTAGGCATATCTTATCCCCATACAGCTCTTTGACTTCACCTATATCTATACCTGCTTGCGGATCTAGGGATTGAACACCATCTACACCTGATTCGACTATATACTCTAGCAACGGTTTTATATTTCCATCCGAGTGTAGAACTACGAATGCTCCAAGCTTCTTGAATTCTTGAACCTCCCTCTTTAGCTCTGGGAGTATTATCTCTTTGAAGATCTTAGGGGACATGAAGGGGCCGTTCTTGTATGCGTAGTCTGCTCCGTTAACTATACCATCAGCACCTGCTTCCACCTGACGTTTAGCAGATTCTATAGCTATATCCGTCCTATACCTTAGATATCTCTTGATGAAATCTGGATACTTGTAAAGCCATCTGAGGAGATCCGTATCTTCTCCCCCTATCGTACCTGATGCTCCTCCGAAGATTAGAGCTTGATCACCGAGCTCCTTCTTCAACAGCTTTATAGGGTAGAGATAGCTATCGTCGATGGATTCTTCGACTACCTCCTCAGGTTTAGGTCCATACTTAATCCTATATTCTAGTAGAGCTATAACCTCCTCATCCGATCTAGGCTTCACCCTCTCTAGAGGCCAATCCATATTAGTCTGCGGAACCCACCTCCTAAGAACACCGTTAACCCTCCATACATTCTCCCCCACCTTCTCCACCCTAGTATTCTTAGGGTACGCATTCGGATATACTCTAATCCATTCAACCTTAAGCCTCCTATAGAGATCCAGCTGATCCTCAGCGATCCTACGATTCACATAATCCACTTTACCTTCGGCTATAGCATCCCAGCATAAAGGCGTATTCCTATAGTATGGTGTACGACCTATAATCCTAGCGGTTATAGGAGGAGTTATACCGAAGCTACCTATGGGAAGTCTATCAGGCTCTTCGAGAAGCAGGGATGCTTCAGCCCTCGATCTACCCTTCATACCAGGCAACACATAGATGAGAACTAAGGATATAAGTCTAACCCTGACCTATATGGAACCTATATAGCAGGTAAAAAGTGAGGAGGAGTGGAGATGAAACCAATATCTCTACATTATAGAGATTGTTGTAGCTGCGTAGTGTGTAGCTGTTAGTAGTATTGCTAGGGATATCGATGCTGTCATTCCTATAGCGAATGGCATAGCTATATCCTCGTATAACCTTGCTCCACCTATCCTCATAACTATAAGCTTAGCTACATACGCTATGATACTAGGTATTAGGACGTTATAGTACATCCAGCCTAGACCCATCGTTACTCCTGCAGGATTCACTGGGAACCATGGATATCTAGCATGCATCGTATAGACTATCGATGTGATAGCGAATCCTATAGCGAATAATATCCACTGGCCGTAGGTCGGTGGACCCCATGCACGCCA
>CAZBGY010000048.1:0-1644 GCA_964491605.1 uncultured Candidatus Bathyarchaeia archaeon
CGAAAGCATCGCTAACAAGCATGGAAGCATAACCCCTCATCCTATAATCTGGATGCGTACATACACATCCTATAAGCCCGATCCTAAGCTGTACCCCATAGAAGTATAGTAATCCCTCCCATATAGCTAGATGGGAGACTACCCTACCATCACATACTATAACCCTTAGGTTATCTATATTACTCTCACAGAATACATGGGGGAAGATCTTATCGATAGATATACCATACTTATCGAAGCTGAAAACCAAGCTTACAAGCTTAACCACCTCTCGAAGCTCCTCTATCTTAGCTCTCCTAGGTCCCTCCAGCATACGCTACCCCGCCCCTCCAAAACTCTATACTCCAACCCCCCCACTAGAATATATAGTCTCAGTTGCTTCGCCATATCGATCCTAAGCCGCATCACTTCCCAGAGGGCTTGGATAAACCATCTCGATCTACGGTGTGGAGGATTAGTTAATATCAGCCCCGCCTCCTATACTCTCTAACCTGATATGCGATGCCTACGCTGCGGGTTATGTTGTAGGAACACGGAGATGGAGCTTTCGAATAGAGATATAATGCGTATAGAGAGGTTAGGGTATGATCCAAAGGAATTCGTGATGATACGCGGCGGTATACCGTATCTTAGAAACATCGACGGCTACTGCTACTTCTATGATAGAGCTAGTAGGAGGTGTAGAATCTATAGGTATAGGCCGCTAGGATGTAGGATATACCCGGTTATCTACGTTCAGGGTGAGGGTATCTCGGTCGATAAACTATGCCCTATGCATGGTACAGTCTCTGGGGATGAGCTTAGGAGGAAGGCTTCGATACTATTGAAGCTTATAAGAGAGATAGATAAGGAGCGTGCGATACGTCTACATAGTTATAGTTTAGCTGATAGTCAATACTAAGGAACGGGAATCCAGCTAGATAGTACAGAGGCTCATAGGTGGCAGCCATCTAGCTACCATACCCTACATAGGTATCTCCATACAGGAAGCATAATAGCGATATCCCAGCTATATCGCTAAACTTTTCTCCCTTAATAGATTTAGAGGATTTCTTGATAAGTCGTTATAGCCAGATAGTGATCGTTAACGAATATGTCATCGAAAATAGGGATGTTTTGTTTAAGTCATCTGAAGTTCACCTGGAGATGATCTAGTAGACCTAGCGCTTAGGATGCTTATCGTTGAAAGCTTACCTTCCAGGATCTGGATATAGTAGCGATTACCGGTAAGGTTTTATCTAAAGTCTTCAACCCCAGGTATCAGGAAGATTAAGCAGTCTAAGATAGCTTACAGGATAGCGTAGATCTTAGATTCATCAAACCTATTCGAGGAAACGGTAAGATGATCCTAACAATACCTTTCGAGAATATAGTTGGGAAGGTTATAGTCTTCACTAGCAATGTTTATGAGTATGGTCTATTAGGTTCAGCTCATTCACAGCTCTCCCTACGATCTAACCATACATTTTAACCTCTCTTTTACGTTCAAATCATCTCTCAGATATACGCCTATATCTAAAGCCTCGATAGCCAGAGGGTTTCTCTTATGAGCTAATCTAACGAATTCTTCGAAGGTTAGAGGAATTACCTCGAATCCTGGTGGATAATCTATCGCTTTAAGTCTTTCTACCGGGTTACCTGTAA
>CAZBGY010000049.1:0-1636 GCA_964491605.1 uncultured Candidatus Bathyarchaeia archaeon
ATCTCTCTCTGAGCGCCTGTATTATCCTACGCTCCATCCTCTTTAGCATTAGGGATGTTGCGGCTACCGCTACTCCCTGTAATCCTGCTACGAATAGTACTAATCCTAGCCACGACCAGCCTAGAGACCATGCTCCGTATAGGTATCTTAACGTTAGCTGCTCTAGTAGTATTATGGCTCCTGGTACTGTTAGTAGGGCTACTAGGGCTGATATTATGAAGATCGGGTTGTATAGCCACATAACCTTAGCCGCGGATACGATTATATTGAATCCATCCCTCCAAGCTCTAAGCTTACCCCTCCCGATCCTACGCCTATATCTTACCGGAACCTCTGTGATCCTACCGAGTGCGGCGATTTGACCAGCTATCTCGACTTCGACTTCGAAACCGCTCGATGTTAGTTCAAGCTTCTTAGCTAAATCTGTTTTGAGAAGGTACATCCCGCTGCATGGATCCCTGATGCGTCTTCCAAGCATTAAGCTGAACGCTAAGCTTATAATCCTATTTCCCAGCCTATGTAGAAGCGGTATATTCACTCTATCAACCCTATATCCTATAACCTCATCGTATCCCTCGGCATATTCTAGGAGGCGTTTGATATCCCTAGGATCATAGGTGTAATCGCCATCCATAACGAGCATGTAGGGTGTTGAAACAATCTCTATAGCTGTTGCTACCGCTCCGGCTTTCCCTACACCCTTCTGGTATACGACGCTAACACCCTTAGACTTAGCTATATCGACTGTTCTATCGGTCGAATATCCGTCGACGACTAGTATATTCCTATACCCCTCGGCTATAAGCTCATCTAAAACCCTACCTATAGCTTCCTCCTCGTTCAACGTCGGGATAACTATCGTAATCATATCCGTGGAGATTGGATCCCGTACCCTATCAACAGGATCGAAGCCTACCGTGGAGCGCCTAGACTCCGAGCCTGCTGGCTCAGCTCCGCCGGCAGGCTTACGGATGCTTCTAACTCTCAGGAATAATGGTGCTGCGGTTAGGATTATCGATATCAGGAATCCTTCGCTTGTGAAGAGGGGTGCGTCGATTGATTCGAACGGTTCGAATACCGTAGGCTTATCCTTAACGCTTATCGATGCATGCGGGGTTAAGCCTTCAGGCGATACTAGAATCCATCCGTCGATGTTAACCCATATACTCCTATCGTATGCAGGATAGAGTATCGGTGTATATGTTTGGAAGCAGTCGATTAACGGATGGCTTAAAACCGCTAGGAAGCATAGTAGAGCTATACAGAGATATCTACGCTTGAAGAGGTAGGAGGCTAGGAGGATAGGCATCCATATCAAGCTTAGGAGTATGATCGAGTGGCTCATAGATCTATGGATATGTAGTAGTATATCGAGATCTGGGAGTAGAGCTAGTAGCGAGAGTAGTAGAGCGCGTCTAACACCAAGCCTCGGAGTTGAGATGGAGAAGATTACCGAGAAGTGTAAAGCTGGCTCAGGCATAAGGGATCGGTAAGCGTTGAGTAAAGCTTCTTACGATGCTATTCGACATCTACATCTCCCTTAGGCTTAGGTGATGGGGTTGAGTGATGCATACTCTAGGCGTTCATAATCTTCGGATCGATATCCATAGCTTCGGATAAAGCTTCGCTTAATAGG